>DVFI01000043.1 GCA_018713305.1 Candidatus Avichristensenella intestinipullorum
AGCTCTTCCTGGGACATCTTCGCCTCTTCCCTGCCTTTGAACAGCCGGGACACCAGCCGTTTCCACTGCGCAAACAGGAAATTGACGGGCGTCAGGAGCAGGACAAGCAGGTTGAGGAGGGGCGCGCTGAACATGGCGAATTTTTCGGGGAAGTCCTTCGCGATGCTTTTCGGCGTCACCTCGCCGAAAATCAGCACCACAATGGTTACCACGACCGTGGAGAGGGTCGCACCGATATCGCCGTATAGCTGCACAAACACCAGCGTGCCGATGGACGCCACGGCGATGTTGACGATGTTGTTGCCGATGAGGATGGTGGAAAGCAGCTTGTCATAGTTCTCGGACAGCTTCAGCGTCAGAAGCGCCTTGCGGTTGCCGGCCTCCGCCAGCACCTGAAGACGGGTCCTGCTGAGCGAGGAAAAGGCGGTTTCCGACGCGGAAAAGAAAGCGGACATGACGATACAGAACAGCATCGCCAGCAAACTGGGCCAATAATGGGTCATATGCATATTCTCCTTCTTGATGGATGCGCCCGGGCAAGGGGTGAAAAAAGAGCAAGAAAAAAACACCTACTCCCGCAAAACACGCTTGAAAATGCTCCGCGCAGGCGCCTTCCACTGTCCGGATATGCTTTGTCGGGGAATACCGTCGTCGCAACTTGCATGGTCCATGCGACCTTATCACCTCCTGATATAGAAAGGTATTATAGCATGTTTTCCGTATTTGTCAAGGAATCTGGCAAAAATATGGGCGTTTTCCGACAAACACCGGCGCCTGCCCGTCCGTGCGGTTCGCGCCGCGCGTCAGGGGCACAGCGATACCCCGCGGTCGGTGGTGCGGGTCAGATAGGACTTGGGCCAGAGCGCGATGCACTGCCGCCAGGCGAAGTCGGCGTCCTGCGCGTTGGCGAAAAGGCCGACGACCGCAGAGCCGCTGCCCGTCATTTCCGCGCGCAGCGCGCCAAAGTGCTCCAGCGTCTGCGCCGCCATGGCAATCTGGGGCCGAATGGGCACGGAAGCGGGGGTCAGCGCGTTGCCCATGGCCCGGGCGAGCGCGGCCGGGTCGCCCTGCGCCAACGCGGCGACGGCGGCTTCGATGTCCGGGTTGCGCGGCCGGACGGCCAGCGCGTCGTAGGCCGCGAATACCTTGGGGGTGGAAAGCCCCGCGCAGGGCTGCACGATGACCAGATGGAACGGAGCGCCGCAGGGCAGCGCTTCCAGCTGTTCGCCCGTGCCGCGCACGCGCCTGAGGCCGCCCACCATGCAGAAGGGAATGTCGGAGCCCAGGCTCCTGGCCAGCGCGCGCAGGTCCTGCCAGCCCATGTGCAGGTTCCACAGCGCGTTGAGCCCCAGCAATACCGCCGCCGCGTCCGCGCTGCCGCCGCCGAGGCCCGCGCCTACGGGGATGCGCTTTTTCATGGTTATGCGCGCGCCCTGCGCGACGCCCGCCGCCTCGCGCAGGCGCCGGGCCGCGCGGAGCACCAGATTGCCATCGCCCGAGGGCACGCGCGGACCGCCGTGCAGCGTCAGCGTCAGCTCTTCGTCCAGCCGTATCTCCAGGCTGTCGCCCAGCTCCACGGACTGCATCAGCATATCCAGCTCGTGATATCCGTCGTCGCGGCGTCCCAGCACCGACAGGGCCCAGTTGACCTTTGCATGCGCGATGAGCCGCATAAGCACTCCTCCTTTTTCGGCGGGCGTGGGGGAATCGCGCGGGAAAGCCCTTCTGCGCGGGAATATTGTACACCATTTGCGCAAAAGCTGCAATTCATGCTTGCTTTTTGCGGCCTGAGTTGCTATAATGTCCGGGGAAAGCTACGAAAACATAAAAAACCGCAGGGGGATGACCATGAACGAAGAAGATCGCGATATCGTGGAGTTTACCGACGAGGACGGCAACAGCCTGCTGCTGGAGGTTCTGGATACGTTTTTTTATAACGGCGAGGAATTTGCCGTGCTGGGCGACGTGGAAGAGGACGAGTGCGAATGCGAGACGTGCGACGAAGGGACGTGCGAGCACGAGCACAGCCTGTATATCATGAAGATTGAAACCTCCACCGACGAAAACGGGGAAGAAATCGAAGAGTTCATCCCGGTGGAAGATTCGCTGATGGAAGCCCTCATCGAGATTGTTCAGACGCGTTTTCTGGAGGATGACGAGGAAGACGAAGAAGCGGACGACGAAGACGAAGAACCATAATCCGGCGAAGCGCGGCCGGCGGTGGCAGATGCCGCCGCCGGTTTTCGTTGAAGCGGCGGAGGAAAGACCATGACCGAAGAAGTGCGCGAAAAACTGCGGCTTTTGCCCGACAGCCCCGGCTGCTACCTGATGCGGTCGGAAGGCGAGATTATCTATGTCGGCAAGGCGGTCAACCTCAAAAACCGCGTGCGCAGCTATTTTCACGGCCAGGGCCATTCCCCCAAGGTGGCGGCCATGGTGGCCAGGGTAGACGACTTTGACATCATGCTGTGCGATACCAACCTGGAAGCGCTCATCCTGGAATGCAACCTCATCAAGCAACACAAGCCGTACTACAACATCCTCCTCAAGGACGACAAGCACTATCCCTACATCCGAATCGACGAACGGGAGCCGTTTGCGCGCGTGGAGCTGGTGCGGCGCATGCAGAAGGACGGCGCGCGCTACTTCGGCCCCTATATCGGCGCCAACGCCGTGCGGGAAGTGCTGGAGGTGCTGCGACAGACCTTCCCGCTGCGCACCTGCTCCCGCCCGCCCGACCCGCAAAAGCCCCGCCGTCCCTGCGTTCACCATGAAATCGGCCAGTGCCTGGCGCCCTGCGCGGGCCTGGTGACGCAGGAAGCATACGCCGCGCAGGTGCGCGAGGTGGTCGCTTTCCTGTCGGGCCGCTCCGCGCCGGTGCTGGCGCGGCTCAAGCGGGAGATGGGGGAGGCGGCGGCGGCCATGCAATACGAGCGCGCGGCGCTGCTGCGCGACCGCATTCGGGACGTGGAAGGGCTTCTGGAACGCCAGCGCGCCATCTCCACCGGCGGCGGAGAGCGCGACATCGTCGCCGTGGCCCAGGACGGGCTGGACGCGATGGCGCAGGTGCTGCATGTGCGCGGCGGCCGGATGATTGGCGGGGACAGCTTTGCGCTGGAGCGCGCAGGCGACGAGGAGGCGGGCGAGGTCATCGCCAGCTTTCTCATGCAGTATTATGAGGATGGGCGGCTTCTGCCCCGCGAGGTGGTGGCCCAGGCGCTGCCTGAGGACGCGGACGCGCTGGAGCGCGTGCTCGGCGAGCGGCGCGGCGGGCCGGTTCGCCTGCTTGCGCCTTCGCGGGGCGAAAAGCGCGCCCTGGTGCAGATGGCGCAGAAGAACGCGGCCGACGCGCTGGAAAAGCGCAACGCGCGCGCGCGCAGGTCTTATGAGCGCACGCAGGGCGCGGCCGCCGCGCTGGCGGAGGCAATCGGCCTGGACAGGCCGCCGCGCCGCATTGAGGGTTTCGATATCAGCAATACGCAGGGAACGCTTTCCGTAGCGTCCATGGTGGTTTTTCTCAACGGGATGCCGGCGCGCCGCGAATACCGTCATTACCGCATCAAGACCGTCGAGGGCGCCAACGACTTCGCTTCCATGGAGGAGGTGCTGGGACGCAGGTTCCGCCGGGGACTGGCGGAGCGGAAAAAATGCGAGGAGGCGGGCGCGCCGCCGCCCGAAAGCGGCTTTGGCGACCTACCGGATTTGATTCTCATCGACGGCGGCCCGGAGCAGCTTGCCTTTGCCCGCAGGGCGATGCAGGCGGCCGGAGGAGAGACGCCGATGTTCGGCCTGGCCAAGAAGCTGGAGGAAATCTGGCTGCCCGAATGCGAGCAGCCCATTCTGCTGGACCGCCATTCGCCCGCGCTGCACCTGATTCAGCGCCTGCGCGACGAGGCGCACCGCTTCGCCATCACGCATCACCGCGCGCTGCGGGCCAGGCAGACCGTCCGCTCCAGGCTGGAGGACGTGCCGGGCGTGGGGCCGAAGCGGCGCGCGGCGCTCTGGAAGCGCTTTTCATCCATGGAGGCGCTGCGCGCGGCTTCCGTAGAGGAAATCGCGCAGACGCCGGGAATGTCCCGCCCGGCCGCGCAGGCGCTGTACCAATGGCTGCGCGGGAACGTGCGGCCCGCCCGGAAACGGACGGAAGAGGGCTGATATCCGGCGCAACATCACGCAACAGAAAAGAAGGATGCATATGAAACTGCTATCAGGGCTTACCAGGGCGGAAAAGAGCTGGATGATGTACGACTGGGCCAATTCGGCGCATTCGGTGGTGGTGGTCACCATTTTGCCCATCTTCTATGAATCGTTGACCCATAACAGCACCGAAGCCGTGGCGAGGTGGGGAACGGGAACGTCCGTGGCCATGCTGATTATCGCGCTGTTCGCGCCCATCCTGGGCGTGCTGGGCGATTTTCAGCATTGGAAAAAGCGGCTGTTTACCGGCTTTGTGATTCTCGGCGTGCTGGCCTGCGTGGCCATGGCGCCCGTCCCGTTTCTTCAGGTTGACGCAAACGCCGAGGCGCTCGGCCTGGCGCTGCTGATTCTCTACATCCTCTCGACCGTGGGCTTTGCCGGCGCCAACCTGTACTACGACAGCTTTCTGCCGGAGGTGACCACGAACGAGCGCATGGACAGGGTGTCCACCGTGGGCTACGGCCTGGGCTATATCGGCGGCAGCACCATCCCGCTGCTGATTTTTCTGCTGATGAACCTGGCGGGCATTGCCATGAACCTGTGCCTGTCCGTGGCGTTCGGGCTCACGGCGGTCTGGTGGGTGGTGTTTACGATTCCGCTGTGGAAGAACGTGCACCAGACGCATTTCGTGCCGCGCCGTCAGGGCGTGCTGAAGGAAAGCATGAAGAATCTGGCTTCCACGGCCCGCCGCATCGTCCGCAACAAGACCATGCTCGTCTTCCTGCTGGCCTATTTCTTCTATATCGACGGCGTGGGCACCATTATCCATATGTCCACCATCTACGGCAGCGCGCTGGGCATTGACGCCACGCAGATGCTGCTGGCGCTGCTGCTGGTGCAGGTGCTGGGCCTTCCGTTCGCGCTGGTCTATACCCGGCTGGCGGCGCGCTTTGGCGCGCAGACCATGGTGGGCGTGGGCATCCTGATTTATTCGGGCGTGTGCGTCTTTGGCTTTTTTGTGCAGCAGGCCTGGCAGTTCTGGGTGCTGGCCATCCTGGTGTCCACCAGCCAGGGCGGCATTCAGGCGCTGTCGCGTTCGGTGTTCGGCAAAATGCTGCCGGAAAAGGAACGCAGTAGCGAGTTCTTCGGATTCTATGACATTTTCGGCAAGTTTTCCGCCATCATGGGCCCTGCGCTGTTCGGCGGGGTCGTGGCGTGGGTCGGCGATTGGCTCATGCGCCGGCAGGGAATTGTGGAGGCGGAAGCGAGCGCGGAGACGCTGGATGCCATCGCGCGCCAGGCCTCGCCCTGGGGCGTGCTGAGCGTGCTGCTGATTTTCCTGGTCGGCGGGGCGCTGTATTTCTTCGTGCTGCCGCGCGTGGAGCGGGCGGAAAAGAAGCAATAGCCGCCGCAGCGGGGAAGGCCGCAGGCGCCGGAGCGTTTCCGGCGAAACGGACGGGCGCAACGGCCGTGTTCAACCCGTCAAAAAAGGAGGGCGTTCCGCCGGCCGTTTTCCGGCCGTCGGGACGCCCTCTCCCGTCCGCCGGAGGCCGGAGGGCCTCTTCACGGGCGGGACGCCGGGCGCGCTGTCGGGGCGGCCGCGGCAAAATAAGGAGGATATTGGGAAAGGCTGAAAAAAGGCGTATGTCCCTTATGCCAACCGGTAGGCGTCCGCATGCCGGACGTACGTCAGCTCCGCGTCATAGCGGCCGCTGTAGCTCGCCACCCACACCCGCAGCCGCCGCGGCGGCCGCGTGCCGGGCAGGCTGGACGCAATCGCGCGCCCGCTCAGGTCCAAAGCCTCCGGGGGACATACGCCGGAAAACAGCGGCTGGCCCGCCGCGCTTTCGCACGCGACCGCCACGCGCTGGTCTGCCAGGAACGCCTGCGTGTATTCTGCCAGCGCGTCCAAATCGGCAGCGTCGAAGTTCGCTTCTTCGCGGGCAAAGCAGACCGTCGCCGTATCCCCGTAGAGGAGAATGCGGAGGCTGTGCCGCCCGCTGTCAAACAGCAGCTCCGCGCCGGCATCCGCGCGCAGCACCAGCCGGGGCGCCAGCGCCGAGAGACGGCCGCGTATTTTCTGCGCCAGTTGAAGCGCCGGTTCCATCATTTCCGTCATAGGCTCACCCGTATCCGTTACCCGCCCTGCAAAACCAGCGCCATGACAATGCCCGCCGCCAGCGCCAGCGCGCACAGAGATAGCAGCACCACAATCCCTTTGCGCATGGATTTGGCCACCTCCCGCCATCCGTTTGCGCAGCCCGGCATGCCCTGCCTGACGGCGCAACGCAGGGGGAAGGCGCGGGTATGTTCCTGCGTTGAGATGGCAAGCAGCCCTGCATGAGCAAGCGCTCTGTTGGTTAGACGCAGCGAAAGGGATGAAAAGTTTCCATTTTCAGGAGAAAAAGAAAGAATCAGCACTTCGCACAAAGAATGCGACCCTGTTTGTCCTCTTTTGCGCTATGCGCATTCGCTCCGGGCACAGCGCCGCAGCCGCACGGCCATGCGGGCGGAAGCAATGCGCCGGCGCGGCGCGCGCCGTCAGTATTGCAGGAACATTTGCTGAATTTCCGCCGGATTGCGCGTGCGCCCCAGCGCCAGCATCAGCAAAACGCGCGCCTTTTCCGGAGAAAGCGTGTCGGCGGCAATGGTGCCCATGTCGTCGTCCGACATGCCCGCGTTGCGGAACACCGCGCCGTCCGGGACGCGCGTGGCGCGCACAATGGGGACACCCTGCGCGCACAGCTGGCGCATCCGCGCTTCCCAGCGCAGGCTGACGATGCCGTCGCCGGCGCCCGCCACCACCAGCCCGTCGTGGGTGCGGGCCAGCTGCGTGAGGATATCCGGCTGCGCGTCCACGTGGAAATAGGCGATGGCCACGGTGGGCAGGCTTTCCACGCCGGACAGGTCAAAGCAGGTGCGCGCGGTATGGCGCTTGAGCGAGGCATGGTAGAACACCGGGCGCTCGTCCCGCATCAGCCCCAGAGAGCCCATGTCCCCGCCGGTAATCGCGTGGGTGCGGAACGTGTTGCCCTTGCGCACATCGCGCGCCGAGTAGATGCCCTCGTTGAACACCACCAGCACGCCGTGGCCGCGCGCTTCCTCGCTGGCGGCCAGCGCCACCGCCTGGTAGAGGTTCAGCGGGCCGTCCGCGCTGGTCGCCGTCGCCGGACGCATGGCGCCCGTGATGACCACGGGCTTGTCCGTGCGCAGCGCCAGATGGAAAAAGTAGGCGGATTCCTCCAGGGTGTCCGTGCCATGGGTGATGACAAAGCCGTCGTAGCGGTCGGATAAGGCCAGGCTGTCCAGCCGCCGCGCCATATCCAGCCAGATGGCCTGGGTGATATCGTCGCTGTTGAGGCTGGCATATTGCTCTCCCGTGACCTCCGCCATCCGGGGCAGGCGCGGCAGACCGGACAGCAGCGCCTCCACCGGCAGCACGCCCGACGCATAGCCCTCCGTCGCGCCCGCCTCTCCCACGCCCGCGATGGTTCCGCCCGTGGCCAGAATATAGATATGCTTCTGCATTCGTATCTCCCCCTGGTGCGCGCTTATAATACCACGCGGCAAAAAAAAACGCAAGGAGGACGAAAATCAAATTGCAATATTTGCGGCGG
>DVFI01000044.1 GCA_018713305.1 Candidatus Avichristensenella intestinipullorum
GTCTGAGACCGTCGACAACGTGTTGTCGACGGTCTTTCGCTGCAAGGCTGGGAGCAGCCTTGCAGCGAAGGGGACATCATGTTCCTGTTTGCGAAGCGCACGGCCGGAACATGATAGCGGAAGCGGCTTGCAGCCGCTCCTGGCGGCGTACACGCGCCGCTGCGGATGAGATAGGAAGGGGCTGGCCGCCCCTTCCTGCATCCCCGCAGAAGTGTGATATGCTGAACCTTGCTGCGCAGGGCTTCCGAACCCGCCGCGCATGTCGCCGGGTTCGGATTGCATTTGGAGGGCTTCGGCCCGCCAAGCCTCCCCAATGGGGTTTGTCGACGGTCTGAACAGACGCGCATGCGTCCGTTTTGTGCATGTTCCCAAAGCCCCTGTCCCGGCGCCGTCCAGCAAGGCGCAGCGGGACGGCCGCGCCGCCGGCGGTCAGAACGCCCCGCGCGGCCGCCAGGAACCGGCCCCGCCTACCGGTCCCATAGCCTTTCCACGGCGTTCCAGTCGATTTCAATGCCAAGGCCCGGGCCTTCCGGAATGGCGACAGTGCCGTCCTGCACCTGCGTATACAGGCCGTATGGGTTGACTGCCAGCTCCTCGCGCAAGGCATTGGGGGTTATCATACATTCCTGAAACGCAAGATTTCTGGATGCTGCGGCCAGATGCAGGCTGGCTGCCACGCAGACAACGCCGGAGAATCCGACATGCGGCGCGTACTGAATTCCGAACGCGTCCGCCGCTACCGCAACGCGCTGGCATTCGGTGATGCCGCCGCAGCGGCTGATATCCGGCTGGATAAACTGAACCGCGCCCTCGACAAACAGGTCAGTGCAATCATGCGCGGTAAATTCCGATTCGCCTGCCGCCAGCGCAATCGGCGATTTCCTGGACAGCCGGCAATAGCCGCGCCTGTTTTCCGGCTGAATCGGCTCTTCAAACCACAGGATATGATGCTCTGCCGCCAACTCTGCGAATCGAAGCGCCTGATACTCGCTGAAAATATAGTTGGCGTCTACCATGATTCCATATTCCGGCCCGATGTACTTGCGCAGCTTTGCAATCCGCGCAATTTCCGCGTCGATATCGCCTCCGCATTTGAGCTTCAGGTTCCTAAAGCCGGCGGCGATGATTCTGTCGGCCGCGGCATGGATGTCCGAGTCCACCATAAATGGACGACGCATACACGGGGACGCGATCGCGCACCTTGCCTCCGAGCAGCATCCATATCGGCGCATTCAGCGCCTTCCCGCGAATGTCCCACAGCGCTATGTCGATGCCCGCGATGGCCTCAAAGAGGATGCCGCCGGAGCGGCCGTTGAGTGTGTTTCTCATGGTATCCCAGTGTTTTGTCACGGACAGCGGGTCCTGGCCGATAAGAGTGGGGGCCAGCAGCCCCTCAATCAGCGCTGCATACGCCTGCGCGCCGAAACGCGCCAGCGATTCCCCCACGCCATAGATGCCCTCGTCCGTATCGATGCGGACAAGGCATATGGAAACCTTGCGGTACGCCGATTGAGACGTTACCTGAGGCCGCTGAAACTGTACAGACAGTGGATATGCCTGAATTCCGGTAATTTTCATGGTAACCCTCCCGCTTGGTTGTCATGGATGTTGTCAAAACTGCCGTCGGCAGGCTATGCCATGTACAATCCGCCGTTTACATCCAGGGCGACGCCGTTTACATATTCCGCCAGATTCGAGGCGAGAAAGACCGCAGCGCCCGCCACGTCCTGCGCTGTACCGGTGCGGCCGACCGGCATTTCCCGGATGGCCGCAGCCCGAAACGCCTCTGTGACAGGGCGGTTTTTGCCGGGCCAGTCTATCCACCCCGGACAAATCGAATTGGCGGTGATGCCGTAGGGCCCGCATTCTCTGGCAAGCGAACGGGTATAGGAAATCAGCGCGCCCTTGGCGGCCGCATAAGCGGGCGAAGTGCCGATGAACGCTTTGCCGGAGCGGCCGACCACGGAGGAAATGCAGATAATTCTGCCCCAGCGGCGCGCTTTCATGCCTGCCAGGAGCTGCTTGACAGCCTCGGCATGGGAAAACAGATTGGTCTGCAGCACGCGCAGGAACTCTTCGCAGGACAATTCCTCCGCGGTCATTTTGCTGCCGATGCCGACATTGCTGACCAGAATGTCGATATGGCCGAGCTTTTCCTCCGCGGCCTGACAAAGCTGCCGCACGCCTTCGGGCGTGGAGACGTCTGCCTGGATGACGACGCCGTTTCCTCCCCCGGCACGAATCTGCGCGAGCGTCTCTTCCGCGGCGTCCAGGTCGGTTCGGTAATTGACGGCTACGGAGACGCCCGCCTGTGCCAGATAGAGCGCGCAGGCGCGCCCGATACCTCTGGAAGAGCCTGTGACGATAGCATGTTTGCCTGCAATGCCGAAAAGTGCGTCCGTGTTCATATCCTTTCTCCTTTCGATTACTTCAAAGCGCCCGCAGTCAATCCCTTGACCAGGTTTTTCTGCATAAAGAAGCTGAAAATCAGCGCGGGGACCATCAGGATGACGGCGAGCGTCGCCATGTCGGTCCAGTAAATGCCCATTTCCCCCACCGTTTCCGCAATGCGGATGGGAAGCGTCCGCGCACGGGTGCTGGAGAAAATAAAGGCGAACATAAATTCATTCCATGCGCTTCTGAAAACGAAAATGGCTACGGCGACCAGACCCGGCGCTACCAAAGGCATCAGAATATGGACAATGGACTGCAGCTGCGTGCATCCGTCCACACGCCCGGATTCCTCCAGCTCCACGGGGATGCTGTCCATATACGATTTGAGAAGCCAGGTTCCGAAGGGAAGGTTCAGCGCGGTATAGATGATCACCAGACCGGTTCGGGTATCAATGAGACCGAGGCGGTTGAAGGAAAGATAAATCGGGATGAGCGAAACAATGGGAGGAAGAAGGCGCGTGCCGAGAATCACCATGAGCAGCGAAAAGCGAAACCTGAACCGATATCGGGAAAAGGCATAGCTCGCCAGCCCCGCGCAGAGAATCGTCGTACC
>DVFI01000045.1 GCA_018713305.1 Candidatus Avichristensenella intestinipullorum
TCCTTCCTCACCGCCGCCGTGCAGAACATGAAACGCATCGCCAGGGCGTTTCGTTTCCTTTTTTACGCCTTACCCTATGCGTTAAGGGGCTGCTTCCTCTCGAAAACAGCCCCTTTGTCGGCGGTCTGAAACCTTGCTGCGCAAGGCTTCCGAACCCGCCGCGCATGTCGCCGGGTTCGGATTGTATTTGGAGGGCTTCGGCCCTCCAAGCCTCCCCCAAGGGGTTTTCTGCGGAGAAGAACAACGCCTCTCCGTCGCCCGCTGCCTCCTGCGCGGCGGGCGCATCTCCGAACGCGACACGTTTGACGCGCGCATGCGGGCGGACGGATGTTTCCGGTCGCCTGATACCGTGGCGGCGGTTGAAAAGACCGAAAACACCGCAAAACTGGTACAAATTGACGAATATTTCCGTTTGGGGATGGCCAAACGCTTGCCATGTGCTGGAAACTGGTGTATAATCAATTGGTTGTTGGAAAATATACACCATAAGAGAAGCAAGTGAAGGAGAAGAGGGAATGGCAACCAAATACGTCTATTTGTTCAAAGAGGGAAATGCCGGCATGCGCAATCTGCTCGGCGGCAAGGGCGCGAACCTGGCAGAGATGAGTTCGCTGGGCCTGCCGGTCCCGCAGGGATTCACCGTGACCACAGAAGCCTGCACCCGTTACTATCAGGACGGGCAGAAGATTGCTGATGAAATCCAGGCGCAGATTTTCGAGGCGCTGGAAAAGACCGAAGCCATCAGCGGCAAGAAGTTTGGCGACATCAACAATCCGTTCCTCGTCTCCGTCCGCTCCGGCGCGCGCGCGTCGATGCCCGGCATGATGGATACCATTTTGAACCTGGGCCTCAACGACGTGGCCGTGCAGGCCGTGGCGCGTCTGACCCAGAACGAGCGCTTTGCCTATGACAGCTACCGCCGTTTCATCATGATGTTCTCCGACGTCGTGATGGAAGTGGACAAGGGCAAGTTTGAAGCGCTGCTGCATGAGATGAAGGAAAACCGCGGCGTCAAGTTCGATACGGAGCTGACC
The DNA here is from genome assembly GCA_018713305.1 of Candidatus Avichristensenella intestinipullorum. Classification (GTDB taxonomy): domain Bacteria; phylum Bacillota; class Clostridia; order Christensenellales; family Aristaeellaceae; genus Avichristensenella; species Avichristensenella intestinipullorum. The sequence goes on from DVFI01000045.1 coordinate 1,035, forward strand.
GCCGAGGATTTGAAGGAGCTGGTCGCGCAGTATAAGGCCCTGTACAGGCAGGAAAAAGGCGAGGACTTCCCGCAGGAGCCCCGCGTGCAGCTGATGGAGGCCATCAAGGCGGTCTTCCGCTCCTGGGATAACCCCCGCGCCATCTACTACCGCCGCATGAACGATATCCCCGGCGACTGGGGCACCGCGGTCAACGTGCAGTCCATGGTGTTTGGCAACATGGGCAACGAGTGCGGCACCGGCGTGGCCTTTACGCGCAACCCCTCCACCGGCGAGAATAAACTCTATGGCGAGTACCTCATCAACGCCCAGGGCGAGGACGTCGTCTCCGGCGTGCGCACCCCGCAGCCCATCGCCACGCTGGCCGAGGCGATGCCCGAGGTGTACGAGCAGTTTGTCAAGACCGCCAATATCCTGGAAAAGCATTACCGCGACATGCAGGATATGGAGTTCACCATTGAAAACCGCAAGCTGTACATGCTCCAGACCCGCAACGGCAAGCGGACCGCCGCCGCGGCCCTGAAAATCGCCGTGGACCTGGTGGACGAGGGCATGATTACCCCCGAAGAAGCCGTCCTGAAGGTGGAGCCCAAGCAGCTGGATACCCTGCTGCATCCGAATTTCGACGCCGCCGCCCTCAAGGCTGCCAAGCCCATCGCGCAGGGCCTGCCGGCTTCCCCCGGCGCCGCCTGCGGCCAAATCTTCTTCACCGCCGAGGCCGCGACCGAGGCCGCGCAGAACGGCATGAAGGTGCTGCTGGTGCGCAATGAGACCACGCCCGAGGATATCGAGGGCATGGACGTTTCCCAGGGCATCCTGACCGCCCGCGGCGGCATGACCAGCCACGCGGCCGTGGTGGCTCGCGGCATGGGCCGCTGCGCGGTCGTCGGCTGCGGCGCGCTGCGCATTGACGAGGAAAACAAGACCCTGACCGTGGACGGCGTGACCTATCGCGAGGGCGCGTTCCTGTCCATTGACGGTTCGACCGGCAATGTCTACGGCGAGCAGATTGCCACGGTGGAAGCCTCCGTGTCCGGCGACTTTGCGCGCCTGATGCAGTGGGCCGACGCCGCCCGCAAGCTGAAGGTCCGCACCAACGCCGACACCCCGCGCGACGCCGCCCAGGCGGTTCGCTTCGGCGCGGAGGGCATCGGCCTGTGCCGGACGGAGCACATGTTCTTCGACGCCGACCGCATCAGCGCCGTGCGCGAGATGATTCTCGCCGACACCGAGGCGCAGCGCCGCAGCGCGCTTGCCAAGCTCCTGCCGATGCAGCGCGGCGACTTCGAGGGCATCTATAAGGCCATGGAAGGCCGTCCGGTGACCATCCGCTTCCTGGACCCGCCGCTGCATGAGTTCCTGCCGCAGAAGAACATGACCGAGGAAATCGAGGCGATTGCCAAGGAGCTGGGCACCACGTCCGAGCACATCGTTGCCAAGATTGATTCGCTCCATGAGTTCAACCCCATGATGGGTCACCGCGGCTGCCGCCTGTCCGTGACGTATCCGGAAATCGCCGAGATGCAGACCCGCGCGGTCATCGAAGCGGCGCTGAACGTCAAGAAGGAAACGGGCCTGGATATCGTGCCGGAAATCATGATTCCGTTGGTCGGCGAGGTGAAGGAGCTGGCCTATGTGAAGAAGATTGTGGAAGACACCATCGCCAAGGTCTTTGCCGAGCGCGGCGAGCAGGTGAAGTACATGATCGGCACCATGATTGAGATTCCGCGCGCGGCCGTCACCGCCGACGAAATCGCCAAGGAAGCCGAGTTCTTCTCCTTCGGCACCAACGACCTGACGCAGATGACCTTCGGCTTCTCGCGCGACGACGCGGGCAAGTTCCTGGGCGCGTACTACGACAAGAAGATCTTCGAAAGCGATCCCTTCGCCCGTCTGGACCAGAACGGCGTGGGCAAGCTCGTGGAGATGGCCGCGAAGCTGGGCCGTCAGACCCGCCCCGACATCAAGCTGGGCATCTGCGGCGAGCACGGCGGCGATCCGTCCAGCGTCATGTTCTGCCATCGGGCGGGCCTCAACTACGTCAGCTGCTCTCCGTTCCGCGTGCCGATCGCGCGGTTGGCGGCTGCGCATGCGGCGATTCTGGAAAAGCAGGCGTAAACGGAAACATCGTGTGAGAAAAGCTTCCGGCTCCGTCGGAACGCTGACCAGGGGCATGATTTCCTCCAGGAGGGAATCATGCCCTTTTGCGTGCAAAGAAAAAAGGCGGGGGACAGGGAAGACGCTCCGCCGCGCACGATAGGGGACCCGGGCGCATGGGTGCAGGGCAGAAGCAGAGGGGAGTCGCGCGCCTTTCGCGCGAAGGAAGCGGCGAAGACGGATATCCCGACAGAGGTGATACGGCCAGGAGAGGGCGCGCCCTTTGCCATTGCCTGCCGCACAGCCGGCATGCGCCTGCATGCTCCGCCCGCTCTCTCAGGGGCTGGAGCGAAAGACACGGGCGCCGTGCAGAAACGCCCGACAGGCTGGCGCAGAGAAACGCCGGCGCTCAGCCGGCGGGTGGTCCCAAGAGGCCAGGGCGCGGATGGCTCGCCTGACACGCGGACGCCCTGCGGGGCATCCGGGCAAAACGATGTGCTGGACGAGCTGATGGATCGCGGAAGTGCCGTGCTTGACAGTAAAGGCGAGGTGCAGTATACTGGGCCCGTAAAGCAGGAGAAGCGTCTGGATGTGGTGATTGGCCCGCCTGCTGCCGGTAAGAGCAGCGCACTGGTAGACCCCATCAGCCGGGAGTACGGAAGCCGTGTGCTGGACAGCGACGATGTGAAGGCACGTCTGCCGGAGTTTGACGGCGGTCTGAACAGCAGCTATCTGCACAACGAAAGTCGCTTGGTGTGGAAGAAGATGCAGGCACGAGCCGTTGCACTTGGCGACAATGTGGTACTTCCCATCGTGAGAGGAAAACAAAGCTCCGTGGAAAAGACCATCCAGCCCTACCTTGATGCTGGGTATTCCATTAACCTGCATTACATGGAACTGGACGGCAACAAGGCCATTGGCCGAGGGCTGAACCGTTTCCTGTCTAACGGCAGATACCTGCCACCCAAGTATTTGTTTGATGTGAATAACGGCGGCGTAGAAGCGACCTATGAAGCGATGAAGAACGGAGGAACCATTGATGGATACTCGAAATGGAACAACGATGTCCCCTTCGGCCAGCGTCCCCGATTCGTCGATGGAAACGCGCTGCGCAACCTTGCTGAACGAGGACCCGTGGGAGTGGAAAAACCCGGAGATGGCAGCGAAGGAGGAAGCGGAATCGAAACGCCGAGTAGCGGAACGCCGGGCCAAGCAAGCGCAGGCAGCAATCCGAGCCAAATTCGAGAGACCTTAAAATATAGCAAGAACACCCCGCAGCAGCCGCCGCCGCAGGGTGTTTCTTCTACCCCGAAGGGCGCACCCAAGCAGAGCCCCGCAAGGATTGCCAAAGACCTGGTGAGAGCTCTGGGACTGGGCGATGCCGTGGGCACCAAACGCATGAACCATGTGCCCCAAGCCGTTGCGGGCTACTACGAAACCCGGGCCAGGTACATTGCCGTGCGCTCCAGCCAGGCGGGCAACTACACCGTGACCATGCACGAGGTGTTCCACTACCTGGCAGAGCGGCTGAACATGACCGGCACGACAAACATGGCGAACAGCCTCGACCCGGTTTTCGCCGCCAACTACACCCCTGCGGAATTGCCGGGTGAAGCCTTTGCGGAGTTTGGCTGGCGATACATGGAAAGCGAGGAACTGGCGCGACAGTTTGCCGGAGATGCCTTCGTAGACCAGTTTGAAGCCCGGCTGCGGCAGGCGGGGTTGCACAAGCCTGTCCACAGGGCCGCCCGGCAGCTTCGGATATGGCTGAACGCCACGGTGAATGACCGCATCGGTGCAACCATTGTGGACAAGAGCAGGGCCTCGAGGCCCGGAAGCATCCGCGTCCAGCTGCAGGCGCTGATCTCCAAGCACGTCGACGATACCGCCGCAGCGGAACCTGTCAATGCCGCTATCCGGGAGGCCACGGGGCAGAATCGGGTGCCCCTCAACCAGGATGTACGCGCCAATGCTCTGATGAAAAATTTCGCCAGCCGCAGGGCATACGCTATCCTGACGGAGAACCTGACGGATGCTAACTGGAGCGTGACCGGCGAGAGCCTGGCCGCCCGATTTGAGCGCGTGGGCCTGAGGGCCAGGGACGCCGGGCTGCTCAATGAATACATGCTGGCCCTGCACTCCCTTGACCGTGATGCGCAGGACAAACCCGTATTCGACATGGTGAGCATCACCCCAGCACAACGGCAGAAACTGATTCACGATGTGCGGCAGAATCACCCCGAAGTGGCGGCAGCCGAACAGGAGTTTCAGGCCTTCCGCAGGGAATTTCTGCAGGCCTTCCTGGTGGATACCGGCTATTTGAGCCAGGCTGACTTTGACAAGATGAACGCCATGTACCCCCACTATGTTCCAACCTTCCGTGTAAAAGATGGCGGGAAATCGAACAGGGGGAACAGCAAGACCTACCGCATCAAGCGGGCTGTCGGCAGCACCGAGGACATCGTTAACCCGATGGACAGTTTCGTGAGCATGGTGGACAGCGTAGTCGCGATGGTGAGCGCAAACAACGCTGCGCTGGCCTGGGACAACGCCTACCACCAGAACGAAGGCCTGGGCGCCTTTGGGCGTGAGATTACCCCAGACATGCACCAGGTGAGCGTGAATGTAAGCGAGCTGCGGGCCCAGCTCGCCCAGCTGCTGGCCGGCCACACGGATGCCGACATATTCCAGCAGGTAATCGATCTGGTAGGCGCCCGGCAGACCCAATGGGTACCGCAGACCGGCACAAACATGGCCAATGTTGTGACCGTACAGCGGGCAGACGGCAGCCTGGGGTACTACGAGATGTTTGAACCGGAGCTGTACAAGCTCCTGGCCTCCCAGCGGGATGGCAGCGGCAGCAGCAACAAGCTGTGGGCCACCCTGGGCAAGATCACCCGGACCATGACCCGGCTGACCACCGGAAGCAACCCCGTGTTCACCGTGCGTAACTTCATGCGCGACTTCCAGAACTCCGTCAATTACGGCTCCTGGGCCAGTAACTACGGCACAGGCCTGGCGCGGTGGCTCCGGGCCGCCTACGACGTGTGGCGCAGGAACGGCGAGTACCAGGACTATGTAGCCCTGGGCGGCGGCGGGTGGACACGCATCGAGGCCGGTACAAAAAAGGGTGCGGGCGACTATCGCTCCGCCCTTTACAAAGGCTACAGCACGTCCACGGTTGGAAACGCCGCCAAATGGGCCGGGAAAAAGGTGTGGAACACGCTCACCTTCTCCAGGCTGAATGAGATTATCGAGCAGACCAGCCGCTTTGCGGAGTACAAGTACGGCAAGCATGATACGAGCACCAGCGAGGGCAGGACGGAGGCCTTCCTCGCTGCGCAGGATGCCACCGTGGACTTTGCCCGCATGGGCAACAGCGGCACGGCGAGCGTGCTGAAGCAGCTTATCCCCTTCCTGGGGGCGAGTATGCAGGGCGTGTACCGTACTGGGCGGTCTGTCACCCAGGCTGAGCGCGGGCGAGCTGTTCAGCGGTTCGCCAAAACGGTGGTTAACACGGCTCTGTTCAGCGCAATTAGCGCCGCCATCCTGCTGAAATACTCCGACGACGAGGAGAAGGAAGCGTTCGCCCTGATGAGCGACGACCTGAAATCCCAGCATCTGTATTTCCCGAACTTTGCCAAGAATCTGCTGGGCCAGCAGCCCCTGATTCGCATCCCGCTGGCGCAGGACCCCCTGACCTACGCAATCCACGGGGCAATGACCAACGCCATGTGGAGCGGCACAACGGATGAAATGGTGATTGACATTGCAGCCATCGCCAACACCATCGTGGACAACCTGAACCCATCTGGCAGCGGTACGATTTTCGAGCCGCTGCTCGCTGTGGGCCGGAACAGGAATTGGTACGGCAGCCGCATCGTGCCCAGCTACATGAGCGACTGGGACGTGACTACGCAGTACACTGAGGAAACCCCCGGCGTGTTCGTGGCTGCTGGGCGTGTACTGGGAATGTCCCCCTTGAACGTGCAGTACCTGGCAGAGCAGTATACCGGATTCCTGGGGCAGATGGCCGTTCCGGCTCTCTCCAAAAACAGCTCCGGCGAACTGGGAGGCTGGGAAGCGACCAAGACGGCCATCCAGAAACGTTTTACCAGCGACCCGCTTATCAGCAATGATGTGCTCAGCTGCGTGTATGATAACGCGGCCTTCCTGACTCAGGTGACGGATGCCGCCAAGAACAACCGGCCGGCGAATATGCTGCGGCGAGGGCTGACCGAGGAGGAGCAGAAGGCCGCCTACCAGGAGGCCTATGATCTGACGCACAAGGGCGGCGTGATTGCAGATGCCAAAGCCTTCCTATCCGATGGATACGACCGCATTGAAATCATCAATGCCAACGACACGCTGACCCCCGAGGAGAAATACGCGCTGACCAGCGAGGTGCGCAAGGAAATGATCGCCGTAGCTCTGGAGGCCAACGAGGCGGCGGCAGCCTACAATCAGAAATACGTGGCGGGCGTGGACATCGCAACCAATGCACTGTACGAGGGCGCCTACCTGGCTATACCCACGGCAATGGACAGGCTGGCCCCGACCTTCAAGGCCGACGGCGATCAGCTCTACATGCAGCGGGCAACGGCCGTATGGGAGGCCACAGGCAACGATTCTGCCCTGCCGCATCCCAATACCAGCTACACGTCCTCCGGTGTGACCTACACGGTGAGCGAGGCGGACATGGACAACTGGCTGCTCCAGTACAAAATGGGCTACCAGGAGTACCTGGTGGAAAACGGCGGCATATGGGACGGTTTGACCGATGGAGAGCGGCTGGAAATTCTGAAGGACGCTCACTCTGCCGGCCACAACGCCGCCAAGAAGTGGCATCAGAAACTATACGGGGTCGAGTGAAAAAAGGGCCCTTCGGGGCCCCCTCCTCAGTTAGTCACCGGGTTAGTCATAGCGAGATGTAAGCGGGATTTAGGAGGAATGATAAGCAAATAATCGGAGATAAAGAAAACCCTTGCAAATCAACGGTTTGCAAGGGCTTTCAATGGTCTGGGTGAGAGGATTTGAACCTCCGGCCTCTTGAACCCCATTCAAGCACGCTACCAAACTGCGCCACACCCAGGAGAACCAACGGCAATAAGTATAGCGCATTTTACGCCGTTTTGCAAGGGCTTCCTGAAAAAACCCGGAAATTGTTTGAGCGGGGGCGCCGGGCGCCTGCTCCAGGGACAGCCGCCCGGGCGCCGGAGAACCTTTCCCGCCGGAAAGCGTCCGCAGCCTTGCAGCGCGGACGCTCCCCGTCACGATGCCAACGCTTCGCGCGCCGCCGCAATGGCGGCCTTGACCGCCTCCGGCGCGGGACCTCCCGGCAGATTCCGCAGCGCGACGCACGCCTGCGGGGAAATCGCCTCGAACACGTCCGCTTCAAACGCCGGTGAAAAGGTTTGCAGCGTTTCCAGCGGCAAATCCAGCAGGGCCTTGTTCTCCTTCACGCAGTAGGCGACCAGCCGTCCCACGACCTCGTGCGCGTCCCGGAAGGCAAGCCCGTGCCGGACGAGGTAGTCCGCCGCGTCCGTCGCGTTGGCAAAGCCCTCCGCCGCGCCGCGCTCCATGCGTTCCGTGCGGAAGGTGAGGGTTTCAAACATGGCCGTAAAGACCTTCAGGCAGATGGACAGCGTATCGTGCGCGTCGAAGAGCGCCTCCTTGTCCTCCTGCATGTCTTTGTTGTACGCCAGCGGCAGCCCTTTGAGCGTGACCAGCAGCGCCTGCAGGTCGCCGTAGACCCTGCCCGTTTTGCCGCGCACCAGCTCCGCCACGTCCGGGTTTTTCTTTTGCGGCATGATGGACGAGCCTGTCGAATAGGCGTCGTCCATGACGACATAGGAAAACTCCTGCGAAGACCACAGGCACAGCTCCTCGCAAAAGCGCGAAAGGTGCATCATCGTCACGGAAGCGGCGTACAGAAAATCGAGCGCAAAGTCCCGGTCGGATACGCCGTCCAGGCTGTTCTGGGTGACGGCCGGAAAGCCGAGCAGTTCCGCCACGCGGCCGCGGTTGAGCGGATACGTCGTGCCCGCCAGCGCGCCGGAGCCCAGCGGCATGACTGCTGCGCGCGCATGGGCCTGCGCAAAGCGCTCCCTGTCCCGCAGAAACATCTGCACATACGCCATCAGGTGATGCGCCAGCGTAATCGGCTGCGCCTTCTGCAGATGCGTATAGCCGCTCATCATCGTCTGCAGATGCGCCTCGGCCGTCTGCAGCAGCGCCTCGCACAGCGCCTCCACGCCCGCCTTCATCTCCAGGCAGGCGTCCATGGTATACAGGCGCATGTCCAGCGCCACCTGATCGTTGCGGCTGCGGCCCGTATGCAGGCGCTTGCCCGCCTCGCCAATGCGGTCGGTCAGGAGCGCCTCCACGTTCATATGGATATCCTCCGCGTCCTGCCGCCATTGAATCCTGCCGGCTTCCGCATCGGCGAGGATGCCGCGCAGGCCCTCCACAATCCGGTCGGCGTCGGCCTGCGGAATGATGCCCTGCTCGCCCAGCATGGTGGCATGGGCGATGGAACCGCGGATATCCTGCCGGAAAAGGCGCTGGTCAAAGGCAATGGACGCGTTAAACGCGTCCACAATGCCTGCCGTGGCCTTTTCAAACCGACCGCCCCACAGCTTGGCGCTCACAGCTTGCCCTCCTCCATCAGCGCGCGTACCTTCATCGGCAGCCCGAACAGGTTGATGAAGCCTTCGCTGTCCTTGTGGCTGTACAGCTCCTGGCTGTCGCCGAAGGTCGCAATGCGCTCGGAATAGAGCGAATACGGGGAGGTGACCCCCTGCGGGATGACGTTGCCCTTGTACAGCTTCACCTTCACTTCGCCGGTCACGGTCTGCTGCGTGCTGTCGGCAAAGGCGGAGAGCGCCTCGCGCAGCGGGGTAAACCACTGGCCGTCATACACCAGCTCGGCAAAGCGGATGGCGAGCTGCTCCTTGTAATGGGAAGTGATGCGGTCCAGCGTAATCTGCTCGAGAATTTCGTGCGCGGCATACAGCAGCGTGCCGCCGGGCGTTTCGTACACGCCGCGCGACTTCATGCCCACCAGCCGGTTTTCCACCAAATCCGCGATGCCGACGCCGTTGCGCGCCGCCAGCTCGTTGGCCTTTTCCATCAGCGCGACCGCGCCGAGCGCTTCGCCGTTGATGGCGACGGGTACGCCCTTTTCAAAGGAAATGCTGACGATTTCGGGCTTGTCCGGCGCCTTTTCGGGCGTCGTGCAAATCAGGCACAAATCCTCCGGCGGCGCGTTCTCGGGGAACTCCAGGTCGGCGCCTTCATGGCTGAGGTGCCAGAGGTTGCGGTCCATCGAATAGGGGCGTTTTTTGCTGACCGGCACGGGGATGCCACGCGCGTTGGCGTAATCGATGGCTTCCTCGCGCGACTTGATGTCCCAGATGCGCCACGGCGCGATAATCTTCATCTCCGGCGCAAAAGCCTTGATGGTCAGCTCGAAGCGCACCTGGTCGTTGCCCTTGCCGGTGCAGCCATGGCAGATGGCGGAGCAGCCCTCCTTCTTGGCAATCTCCACCAGCCGCTTGGCGATAATCGGCCGCGCGAAGCTGGTCCCCAGCAGGTACTTCTTTTCATACACCGCGCCCATTTTCAGCGTCGGCCAGATATAGTCGGTAATGAACTCCTCGCGCAAATCCTCGATGTACAGCTTCAGCGCGCCGGATTTTTTCGCCTTCTCATGCAGCGGCTCCAGCTCTTCGCCCTGTCCCACGTCCGCGGCGCAGCAGATGACCTCGCAGTCGTAGTTTTCCTTCAGCCACGGGATAATAATCGACGTATCCAGTCCGCCGGAATAGGCCAGCAGGATTTTCTGCTTCTCTGCCATAACGCATATGCCTCCCATTGATGTTGTGCGCGGTGAGTATATCACATTCAGAATAAAATTGCAATAGAAATTCATAAAAATACAGAAATTTCTTTTGGAGCGACCCGCCGCGCCCGGCGCGAAAAAAAACCAAGCCTTGACATTCGGGCATAAAGCACGGATAATAGCAAAGGAACAAATGTTTGTATGAACTGGGGCGATGCGTTGATTATCTTGGGGATAGACCCGGGCCTGGCAACCATGGGCTGGGGCGTCATTGAAAGCGACGGCAGCCGGCACCGGCTTATCCAGTATGGGACGTTGGGCACCCCTGCGGGGCAGCCCGTCCCTGTGCGGCTGCGCGCCATCTATTCGGGCGTGCAGCAGCTGATTTCCACCTACCGGCCGGACGATATCGTCTTTGAGGAGCTTTTTTTTGCGCGCAACGTAACCACCGCGCTCAACGTCGGCGCAGCGCGCGGGGTGGCGCTGCTGGCGGCGGCACAATATACGGAAAACCTTTATGAATATACGCCCATGCAAATCAAGCAGGCGGTCGTCGGGTTTGGCAAGGCGGAAAAGCGGCAGGTGCAGATGATGGTCAAAATGCTGCTGGGCCTCTCGGAGGTTCCCCGGCCGGACGACGCGGCGGACGGGCTGGCCGCAGCGATTACGCACGCGCACTCGGCGCGTCAGCGGCAGCTGTTTAAGATACAATAAGGGCGAGCGGAGGAAGGCGCATGTTTGCACATATCGAGGGGCGCGTGGCGGAAAAGCGCGCGGGAGAACTGGTCATTGACGCGGGCGGCGTCGGCTTTCTGCTGGCCTGCTCCCATGCGACCGTAGCGGCCGCGCCTGCCATGGGCGAGCGTTTTCGCGTATACACGCATCTGTCCGTGCGCGAGGACGGCATGGAGCTGTTCGGCTTTTCCACGCGCGAGGAGCGCGAGATGTTCCGCCGCCTCTGCGCAGTCAGCGGCGTCGGGCCGCGCACCGCGCTGGGGATTCTCTCCACGCTGTCCCTGCGGGAGCTGTCGCTGGCGCTGCTGACCGGGGATGCCAACGCTATCGCGCGCGCGCCCAACGTCGGCAAGAAGACCGCGCAGCGGCTGATTCTGGAGCTGAAGGACAAGGTGGAGCAGGCGGACGTCGAGGAAGGCGTCGGCCCGGCTATCCTGCCGGCAAACGCCAGCGCGGCGCAGGAGGCCGTGCAGGCGCTGATGGCGCTGGGCTATTCGAATCTGGAGGCGAACCGCGCGGTCAGCGCGGTGCGCGACCGGGCGGATCAGGCCGATGCGCTGGTTCTGCTGGCGCTGAAGGGATTGGGAGGCTGATAGCGCATGGAAGAAAACAGGCTGGTCATGTCGGGATTTCGCGCGGAGGACGAAACGGAGCGCTCGCTGCGGCCCCGCACGCTGGACGAATACGTCGGCCAGGAATCCGTCAAACAGAATCTGCGCATTTCCATGGAAGCGGCGCTGCAGCGGCACGACGCGCTGGACCATCTGCTGCTCTACGGCCCTCCGGGCCTTGGAAAGACCACGCTGGCGGGCATCATCGCCGCCGAGATGGGCCAGAACATCCGCATCACGTCCGGCCCCGCCATCGAACGCCCCGGCGACCTTGCGTCCATCCTGACCAATCTGTCCAGCGGCGACGTGCTGTTTATCGATGAAATCCACCGCCTTTCCCACGCGGTGGAGGAGGTGCTCTATCCGGCGATGGAGGACTATGTGCTGGATATCATGATTGGCAAAGGCCCCAGCGCGCGCTCCATTCGCGTGGACCTTCCCCGCTTTACGCTCGTAGGCGCTACCACGCGCGCGGGGCTCCTGACCGCGCCGCTGCGCGACCGCTTCGGCATCCTGTTCCGGCTGGAGCTCTACTCCGTCCAGGAACTGACGCAAATCGTCTCCCATTCCGCCCACATCCTGGGCATGGAGGCGGAGGCGGAAGGCATCGCGGAAATCGCGCGCCGTTCGCGCGGCACGCCGCGCATTGCCAACCGCCTGCTCAAGCGCGTGCGCGACTATGCGCAGGTGCGGGCGGGCGGCCGGATTACCCTGGCGGCGGCGCGGGAGGCGCTGGACCTGCTGGCCATCGACGAGTTGGGCCTGGACCGGATTGACCGGACGGTGCTGGAATCGATGATGCGCAAGTTCGGAGGCGGTCCCGTGGGCCTGGATACGCTCGCCGCCACCACGGGCGAGGACGCCACGACCATCGAAGACGTCTACGAGCCGTACCTGCTGCAGCTGGGTTTCATCATGCGCACGCCGCGCGGCCGCATCGCAACCCCCGCGGCCTACGAGCACATGCGGATGACCCCGCCCGCGCCGGGCGCGCTGGAAACGCAGATAAGGATGGCGCTGGATAATGAAAACGAGTGATTTTTCCTATGCGCTGCCCCCGGAGCTCATCGCACAGACCCCCATTGAACCGCGCGACGCCAGCCGGCTGCTGGTCTGCCATCGCGATACGGGCCTGCGTGAGCACCGGGTGTTTCATGAAATCATCGAGTATCTCCGCCCCGGCGACGCCCTGGTCATCAACCATACGCGCACCATCCCCGCGCGCCTGCTGGGCCGCAAGGCGGAAACGGGCGGCGCGGTGGAGCTTTTGCTGCTGCGCCGCCGCGACCGGGATTGCTGGGAAGTGCTGGCCCGCCCCGGCAAGCGGCTGCAGCCCGGCGCCGTCTGCGAGTTCGGCGAAGGGGCGCTGCGCGCGCGGGTGCTGGAGCGCACCGCCGCCGACGGCGGCCGGCTGGTGCGTTTTGAATACGAGGGCGTGTTCGAGACGCTGCTGGAGCGCCTGGGCGCCATGCCCCTTCCGCCGTACATCCACGCCAGGCTGGAAAACCCGGAGCGCTACAACACCGTCTATGCCAGATTCGACGGCTCCGCCGCCACGCCCACGGCCGGCCTGCACTTTACGCCCGGGCTGCTGGAGCGCATCCGGCAAAAGGGCGTGGACATCGTGCCCATCCTGCTGCACGTCGGGTTGGGAACCTTCCGCCCGGTAAAGGCGGCGGACATCCGGGAACACCCGATGCACTCCGAGCACTACGAGGTCACGCCCGAAGCCGCCGCGCGCCTGAACGCGGCGCGCGCCCGCGGCGGCCGCATCGTCTGCGTGGGCACGACCAGCGTGCGCACGCTGGAAACCGTCACAGGCGAGGACGGCGTCGTCCATCCCGGCGCGGGCGAAACCGATATTTTTCTCTATCCGGGCGTTTCGTTTCATGCCACCGACGCGCTCCTGACCAACTTTCACCTGCCGGAAAGCACGCTGCTGATGCTGGTCAGCGCGTTTATGGGGCGCGAGGAAGCCCTGGCCGCCTATGCCGAGGCGGTGCGGGAACGGTATCGCTTTTTCAGCTTCGGCGACGCGATGCTCATCGTGGGCCGCCGCCCGGAGGCCGCGGCCCATTCCGCCGGCGCGCCGTAAGGGCGCGCCGGCGCTTACAGCATGCGCCCCAGGTCCATGCGCACCACCTCGCCGTCGCGCAGCGCGGGCGCTCCGCCCAGCACCACCATGCGCACGCCCTCCGGCGGCAGCGCCGGCTCGGCGAAGGTCGCCCGGTCCGCAAGGCGCGCCGGGTCCAGCACCGCCACGTCCGCCACACAGCCCATGCCCAGCGTGCCGCGCGGCAGCCCGAAGCGGCGTGCCGCCTGGCAGGTCATTTTGGCGATGCCCTCGTCCAGGGAAAGCAGCCGGCGTTCGAACACATACCGCTTCAGGAAGCGGACAAACGCGCCCGCCGCGCGGGGATGCCCCGCGCCGTTGTGCAGGATTCCGTCGCTGCCCAGCATGGTGCGCGGATGCCGAAGGGCCATATCGATTTCCTCTTCGTTCATCACATGCGCCACCGTCAGCGTTTCGGGATGCTCCCGCCGCACCTGCCGGAACACTTCCATGTTCGGAATAAAGCCCTTGTGCTCGCCGTCCGTCAGCTCGATGCGCGTCACATCATGGTAGCGCTCCAGGAATCCGTCGTCATAGGTGGTCGCGCCGATGCTGGTGCAGAACGCGTCGTAAGGATAGCAGTCGATGCGCACGTCCAGCCCCTCCGCCGCGGCACGGTCTATCTGCGAGAGCACCCGTTCCATCTGGCCATAGGCCGCCATGCTGCCGATGTGCGAAATCTGCAGCCGCACCCCCGTGCGCCGGCCTATCTCCAGGAACTCATCCAGGGCGTCGAAGACCTCGAACGCGTCGGAGCGGATATGCGCCGCTACAACGCCGTCAAAGCGCCTGACCACGCGCGCGACCGCGCACATCTCCTCCAGCGTCATGCCCGGCTCATAGCGAATGCCCATCGACAGGCCGACGGCGCCCTGGGTCATCTGCTTTTCCAGCGTCGCGCACATCGCCTGCACCGTCTCCGGGGACACGGGCGCGTACTTGTCCCGCGCTCCGCACAGGCGGCGAAGGGTCGTATGCCCGGCCAGCAGCGCCAGATTGACGGGCTGTTTTGCGTCATACGCCACGCGGTAGGCCGGCAGGTCGCGCGGGCCGCTGCCGCAGTTGCCGCCCACCAGCGTCGTCACGCCCTGGCGCAGCGCGCGCAGGGTGATGTCCGCCTGGATGGCGCCCGCGCGCAGGCCGTCCTCGTGGGAATGCGCGTCCACAAATCCCGGGCAGACCAGCAGTCCGGCGCAGTCCACCACCTCTGCGGCGGGCGGTTCCTCCAGCGTCAGGCGCGCAATGCGCCCGTTGCGGATACCCAGGTTCAGCACGCTCTGCACATGATTGGCCGGGTCGACGACCAGACCGCCTTTCAAAAGAAGATCCAACATGGGGCTTCTCCTTTCCGTTGTATGAGGATAACCCCATTGTACGCCAAGCCGCGCCATTTCTCAAGCGCAACTGCCCATCGCGTCGATTTCGCCTATTCCTGCGCCTTGTACGCCAGCACGCGCCGGATATGCTCGCGGCTGCGGAACACCGTCAGCCAGCAGACCAGCAGCGTCGCCGCGGCGCAGAGGCTCAGGCATACGCGCAGGTCCATGATTTCGCCCAGCGCGCCGACCGCCAGCGACAGCACCGCCACGGCCGCGGCAAAGAGCACCGACTCCAGCGCGCTGACACGGGCGCGCAGCCGGTCGGGCAGATAGCGCTGCACCGCCGCCTGGCGGATGGCCGCGCTGTTGATGCCCAGAAAGCCGCAGGCCGCCCGGTTGAGCAGCATCAGCGGATACGGCAGCCACAGCAGGCTTATATCCATCAGCTCGTAAGCCTGGTAGACCCCGAACAGAAAGGCGAAACGCCGCTTGGGCTGCATGATGGAGCGATAGCGCACCAGCCCGCCCAGCGTTCTGCCGGCAAACTCGGCCACGGAAAACAGCGAGTACATCGCGGTGGTCATCCCCGGCATGGTCCGGAAGAACGCCACCAGCAGCGGGCCGTAGCCTGCCGCGACGCCGTTGGTCATGCCCATGTAGACAAACAGGTTTAGCAGTCCCGGCTCGCCCTTGAGATAGCGCGCCGCCTCGCGCAAATCGCTCAGCCATACGCGCGGGGAAAAGCGCGTTCCCTCTCCCCGCCGCTCCTCGTGGACGCGGATGCGGCTTTCCAGCAGCGCGGCGGACAGGGACAGCCCCGCCTGCATGAGCAGAATATTGGATACGCCCATGGTCTCAAACAGCAGCGCGGAAACGGGCATCATGACCACCTTCAGCACCGGATAGAGCATGCTCGATATGGTATAGCCCTTTTCCTCCTTGCCCTCGGTCAGCAGCTTGGGGTACAGGCTCTTGTAGGCCAGCTCGTCCATGGACGTCAGGCACGCCAGCAGCAGCGAGAAGGCCAGATACCCCACATAGGAAAACGGATAATGGCGCAGGTACAGCCCCGCCAGCAGATAGCATAGGCCGTTGACCGCATCGCCCACGACCAGGAAAGGCTTTCGCGGCAGGCGGTCCATCCACGGGGATACGGCCAGCGGCAGGAGGGAAGAGGGCAGAAACTGCATGGCGATGAGCAGCGCGGAGGCCAGGGTGCTGCCCGTCTCGTCAAAGACCAGAAACGACAGCGCAAAGCTGCTGGCAATGCCGCCCACCGCCCCCAGGCCCGTGGCACATGTGATAAGCGTGAAATTCCGTGTCCAAAGCGTATCGCGCATATATGTCACCTCCGCTTCAGTATACCGTTTCACGTTATCAAAAAAAAGCCGGTTGTTTTGGGAAAACTCAGCCCAAAACAACCGGATAATACCGCTTCTATTTGCGTTTTGAAGAAAA
>DVFI01000046.1 GCA_018713305.1 Candidatus Avichristensenella intestinipullorum
CCTGACTCTTTCTTTTGTGTTGCCTGCTCTTTTCTGTTTCTCTTCTATACACCTATATTATAGATTCGACATGCTTATCCGCTTTTCCTTATGAAAAAAAGACCGTTGACTTGGTTTTGTCAACGGTCTGAAAGGCCGGCGCAGCCGGCCTTTTTCGACAAGCTGAGGGCGCGGTTTCCCGCGCCCTCCTTGGTTTGTTGTGAAATGGGGGGGATTGCCAAAGCGTTTCCCCGCGCTTATTCCTCCGCGGCAGCCTCTTCTTCCGCCAGCGGCTCCGCATCCAGCGCCAGGACGACCGAGCCCTGATACGTCTCGGTGATGAATTCCTGCGTCGCCTCGTCGTTGAGGACTTCGCGCAGCGCCTCGACGAACGCCGCCTCTTCGTTGCCTTCCTTGACTACAATATAGTTGACGCTCTGGGCGTACACCAGGGCATCCGAGCCCTCGGCGCCCACCGTATCCGTCAGCAGCGACAGGCCCGCGTCAAGGGCGTAGTTGCCGTTGATGACCGCCAGGTCAAAGTCCGGCAGCATCCGGGGCAGCTGCGCGGCTTCGACTTCCACAATCTCCAGGTTCTTTTCGTTCTTGGTGATGCTCAGCTTGGTGGCATTGACGCCCGCCTCGGGATCCAGCTCAATCAGGCCCAGGGTTTCCAGCAGCAGCAGGGCACGCGCCTCGTTGCTCGGATCGTTCGGCACGCCGATGGTGGCGCCGTCCGGCAGCGCGTCGAGGGATTCCGTGCGTCCCTTGAAGACGCCCATGGGCTCAAAGTGAACCGGGATGACGGCGACCAGATGCGTGCCGTTTTCCTGGTTGAAGTTGTTCAGGTACGCGATGTGCTGGAAGTAGTTGGCGTCCAGGCTGCCGTCTTCCACGGCGGTATTGGGGATGACATAATCGTTGAACGTGCTGATTTCCAGCTCAAAGCCCTTTTCCGCCATGAGGGGCTTGATGAACTCCAGGATTTCCACATGCGGTACGGGGGTGCCGCCGATGCGCACGGTCTGGCTCTCTGCCAGGGCCGCGCAGGAGAAAGCCACCAGAATCAAAGAAAGCAGAATCGAAATTGCCTTTTTCATTGAATTTTCCTCCTCCATGTTGGATGATATCTGTCCGTCCATACGGTAGGTTGTCTTCTCGGTTCGCGGGGTCAACGAATGCGATGGTCGCACAGGATGGAGCCTTTGGTGCCGATGTACTGGATGCCCTGCACCATAATCACCAGGATGACGATACATACGAACATGACCTCGGTGTTATACCGGTAGTATCCGTAGTTAATCGCCAGCGCTCCCAGCCCGCCCCCGCCGATGGCGCCGGCCATGGCCGAGTAGCCCAGGATATTGGTCGTGGTGATGGCCGCGCCGCTCAGGAGCGAGGGCACCGCCTCGGGCAGCAGCACCTTCACGATGACCTGCATCGTGGTCGAACCCATCGACCGGGCCGCTTCCACCACGCCGCCATCCACTTCGCTCAGGGCGGATTCCACCATACGGCTGACGAACGGGAACGCCGCGATGGTCAGCGGCAGAATCGTCGCAAAGGAGCCGTAGGAGCGGCCCATCACCAGGCGGGTCAGGGGGATGACGAAAATCATCAGAATCAGAAACGGCACCGAGCGCAGGATGTTGATCGCCGTACCCAGGCAGGTGTTCAGCCACGGGCAGGGCCGGATATTGCCCTTGCGCGTAATGAGCAGCAGTACGCCCAGCGGCAACCCGATCATATATGCGATGCCGGTGGAAAGTACGGTCATGTAAAGGGTTTCATAGATCCCCTTCCCAATCTCGGCCAGCATGCCACTCGTCATCACTTGGATCAACCTCCTCTACTGTAAGATGCTGCGAATGCAGGTAGGCAAGCGCGGTTTGCGCCGAAGCCTCGTCTTCGGGAAGCCGCACGACCATCTGGCCAAACGACTGCCCCTTGAGCCGCCTGATTTCCGCGCTGAGGATGGAAACCGGCGTGTTGCAGGTCAACGCCATGTTGGCGATGACCGGCTCGTCCAGCGTGCTGCCGTCAAACACAATGCGCACGCAGCGCCCCCGGCTGATGGCGTTTTCCGCAGGCATCCGGAACAGCCTGCGCGCGGCGGGCGTACGCGGGTTGGTAAAGATATCGGCCACGTCGCCCTGCTCGGCGATACGCCCTCCGTCTATGATAGCGACATGGGTGCAAATCTGGCGAATGACCTGCATCTCATGGGTGATAATGACCATGGTAATGCCCAGGCGGCGGTTGATGTCCTGCAGCAGCGAAAGGATGGACTGCGTGGTCATCGGGTCCAGCGCGCTTGTCGCCTCGTCGCACAGCAGCACGTCCGGGTTGGTCGCCAGCGCGCGCGCGATGGCCACGCGCTGCTTCTGGCCGCCGGACAGCTGCGCCGGATACGCCCTGGCCTTTTCCTCCAGGCCCACCAGCGCCAGCAGCTCCCTGGCCCGCTCCCGCGCCTTGTCGCGCGGCACGCCCGCAATCTCCAGCGGAAAGAACACGTTTTTTTCCACCGTGCGCTGCATGAGCAGGTTGAACTGCTGGAAAATCATGCCCACGCTGCGGCGCATCGCCAGCAAATCCCGCTCGCCGGCGGTCAGGATGTTTTTGCCATGGATGAGGATGCGCCCTTCCGTCGGCGCTTCCAAGCGGTTAATGCAGCGAATGAGCGTGGACTTGCCCGCCCCGCTCATTCCGATAATGCCGAATATGTCCCCTTTGCGAATGCTCAGGTCAATTCCATCCAGCGCGACAATGTCCCCGCCCTGCGCGGGGAACGTCTTGTGCACGCCCTGGATGTCGATAACGACGGGCAGTTCCTCTCGATTTTGCACCGCGTGACCTTCCATGCCCTTGCCTCCGCCGGC
>DVFI01000047.1 GCA_018713305.1 Candidatus Avichristensenella intestinipullorum
TCCTTCCTCACCGCCGCCGTGCAGAACATGAAACGCATCGCCAGGGCGTTTCGTTTCCTTTTTTACGCCTTACCCTATGCGTTAAGGGGCTGCTTCCTCTCGAAAACAGCCCCTTTGTCGGCGGTCTGAAAGGCCGGCAGCGCCGGCCTTTTTCGACAAGCTGGCCGTTCTTCCCGGAAACGGCGTGGAAGACGAAAGGCAGGGCATGCCGGGCGCGCCCGCGCGCGCCGCTTTGGACCCGCCTGCGGGCCGACGCGCCCGGGATTTCCGGCGAATTCTTATCGCAGCCTGTCCCCCTTCGCTCCCGTCTGTCGGAAAGCCGCCCGTTCGGGCGAAGCGCGCCGGCTTCCGCCGCGCCTTGACAGGCCCCGGCAGCCGTGCTATCTTTGTGTTCAACATTCGGGAAACGCGGAGGCGAAACGGCGATGCGGCTGCGGTTGATTCGATTGACGCCGGAAGACAAGGCGCGCCTGGAAGAAATGATGGAAGAATGGACGGCCACCGGGGAGCGAATTATTCCCTTCGCCCTGCAAAGGGCCTCCTGGAAAGATTTTGACGCCTATCTGAACAGCCTGGAAATCCGCCCGCCCTGCCCGGCCGGGACAGTGCCCGACTCGACCTTTTTCTGCCTGGACGAGGAAAGCGGGCAATTGGTCGGCGCCGTCAACATCCGCCACTTCCTCAACGAGGCGCTGCTCTCCTCCGGCGGCCACATAGGGGACGGCGTGCGTCCTTCCTGGCGCGGGCGGGGCGTCGCCACGCAGATGATTGGCCTTGCGCTGGCCGAATGCAGAAAGCTGGGCATCCGAAGGGTGCTGATGGTCTGCGACCATGACAACGTCGCCTCCGCCCGGAGCATCGAGCGCAACGGCGGCGTCCTGGAGGACGAGCGCATGGCGCACGGCGTCCTGGTACGCCGGTACTGGATTGACGTGCCCCCGGACGGCGGCTGATACCGCCCCGTGCGCGCTTGGGAGCGCTTCAGCCCTCCAAACCTCCCCGAACGGGTTTCCCGACGGTCGGGGACGATAAAAGCGCGAAAGGGCTTCGGCCCTCCCGCGCTCTCCCATGGGGTTTTGTATGGGGTTTTGACCGTTTGAGGCCCCGGCCAGGCGGCCGGGGCCTCATACTTGTCGAAAAAGGCCGGCTGCGCCGGGCTTTTCCGCCGGAGCCCGCTTCCCCTGCGCCTTGGACGCGGCCGGGGCCTGCGCGCGGGTCGGGCCGGCGCCCTTATTCCAGCGCGTCCAGATAGGCCTGCAGCTCGTTGATGAACCGGGCGACGTGCCAGCCGTCCACGACGCGGTGGTTGAACTGGATGGCATAGGGCAGGAGCAGGCGTCCGTTTTCCTCATAATACCGGCTCCAGGCAATGGCGGGGATGCAGTCGTCCCGGGTCAGGTCCATCGGCTGGGTCAGGCTCCGGAACACCGCCAGGGGCGAGGAGGAAAAATAGGTATAATCGTCGCGCGCCTCCTCCTCCGGCGGGGGAAAGTATGCCGTCTGCGCGTCCGCGACCGCGCGGGCCCGGCGGGCATACGCCTCCATGTCGTCGCCGTTTATCGGAACGTTGACGATTTTGAACAGCTCCGAACCGGGCGTCATGTCGCTGAAGGACGGAATCGGATGGTCTATCAGGGCCACCCTGTCCCCGCGGATGCGCCAGCGGAAGTCCTCGCGCATATCCATCACATGCTGCGACGCCCAGACCAGGGACAGATAAAACGACACGCCCCGCGCGCGGGCCCAGCGGCGCAGGCGGCCCGCCTCCAGGGTAAAGGTCATCGATACATACGGCAGCGCCGGCCTGCGAAAAAACTCGGCATGTTCGTAGCGATACCAGTCTCGGTAGGCGATTTCCTTCATTGCCGTCACGCCTCCCCGGCCAGCACGCGCTGCTGCTGCTCCTCTCGGAATTGGTTGGTATACAGGTTATAGTACACGCCGCGGCGCTTGAGCAGCTCGCGATGCGCGCCCTCCTCGATAATCTTTCCGCCGTCGATGACCAGAATGCGGTCCGCGGAGCGAATGGTGGACAGCCGGTGCGCCACGATAAAGGAAGTTCTGCCCTTGAGCAGCTTGCGGATGGCCAGCTGGATGCGCTGCTCCGTCTCCGTGTCCACCGAGGAGGTGGCCTCGTCCAGCACGAAAATGCGCGGGTTGGCCAGGATGGCGCGCGCAAAGGAGATAAGCTGTTTTTCGCCCGTGGACAGGCGGTTGCCGCTCTCTCCCACGTCGGTGTCATAGCCCTTTTCCAGCCGCTCGATAAAGCCGTCCGCGCCGACCATCTTCGCCGCCTCCTGAATCTGCTCCATGGTCGCGTTCAGGTTGCCGTACCGGATGTTGTCGGCGATGGTGCCGCTGAACAGGTGCGGCGTCTGGAGCACATAGCCCAGGTTGGACTGAAGCCATAGCTGCGAGCGCTCGCGCGTGTCCACGCCGTCTATCTTCACCCGGCCCTCCGTGGGCTCGTAAAAGCGGCATACCAGGTTGACAATGGTCGATTTTCCGCTGCCGGTTTCGCCCACCAGCGCAATGGTTTCCCCCGCGCGCACGGACAGGTTGAAATCCTCCAGCACGCTTTCGCCTTCCTTGTAGCGGAAGGAGACGTGGTCAAATTCGACGCTGCCCTCCAGCGCCGGCCAGTTTTCCCGCTTGGGCGCAAAGCTGTCTCCGTAGCGCCGGACGACCTCGGGGCTGTCCTTGAGCTCCGGTTCGGCCTCGATGAGCGTCATGACGCGCTCGGCCGCGGCCTGCGAGGACTGCAGGTCCGCAAAGATGCGCGCAATCTGCTGCACGGGCTCAAAGAAACTGACCGTGTAGTTGACGAACACCTGCAGCGTGCCCAGCGTCACCAGGCCCGTGAACACGTCGTAGCCGCCTTTCCAGACCGCATAGGCCGTGGCCAGCATGCCCAGGGAAATGACAATCGGCAGATAAATGGCCGAAAGCGTCGCCGCGCGCACGGAGGAAGTATACATCCGCTGCGTCAGCACGGTAAACTCCTGATAGTTTGCCTCCTCGCGCACCAGCGTCTTGGTGGTCTTGGCCCCCATGATTCCCTCGTTGAACGCGCCGGTAATCTGGCTGTTGGTCTTGCGCACCTGGCGATAGCTTTTGAGCAGGCGCTTCTGGAAATACCAGCTCACCGCGGCCAGCGGCGGGAGCACCAGCATCACGCACAGCGCCAGCTTCCAATGCAGCGAAAACATGGCGATGGCCGTAAAGACCAGATAAAACGCGCCCCAGCACAAATCCAGCAGCGACCAGCCGATGGTGTCGGACAGGCGCTGCGCGTCGCTGGTCATGCGCGCCATAATATAGCCCACGGGCGTGCGGTCATAGTAGGCGAAGGGCAGCTCCTGCAGGCGTTCGAATCCCTCTTTGCGAATGAGGTAGCACACCCCCACCTCGATGCGTCCCGCAATGCGCAGGAAGAAGTAAATGGCCGCCACCTGCGCCGCCACCAGCCCTACGTACACCGCGATGAACGCCGCCAGGCCTTCCGTCGTAGCGCCGGTGATAAAATGGTCAATGGCGTATCGCGTCATCAGCGGGAACACCGCGTCAATCAGCGCCGATACGCCCATCAGCGCGGCGGTGCAGACCAGATGCCTGTGGAACGGTTTGGCATGGCGGAGCAGCCTCCGCCACAGCGACGCGTCAAAATGCTCCGAATAGTCCTTCTCTTCCAAATATTGCACGTTGCCTTACCTCCCCCGCTTACGCGGTCACCTCGTGCATCTCGTCTTCCAGCGCGCTCTGGATATGATAAATGCGCTGGTACAGGCCCGGCTGCCGTATCAATTCCGCATGCGTGCCCTGCTGCGCCACGCGCCCCTGCTCCAGCACGATGATTTCGTCCGCCTCCGCCAGCGTGGTCACGCGGTGCGAGATAATGAACGTCGTCACCCCGGCGCGCTTTTGCGCCAGCTCCGCCCGTATGGCCGCGTCCGTCTGCGTGTCCACCGCGGAGAGCGAATCGTCAAAAATGAGAATCCGGTTGTCCTTCAGGAGCG
>DVFI01000048.1 GCA_018713305.1 Candidatus Avichristensenella intestinipullorum
GACAACCACTTGGGATGTGCTTTTTCAAAAGCGCGGGACTCCAAGTGCGATAATTGCCGCCAAAGACGAGAAACCTTTTGTACTTTACTATGCGCAAAATCATTCGGAGGGCGGGAACACCGCGGAGGATATTTTCCTGTACGGAAATACAACGCCTCATTTCAACGGCGTGATAACCCTGCCGGGGCTATCCCTGGGGTATTGTCTGCTTCTGGCCGCTCTTGCCTTTCTTGTCCTTGGGGGGGCGTGGCTTGTGTTCAGAAAGAAACGGAATGCAAGGCGCAAGATAGAAAAGCTGCTGTTGCTGCCTGTTTCTTACGCGATTGGACACCTGTGCGTTTTGGGCTTTACCACTTTGTCCTATTCGGAGCAAAGGGACTTTTCCTTAATCGTGGTGATTGCCACAATGATTTACTGTGCGTTTCTCCTGCTTCTTAATATTTATGTAACGAGAAAGGAGATTCGCCAGATAAACGGCCATCAGTAAGGGGCGGCACAACGGAAAAGGAAACATGGGGGCCATGCCCTGTCTGCCATCATAAAGCGCGGATAAGGTTGCGGGAAGATAGAGGGCAGAAACCGGGGAAGCCAATATCATAGCCCCCGAAGGCGAAAAATGCGGTTCCATCATTCCACGCAATCAGTATAGAAAAAGCGGGCGAGAAGTCTTTGACCTCTTGCCCGCCTTTTCCCGCCTTCTGTTGCCGCCTGTCTGCCGGCCGTTGCGTTCGTTTGGTTTCCAACCTTCCGTACCGGTGGTTGGCCCGGCCTGCGGTCTTCCTGAAATCATCAAACGGCCGGGCGAGCCGTCTCAGGGTTGTCCCCGCTTTGCCAGCACCTCGCGGTAGCCGTCCAGCTCCTTTGCGTTGCCCAGCACATAGTGTTCCGTTTCAATCTCCACCCATTGCGGCTTATCCACGCGATAGTCGTGCATGCCCGGGTCGTACACCTCCAGCACCTTGGCGCGCTCGGCAATCGGGTCCGGCATGGGAACGGCGCTGAGCAGCGCGCGCGTATACGGGTGCAGCGGATGCGCAAAGAGCATCTCCGTTTCCGCCATTTCCACCAGCTTGCCCTTATGGATGACCGCGATGCGGTCGCAAATAAAGCGCATGACCGACAGGTCGTGGGAGATAAACAGGTAGGTCAGCCCATGCCGCTTTTGCAGCTCGCTGAGCAGGTTGAGCACCTGCGCCCGAATGGAAACGTCCAGCGCCGAGATGGGCTCGTCGGCGATGATAAACTGCGGCTGCATAATCAGGGCGCGCGCAATGCCGATGCGCTGCCGCTGGCCGCCCGAAAACTCGTGCGGGAAGCGGCTGGCAAACTCCGGAAGCAGGCCGACGTCCGTCAGCGCCTTGGACACCATTTCCTTGCGCTGGGCTTCGTTGAGGCGCTGGTCGCCCGAGTACAGCCCCTCCGACACAATATAGTCCACCTTCGCCCGCTCGTTGAGGGAAGCCATCGGGTCCTGGAAAATCATCTGGATGCCGCGCACCACCTGGCGGTCAAGCTCCTTGTCAATTTTCCCGTTGATGCGCTGTCCCTTGAAGGTGATGGTGCCGTTGCTGGTCGGATAAATGCGGATGATGCTTCGGCCAATCGTCGTTTTTCCCGAGCCGCTTTCCCCGACCAGGCCGAACGTCTCGCCCTGATAGATGTCAAAGCTCACATCGTCCACGGCCTTGAGCTTATGCCTTCCCTTGCCGAACGTCACCTCCAGGTTGCGCACCTGCAGCAATACTTCCCGCTCACTTGGCATAGTTTCCACCTCCGTGCGTGCTGTTGAGATGCCGTATCACGGCCGGCGGCTCTATCTTGGGCGCGCGCGGGTCCAGCAGCCATGTCCGCGCCTTATGCGTAGGCGTAATATCGAAGTACGGCGGCCTGACCTCAAAGTCAATCTTGAGCGCATACGGGTTGCGCGGCGCGAAGGCGTCGCCCCGGATTTCGTTGAACAGGTTGGGCGGCGTTCCCTTGATGGAATGCAGGTCTTCGCCCTTTACGCCCAGCTGCGGCAGCGAGGAGAGCAGCGCCCAGGTATACGGATGCGCCGGGGTATAGAATACCTCCTCCGTCGTGCCCAGCTCGATGATATCCCCCGCGTACATCACGGCGATGCGGTCGGATACGTTGGCCACCACGCCCAGGTCATGCGTGATATACACGGTGGTCAGGTTATACTTTTTCTTCAGCGCCTTAATGAGGTCCAGGATTTGCGCCTGGATGGTCACGTCCAGCGCCGTGGTCGGCTCGTCGCAGATAAGCACCTTGGGCCGGCACGCCATGGCGATGGCAATGACCACGCGTTGGCGCATGCCGCCGGAAAACTCGTGCGGATACTGCCGTGCGCGATGTTCGGGGTTGGGGATGCCCACGTCCGCCAGCATTTCGATGACCGCCTTTTGCAGGGCGGCCCCGGAGAGCCCCTGATGGAGGCGAATTGCCTCGCCGATTTGCGCGCCGATGGTTTTCAGGGGGTTGAGGCTGGTCATCGGGTCCTGCATGACCATGGCGATTTCCCGGCCGCGGATGGTCAGCCATTCCTTTTCGGTCTTGTACTTGGCCAGGTCCTTGCCGTTATAGAGGATGCTGCCCTCGTCTATCCAGCCGTTGTTGTCGAGCATGCCCATAAACGTCTTGACGAACACGCTTTTGCCCGAGCCGCTTTCGCCCACAATCGCCAGGCTTTCGCCCCGGTGCAGCTCCAGCGACGCGCCGCGGATGGCCGTCAGCACCTGACCGCGCAGGTTGAACTTCACCACGAGATTTTCCACGCGCAAAATGACATCTTCCATGCTTGCTTCCTCCTTTACACGTGGTTCTTCGGGTCCGCAGCGTCGGCAAACACGTTGCCGATGATGTAAAACGAGATGGTGACGATGGACAGCACGATGGTCGGGAAGGTCAACTGGTAGCTCTGGGAGGTGGAGATGAGCTTTCTGCCTACGTTAATCAGGTTTCCCAGCGAGGGCAGGCTGACCGGAAGGCCCAGGCCGATGTAGGTGATGAACACCTCGCTGCCGATGGCGCCCGGGATGGCCAGGGCCATGCGCAGCATGATGACCGACACCAGATAGGGCAGAAGGTTGCGCACAATGATGCGCGGCGTCGCCGTGCCCAGGCAGCGGGAGGCCAAGTTGTAGTCGCGGTCGCGGATGATGACGATTTGGTTGCGGATAAAGCGCGCCATACCCGCCCAGCGCGTCAGGCTCATGGCGAAGACAATGGTGGATATGCCCGGCCGCATGATATAGGAAATGAGAATCAGCACGATGGTGTTGGGCACGTTGTCCACCACGTTGTATATCTCCGTGATGATGCGGTCCGTCTGGCGCACATAGCCCCAAAGCACGCCGACGAGGATGCCGATGAGCGCCTCAAACAGCGCCACCACAAAGCCGATGAAGAGGCTCGTGCGCGTGCCCGACCAGACCAGCGCCCACAGGTCCTGTCCGGCGTTGTTGGTGCCGAACCAGAAGGCCTGCGTGGAGGGCAGCACGCGCAGCTCGACCTCTTTGTTGGCCGTTGCCGTCGTGCCGTCTTCGGAGATGGTCAGGTCCTCCGCGCGCGCAAAGAGCTCCGTGCCGTCGTTGGTATAGTCCTGCGGGGAGGTGAAGAGCGACACGGGGAAGTTGGAATGCATCTCATAGGGCACCGCTTCCGGGTCGTCGGCCAGCTTCAGCTTGGTGGTAAAGTCGTTGATGACATAGCCTTCCTGGCCTTCATATTCCACCTTGACCCAGTCGCCCAGGTACTCCGTGACCGTCATCACCTCGCGGCGCTGGATGGTCTGAAGCACGTTGGTCACCGCGCACCACGCCGGGTCGCCGTCATACGGGGTGATGATGAACTCCGTCCCGGCCGGGGCGGTGGTCATGACGGTGGTAAACGACGGGGAAACGTTGCTCATCTGCTTCCCGGTGATGGGATGGTTGATGATGCGCGTCGCCTCGTACTGTCCCGGCAGCAGCGGCTGGATGAAGGTAAAGAGCACCAGAAACGCCAGCACGAACAGCAGAAACACCGCCATCCGGTTTTTCAAAAACACGCGCAGCGTGCTTCGCCAATAGGAATAGTTGGAATATCCCGTGCGCTCCGCGGCGGAATCGTCGTACGCCGCGGCGACAAACAGCGCGTCCATGTCCGCCTGGGTCTTTTCGGCGGCAGCCTGTTCGATGGGGCGGCTGAGGACGTCCCCCTGCTTGGGGAAGGTTTTGCGGAATAGCTTGAACATCACCGGGCACCTTCTTTCTTGGCAAAGCTGATGCGCGGATCGATGACCACCATCAGCAGGTCGCCCAGCAGCAGGCTTACCACGCCGATACAGCTGAAAATCATCACCAGCGCCTGCACCAGCGGGTTATCCTGGCGCTTGATGGCGTCCACCAGCAGGCCGCCCATGCCTGGGATGGAATAGAGCGACTCGATATAAATGGAGCCCATGACCGTATACAACACTGCCGAGGGAATGTACTGAATCATCGGTACGAACGCGTTGCGGAAAACGTGCCGCATGGTGATGGTCCGGCTCGTGACGCCCTTGGCGCGCGCAAGCTTGACATAGTCGGAGTTCATCTCGTCCACCATGTAACGGCGCAGCCACATCGCATAATAGGCGATATTGCCCAGCGACATGGAAAAGACCGGCAGAATCCACGTGGCCGGATCGGTTCTGTCAAAGAGCATGGAAATGCCCAGCGCGCGCGACCCGTACGACTGCAGGAGGATATAGTACACCGCCGCGGGCACCGCGTTGACAAAGACGATGAACACCGTGCCGAATTTGTCCCAGAATTTCGCCTTGGAACGGGCCATCGCCGCGCCCAGCGGAATGCCCAGCGCGAGCGAAAGCCCCATGGACATCAGGCCCAGATAAATGGAAAGCGGGGCTTTGGCGGCAATGATATCCGAGATGGATGCGCCGACGCTGTATCGGGCCGATTCGCCCAGGTCGCCGCGCAGCAAGTCCAGAAAGAAATTCTTCAGCTGCACCGGCAAAGGGTCCGTCAGGCCCATCTGCGTCAGCCTGGCCCGGATGACCGACTCGTCCAGCTTGTCGAAGTTGTCAAAATACCCTTCAATGGGCATTTGCCGCACGAGCACAAACACCACGGATAGGATGAGAATCAGCGTAATCAACGCCGCGCCTAACCGCTTCAATACATATTTAATCACTCGATCACCCTCGCGTTATGATGCATCAGGCCTTCCGCGAAGATGGGCGGACCGCCTGAAGGCGGGAAGTGGGGGATGCAACGGCCATCGTTCTCCCCCTCGCCCGAAAGACGTAGGGCGGGCGTCAAAGGAGAAAAAGAAAACGGCGCGCCTATGAAATTCCAGAAGCTTGTTGGTGTGCGTTCCCGACTGCGTCGCTGCCAGGAGATGAGCGAAGGAAGGGGAAAGCGCGGCGCGCGCCCGACGGAAAACGGAAAAAAAAGGAAGCCGTTTCGGGTTCAAAAGGGCCGTTCCCGCATGCGGGCATGCGGGAACGGCAGGATGACAGGATTACTCGCTCAGCGCGGCGCGCTCCTCGAGCCACAGATCGTACGCCTCGAAGTACTCGTCCGTATTCATCGGGTCGTCCAGCTTGGTCTGCCCCTTGAAGCGGTAGTTCGAGATACCGAACGGCGCGTACTGCGCATCGAACGGGTTGAGCAGCGAGCCGGTGTAGCCGCCGCTGCCGTAGCCGAACGGCACGATGAACGCATGCTCAATCAGGTACGCTTCCGCCTCGGCAAAGGCCTCATAGCGCGCGGCGATATCGCCGGTAATCGCGACGGCCGCCGCGGTCAGCTCGTAGTACTTGTCCGTGATGTTGTTGCCCTCTTCGTCCGTCTGGGTGGCCATCCAGATGAAGTTGTAGTTGGAATCCTCCTTCAGGAAGGGATCGATGTAGGTCTGCGGGTCGGCGTAGTCCGGGCCCCAGTTGCACTTGTGCAGCGCGTACTTGCCCGCGCGGCGCACCTCCGTCAGGAAGCCGGTGGACGGGCCCGCCTCGACGATGATGTCGATGAAGTCCGTGCCCAGCAGCTCTTCCAACTGCTGCTCGACGATTTGGCTTTCCTCATCCCAGCCGCCCACTTGCGGGTTATAGGGCATGAGGACCTTAATCGGGAA
This sequence comes from Candidatus Avichristensenella intestinipullorum, assembly GCA_018713305.1. Taxonomy (GTDB): domain Bacteria; phylum Bacillota; class Clostridia; order Christensenellales; family Aristaeellaceae; genus Avichristensenella; species Avichristensenella intestinipullorum. The sequence continues at coordinate 6,121 of DVFI01000048.1, forward strand.
CGTAGCGCCGGCGGCTTCCAGCTCCGCCTTGGCCAGGTCACGATACTCCAGGGCCTTCTCCTCGTTGAAGGTATCCAGGCCCAGCGCCGTGATTTCGGCCAGCGCGCCGGTGTCGACGAAGTCAAGGCCGTTGTTGTTGACGAACTCCGGCGGGGTGACGGTGTTGTAAATCAGCGGCTCGGGGTTGTCCGGGTCGGTAATCAGCATCGCCTTGAGCCTGTCCAGACCATGATAGATGGCCTTGCGGAAGTTCTCGTTGTTGACGGCCAGCTTCCAGTTTTCCGGCTCATACTCTGCGTCGAAGAGCGGGTCGAAGTTAAACGCATAGAAGTAGGTGTAGAAGCCGGTCTGGCGCACGGGATGGATATACTCCGCCTTCTCGGGGTCGGCCAGCCACTCGCTGGCAATCGCCGAGTCAATGGAGGCCTCGTCCACTTCGCCGCGCAGGTACAGCTCCGGCGAGACCGTGGACGCTTCCATGTTAAAGATGTACTGGACTTCCTCGATAAAGACGTTTTCCGCGTCCCAGCCCAGCGCGTTCTTGCGGATGACGCGGCTTTCCTGGGGCTTGAACTCCGCCAGGTAATACGCGCCGTTGTACAGGAGCGTGTCGTTGCCGGTGGCCACGCCGAACTGGTCGCCCTTTTCCTGCAGGAACGGCTCATAGACCGGCATGAAGCACACATAGGTAATCATGGACAGGAAGTAGGGGACCGGATGCGTCAGCGTATACTGCAGCGTCAGGTCGTCCACCGCCTTGACGCCGACCGTCTCCCACGGCATTTCCGGCGCCGGTTCGGGGGCCTCCTCGCCCTCCTCCGCGGGTTCCGGCTCGGCCGTGCCGTCGTAGTACGCCTTGGCGCCCTCGACCACGCCGTAGAAGATGTTGGCGGTGCTCGCGGCGTTCTTGGCGTCAAGCACGTACTTGGCCGCAGCCACGAAGTCGTTGGCCGTCACATCCGCCACCGCTTCGCCGTTGCCGTCCACCCATTTCACGCCCTCGCGCAGGTGGAACGTCCAGGTCAGGCCGTCCTCGCTCACTTCCCAGCTCTCCGCCAGGGACGGC
>DVFI01000049.1 GCA_018713305.1 Candidatus Avichristensenella intestinipullorum
GGGCGCGGCCGGGGAAACGCGCAGGGAAACCTTGCTGCGCAAGGCTTCCGAACCCGCCGCGCATGTCGCCGGGTTCGGATTGCATTTGGAGGGCTTCGGCCCTCCAAGCCTCCCCCATGGGGTTCTTCGACGGTCTAAAAGCGAGCCGGCGGATCGCTTGCGCTATCATGTTCCGGCCGTGCGCTTCGCGCACAGGAACATGATGTTCCCTTCGCTGCAAGGCTGAGAAACAGCCTTGCAGCGAAAGGCCGCCGACAAGGCATTGTCGACGGCCTGATCCGCCTCCCGTCTTAAGACAGGAGGCGGACACTTTGCGGCGGACAAGGGTCATCCGTCGATGCGGGAAATCATCAGGGAAAGGTCGGTCAGGGAAAAACCTGCGTCAGGCGTGACGATGTCCAGCACCGCGCCGCTGTCGGACACCTGTACGGGAATGCTCAGCGAAATGCTGGAGGATTCGCCGGAGGCGTCGAAGGTGTGCTGCGCAAGGCCGCTGTCTACCGGGCTTGCGTTGACGCGCACCTGCAGGGAAAGCGTGGCGGGAATGGAAACGCCCGCGTTGACCGTGGCATTGGCGTGGAAGAATACCTGGTAGACGCCCGGTTCGCTGATGGTGATGCCGGTGCTGCCCGCCTGGTGCTGAAGGCCTGCGCCCGCAAGCAGCGGCGACTGTCCAAACGTCAGCGCGCTGCCCGCTATGGCGGTGTGGCTCGACGGATCGACCATGGCCAGCGCTTCCGAGGGTACGGACCGTTCCACGGCACTGCGCGGCAGGACGAAATCGAGGATGGCGTTCTGCGCCGTGCCGGAATTGGTTACCCGCGCCTGCGTGCCCGGATCGCCGGTCGTGACGCTGCCAACGGACACCGTAGCCAGCGCGCCTGCAGGTCCGGTGGGTCCGGTGGGACCGGTAGGTCCGGTGGGTCCGGTGGGTCCGGTAGGCCCGGTCTCGCCAGTGGCTCCAGTCTCGCCGGCAGGTCCGGCAGGTCCGGTCTCGCCGGTGGCTCCGGTTTCACCGGTGGCTCCAGTCTCGCCGGTAGGTCCGGTAGGTCCGGTCTCGCCGGTGGGTCCGGTTTCACCGGTGGCTCCAGTCTCGCCGGTGGGTCCGGTTTCACCGGTGGCTCCAGTCTCGCCGGTAGGTCCGGTAGGTCCGGTAGGTCCGGTTTCGCCAGTAGCTCCGGTCTCGCCAGTAGGTCCGGTGGGTCCGGTCTCGCCAGTGGCTCCGGTTTCGCCGGTGGGCCCGGTAGGTCCGGTGGCTCCGGTTTCGCCGGTGGCTCCGGTGGCGCCATCTGTGCCCGCGCGGCCTTCAATGCCCTGTTCCCCAGTAGGTCCGGTGGGCCCGGTAGGCCCGGTAGGCCCGGTGGGGCCTGTCGCGCCCGTCGCGCCGTCCGCGCCGGTGGGGCCGGTGGGACCCGTTGCGCCTGTCGCGCCGTCTGCGCCCGTCGGGCCCGTCGGACCGGTGGGACCGGTCGGCCCCGTCGGACCGGTAGAACCGCGAGCGCCGGTAGGTCCGGTAGGTCCGGTAGGTCCGGTAGGTCCGGTAGGTCCGGTGGGTCCGGTTGCGCCGGTCGCGCCGGTTGCGCCGGTGGGCCCTGTGGGGCCGGTGGGGCCCATAGCGCCGGTGGCGCCGGTGGGGCCGGCTACGGAAAGCAGGGTGTAGTCGGGGGAAGTACTGGGGACGCCGCCTGGATCGTCGATTCGGACTCGGTAGAGGCTGCCGTTATAGTAGACGAGGTCTCCTTCCTGATAATCCGTGCCGGGAAGAAACTCGGTGGCTTCATCCAGTCCGGGGCCGGCAGGTCCGGTGGGGCCGGTAGGTCCGGTAGGTCCGGTGGGACCGGTAGGCCCGGTGGGACCGGTGGGCCCGGTAGGCCCGGTAGGCCCGGTAGGCCCGGTAGGACCGGTGGGACCGGTAGGGCCGGTGGAGCCGGTAATGCCGGTCGGCGGCGAAGGCGGTGGCGGCGGGCAGGGAACCGGGCGGCAGCCCGGGCTGCACTGCCTCCATCCGCAGGAATCACCAGTCGTATAATAATTTGCCAATTGAATCACCCAATTCTGTTATTTGGTCTGCCGCGCAGGTCCGATATAGTCTATGCGCGCGGGCGCACCGCGTTCAAATGCGCCTCATACGGTGATGACATGGAGGTGCTGCTATGATTACGGTCAGCCTGTGCATGATTGCGCGCGACGAAGAGGCGGTGCTGGGACGCTGTCTGCAGAGCGTGGAGGGGATTGCGGAGGAAATCATCGTGGTGGACACGGGGTCCCGGGACGCGACCCGCGAGATTGCCCGCGCGCACGGGGCAAAGGTATACGACTGGGCCTGGCGGGACGACTTCGCCGCCGCGCGCAACGAGGCGTTTTCCCATGCGAGCATGGAATACATCCTGTGGCTGGATGCGGACGACGTCATGGACGAAGAAAACCGGCAGAAGTTTCTGGCGCTCAAGGAAACGCTCGATCCTTCCATTGATATGGTCATGATGCGCTACCACGTCGCCTTTGCGGCGAACGGGACGCCGACGCTGACGTTTTATCGGGAGCGGCTGATGCGCCGCAGCGCGGGCTTTCGATGGCAGGGGCGCGTGCATGAGGCCATTGTGCCCGCAGGGCATGTGATTCGCTGCGACATCGCGGTGCGCCATCAGAAAAAAGGGCCCGGAAATCCGGGCCGCAACCTGCGCATCTATGAGCGCATGCTCGCAGAGGGCGAAACGCTCGAACCGCGTCACCGCTATTACTATGGGCGCGAGCTGCTCAGCGCCGGCCGGCTGGAGGAGGCGCAGGAGCAGCTGACGGCGTGCATTGAAGACGAGCGCACCTGGGTGGAAAACCGCATCGGCGCGTGCCGCGACCTGGCGGGCTGCCTGGTGCGACGGGAAAAAGCGCAGGAGGCGCTGGCCGTCCTGGTCAGAAGCCTGGCAATGGGTGCGCCGCGCGCGGAAATCTGCTGCGACATCGGCAGGATATATTTCAACCGCAAGGAGTACCGGACGGCGGCGTTCTGGTATCAGGCGGCGATGCAGTGTCCGCCCAGCGAGGAAAACGGGGGATTTGCCTCGCCCGAATGCCGGGGGTTCCTGCCCTGCCTGCAGCTATGCGTATGCTATGACCGGATGGGCGACCATCAGGAAGCGGAGGCCTATAATGAAAAGGCGGCCGCGTTCAAGCCCGATGACGCGGCCGTCCGGTTCAACCGGGACTATTTCCGCCGGCTGCGCGAGCAGCCAGCAGCAGCGCGCCCGTAGCGCCGCTGTCGGCCCCCAGGCCCGGCGGCACGATATACTGGTCGATGTCCGCCTCTACCGCGCGGTGGCGCACATAACCGCCCAGCATCCGCCGCACCTCCGCGCGAATCCTGGGGAACAGGTGCGCCTGCTGCATGACGCCGCCGCCCAGGATGATTTTTTCGGGAGAGAACGCAACGATGGCCGTCATGCACATCTGGGCCAAATAGTGCGCTTCCAGCGTCCAGGCGGGATGGCTGGCCTCCAGCTCGCAAGCCGGTCTGCCCCAGCGCTTCTGGAGGGCGGGCCCCGACGCCATGCCCTCCAGGCATCCGTCATGGTAGGGGCAGAAGCCGTGCGGTGCGGGGTCGTCCGGGTGCGGGCGCAGCCAGATATGGCCCAGCTCCGGATGAAGAAGGCCGTGCACCATGCGGCCCTCCACCACCAGGCCGCCGCCGATGCCCGTTCCGACCGTGATGTACAGGCATCCCGAAAGGCCCCTGGCCGCCCCCAGCGCATGCTCGGCGAGCGCGGCGGCGTTTACGTCGGTATCCAGCCCGACCGGCACGCCCAGCGCTTCGGCCAGCGTTGGCAGAAGCGGGCACTGCACCCAGGCCAGCTTCGGGGTGCTGGTGATGTAGCCGTAGGTGGGCGAGTCCGGGCGCAAATCCAGCGGGCCAAAGCTGCCGATGCCCAGCGCCTCCACCGGATGGCGGCGGAAAAAGTCTATCAAAAGCGGTATCGTCTCCGCGGGCGTCGTGGTGGGAAACGTCTCGCGGGTCCACAGGCGGCCGTGCTCGTCCCCGATGGAGCAGACCATTTTCGTGCCGCCTGCTTCCAGCGCGCCAAGCGCCATGCGCATCTTCCTTTCCGGATGTTATCGGAGAATGGTGACCCTGTCCGGCTCGACCGGATGCGCTTCCTTGCCGGCGGTGGGAACGCCCACGGCCAGGGCCAGGCAGAAATCGTATCCCTCGGGGAAGTGCAGCGCGCGCCGCAGCGCGTCTGCCTCAGGGCCGGCGAACGCTTCGCGCGGCATGCCCAGAATGACGCTTCCCAGGCCCAGGCTGTGCGCCGCCAGGGTCATGTTTTCAATGGCCATGCCGGTGTCCGTGTGCGCGTAGCGCATCTGGGTCGGCGGCGGGCACGACAGAAAAATGACGGTCGGCGCGCCGTGAAAGACGCTGTAGTCCGGCGCGGCGATGCGCGCGCGCATGTCCTCGGGACAGGTCAGGAGTATCTGCGCGCGGGCGGCTTCGTTGACGCGGGCAATGAGCGCCGCGTCCTGCACGGCGGTAAAGTGCCAGGGCTGGGTATTGCGCGCGCTGGGGGCGGCCAGGCCGGCGGCGAGGATGGCGTCCAGCTGTTCGGAGGTAATCTGTTCCTTGGCATATGCGCGGATGCTGCGCCGCGCGGCGATGGCGTCCAGGACGGGGTTGTGCATGGCGGTTCCTCCCTTTGTTTTTGTCCATTATATCATGGCTGTTTCCCGGAAAAAAGGGGCAGGCTTCCTGCGACATCCGCACGCCATGCCGCCGCAACGGCGCCGCGTGCGGAACGGGGAAGACGAAGGGCTGCCGGCTTCAGGAGGCGCGGCGAATCGAGCCGTCCTTCAATCCGCGCAGCAGCGAAAGCCCGAACGGGAAAGCCAGCAGGAAAGAGCACAAATCGGCGACGGGCTGCGCCAGCTGTACGCCGGTCAGCCCAAAAAGCAGCGGCAGCAGCAGAATCAGCGGAATGAAAAACATGCCCTGCCGGCCGATGGCCAGCAGCGACGCTTTGGCGCTCATGCCCAGCGCCTGGTGCGCCATGTTCGTAATCACGGCCCAGCCCATGGTCGGCAGGACGGCGGCCTGCAGCCGCAGCGCCCGCGCGCCGATGGCGATGACCTCCGTATCGCCCTGCCGGAACAGGCCGACAAGCGGCTCGGCAAAGGCGATGGCCAGCGCCGCAATGATGCACAGCCCAATGGTGGAAACGCGCAGGCAGAACAGAATGGCCTGGCGAACCCGAGCGGTCAGCCCGGCGCCGTAGTTAAAGCCGCAGACCGGCTGAAAGCCCTGATAAAAGCCAATGAGGGCCGAGAAGAAAAAGCCCATGATGCGCGAGACAATGGACATGGCGGCGATGGCCGCATCTCCGTAGACGCCGGCCGCGCGGTTGAGCAAAATGGTGGCCAGAGAGGTCAGGCCCTGCCGGTAAAACGACGGAAGGCCGACCGGCAAAATGCGCTTCAGGTAGGAAAAATGCACCTTGCGCAGGGAAATGCGCGCGGCGCTGTGGCGCATGACCATGACCAGCAGAATCAGAAAGCTGACCAGCTGGCTGACAATGGTCGCCAACGCCGCGCCTGCCGTGCCCATATCAAAGACGAAGATGAAGAGGGGGTCCAGAAGGATGTTGAGCACGCCGCCGGTGGTCAGCCCAATCATGGACCAGAAGGCGTTCCCCTGCGAACGGAGGATGTTGTTGACCACGAAGGAAGCCGCCATGTACGGCGCGCCGATGAGGATATAGCTGCCGTATGCGCGCGCATGGGGCGCGATGGTGGGCGTCGCGCCGAGCAGATAGACCAGGGGGTCGAGGAAAACAAGCCCGCCTACGGCCAGCACGAGGCCCAGCAGCAGGGAGGTGAAAAAACCGGTGGACGCGATGCGCGAGGCGGTTTCCTCGTCCTTTGCGCCCAGCAGCTGCGCGATGTTGGCGCCGGAGCCCATGCCCAGCGTGAAGCCAATAGCCTGGATGAAGAGCATCAGCGTGAAGACCACGCCGACCGCGCCCGATGCGCTCTGGCCGAGCATGCCGACGAAATAGGTGTCGGCCATGTTGTAAATGGAGGTAACGAGCATGCTGGCCATGGTGGGCATGGCCATCCGGGTCACCAGACGGGGAATGGGGGTTTCGGTCATCAGGGTATGACGGGATTGGGCTTCAGATGGTGTGCCGGGCATGAGGGGCCTGCCTTCCTGCATTGCGTGGATGCGATATCTTGGTTTGATGCGTATAACGTCACTATACTACTTTTTTTGCGCCTTCGCAAGCTCACCCCTGCCGCATTTGCGCCGCAAAGCGTTCGATGCGCTCCTGCGAAATGGTGTCCAGCACGTCCGAGCCCGTCCGCTTGCGCAAATCGCCCGCAATCAGCTGCATCACCCATCCGTCCAGCCGGCCCAGCTTGCGGTATTCCACCCGGCCGCCCAGCGCCTCCTGCGCGCAGGCATGCTCGCGCAGCGCGCGGGGATAAGCCGACGCAAACTGCTGGGATACGGCCTGGCTGATATCCTGTATGCAACAGAGAAACAGGCCCAGCCGCCGCTGCAGCAGCAACGGCTGCGCCTCCCGGGCATAGGCGACCATTTCCTTGCGCGGCCTGCCCATGTACACGCTGGCGCCCAGAATGACGGCGTCGTATCCGGCCAGCTCGGGGCGCGGTTCCCGGGCCAAATCCCTGGCCTGCGCGTCGCCGAGCAGCGCGCAGAGCCTTTGCGCGCAGTCCGCGGTGGCGCCGTACTTGCCGGCGTAGAGGATAAGCGTTTTCATGCGGGACTCCTTTCGTATCAAACCCGCGTCCGATGCGCACACTGTGCGCGGGAGGGATGGACATGCTGGGCGTACTTTTGAGCATCGTTGCCGGGGCCGCCATGAGCCTGCAGGGCGTGTTCAACGCGCGGCTGGGGGAAAAAATCGGCCTGCTGGAATCGAACATGTTCGTGCAGGGCACGGCCTTTGTCCTTTCGCTGGCCGCGATGTTTGTCGCCGGGAACGGAAACCTTGCCGCGCTGGGCCAGACCAACAGGCTGTACTGGCTGGGCGGCGCGCTGGGGCTGGTCATTACGCTGACCGTGATGGTCGGCATGCAGAGCCTCGGCCCCACGGTGGCAGTATCCGTCATTCTCATTGCGCAGCTGCTGGTCGCGGCGGTCATCGACGCGCTGGGCCTGTTCGGCGTTGAGCAGACGGCCTTTGTCTGGACGAAATACCTGGGCATGGCGCTGATGATTGGCGGCGTGCTGGTTTTCAAGCTCCAGCTTTAGGCCTCGCGCCCAAGATTGTATCCAAGACGCTTCCAGTCGCAGCAGGATTCCAGGCGCCGGGCCGCGGCCTCCAGCGCCCGACGCTCCGCCTCGCCGAAGCGGGACAAAAGCGGGCTGTCCACATCCAGCACGCCGATGGGCCGGCCTTCCAGCCGCAGCGGCACCACAATTTCCGAACGGGAGGCCGCGTCGCAGGCGATATGACCGGCAAAGGCATGCACGTCCGGCACCACGAGCGTTTCGTTGCGCAGAAACGCCGTGCCGCACACGCCGCGCCCGGGCGCGATGCGCACGCACGCGGGCTTGCCCGCAAAGGGGCCGAGCCACAGCGCGCCGCGGTCCAGCAGGTAAAAGCCCGCCCAGTTGATGTCGGACAGGGACTGGAACAGCAGGGCCGACGCGTTGGCCAGGTTGGAAAGCGGATGCGCGTCTGCCGTGCACAGGGCGGCCAGCCCGCTTTGCCATTCAGCGCTTTTCATACACGAGCTCCCAGGCAATGTCCTGCATCAGCCTCTCGCAGGCGGGCACGTCCACATGGTTGGCGCAGAAGCACAGCACGAAGGGCTCGTCAGCATAGACGATGCCGCAGTCGTGCGTGATGCCGTCGTCCTCGCCGGTCTTGTGTGCGACGGGCAGGCTTTCCGGCAGGCGGAAGGGGATTTTGCCGTTGAGCTGCTGGTCCTTGAGGATGGAAAGCATGCGCCGGCAGGCGTCGGGCGAGACGACGTTGCCCCAGTAGAGCGTTTCCAGCAGCCGGCCGATTTCCCCGGCCGTAATGTGGTTCTGAAGGCCACGCCGCGCGCTTTCCATATCGAACAGCTTGCGGCGCAGGCGCGTGCTGGTCAGCCCCAGCGAATCGAGCATTCGGTTGACGTTGTCGATGCCGACCTGGTCGATGACCAGGTTGGTGGCCGTGTTGTCGCTGACGATGATGGACAGCGTGACCAGGTCCGCCACGGTCATTTCCAGGTCGTCGCGCAGATAGGTAACGACGCCGCAGGAAGGCACCTTATCCTGCGCGCGCACGGGAACGATTTTCCCGGGGTCCAGCCTGCCCGCCTCGAACTGGCGGTACGCTTCGACCATGATGGGCAGCTTGATGACGCTCGCTGCGATGAGCGGCATGTCCGCCTGGTAGGCGATGGTCCGCCCGGAAACCAGGTTTTTGTAATAAAAACCGACATCACCCTGTAAGGCGCTGATTCTCGCAAGCATGGGGGAGCGCTCCTTTGTGTGGTTTTTTCAATATCGTCTATTGTACACGCGGCGGCGCGAAAAGTAAAGCCGGAGCAGGCGGCAGACGGGCGAAAGAGCCGCGCAGAGAAGGCACCACAGCGCCGTGTAGCCGGGGCATATCTGCCCCAGCAGATTCCAGCGGCGGCGTGAATAGTCCCAGACGCCCAGCCGCAGCGCCCGGTTCAGCACCAGGCCGAAGGCGAGCTCCATGCCCGTCACGCCCAGCGCGCCGCGCAGGCAGCGCGCCCAGAGCGGACGGCGCGCCGCGTGCTCCCGAAAAATCCAAAGAAATGCAAGCCCGCCGGCCAGCGCCATGCTGGCATGCGTGCGCCCGCGCCAGCATACCTCCAGCAGCGGATACCCGGCCGCGCCCAGCGCAAACACGGACAGCGCCTCCCGGCGCGTGGGCCTGAACAAAGCAATCACCCCGCCGTAGTGTGCGGCGGGGCGAGGAAAAGTATGCTGCAGGATGGGGTCAGAGCCCGCAGAGAAACTGGAAGACCATATCGTCCGCTCCGGGCAGGGCTTCATGGCCAAAGTCGGGCCAGATTTCCATGCGCTTGGGCGCAGTAATCTTGTTGTAGGCCGCAAACTGCGTGGACGGCGGACATACGGTGTCCATGAGCGCCGTGGTCATCAGAACCTCGCCGCGGATGCGCGGGGCCAGATGCTGCACGTCCAGATACCCCAGGCGCGTGAACACCGCTTCCTCCCGCTGATGGCGCGGGTCGAAGCGGCGGAAGAATTCGCGCAGCTCCGCGTATGCGTCCACATCCAGGTCCATGTCCCAGACGCGGCGGTAGTCGGACAGGAACGGATAGCGCGGCGCAAGCCGACGGATGGAAGGTTCCAGCGCCGCGCAGGCCAGCGTCAACCCGCCGCCCTGGCTGAGTCCGAACGCGCCCACCCGGGTCGCGTCCACCTCCGGCATGGCCATGACAATGCGCGCAAGCTGCGCCGTGTCCAGAAAAACGGCGCGCATCAGCATCTTGTCCGGGTCCGGGTCGTCCAGGCCGCGGATGATATGGCCGTAGAGCGTATTGCCCTTAACGCCGCCCACGTCCTCCGAACGGCCACCCTGCCCGCGGCAGTCCATGGCCGCTACCACAAATCCCGTCGCCGCGTAGGCCAGAAGCGTCGTCCATGCGGCCGAACAGCCCTTGTACCCATGAAAGTGCAGCACCGCGGGACACCCCGACCGGCCGCGGGGACGCAGAAGCTTGGCGTATACGCGCGCGCCGCCCACGCCGGTAAAATACAGGTCGTCGCATTGGACATGGGGCGTTTGAAACCAGCTGGGCGTCAGCGTGCATTCCGTGCCCAGCGCGTGCATTTCGGCCAGGCCGCGCTCCCAGTAGGCGTCGAAGTCCGCAGGCCGGGGATTGGTGCCGGAGTAAACCTTTAATTCCGATAAGGGCTTTTCAAAGATGGGCATGACGTAACCTCCCTGTCTTCCGGGTATTTCTCCCAGTATATCACAGCGCGCGTTTCGTTGACAATCGGTGAAAATTGCCATACAATGGCAAAAAAAGAAAAAAAAGGGGGCTGCGCGCGATGAGGACGGCCGTGCTGCTGGCGCTGGCGCTGTGCCTGCTGACCGTATCCGCGCACGCGGATACGGGCGTGGTCACGGCCAGCGCGCTGGTGCTGCGCGCCGGACCGGGCACGCAGTACGCTCCCATCGGCGAAATCCCGTACGGCGCCCGCCTGGAGCTGGTTCGCTATGAGGACGGCTGGTACTATGTCGCCTACGGGCTGCAGGCCGGCTATGTGCTGGGCCGGTATGTGCGCGTGGAACTGCCGTCGGGGCAGACGGCTGCGCCGACCTCCGCGTTTTCCTATGCCACGCCCGCCCCGACGCCGTCCGTCGTCCCGCCGCCCGCCTATGCCTACGCCACGGCGACGCCCTCGCCGACGTCGGGCCTGGCGCTGCCCGAGCTGACGTTTGACGGCGAGAACAATCCCAACTATCCGCGCGTGCTCAAGCCCGGCGATTCGGGCAATTCCGTCCTGGATTTGCAGGTGACGTTGCAGGGGCTCGGATACACGGTTTCGGCAGACGGAGATTACGGGTATGATACGCAGGCCGCCGTCATGCGGCTGCAGCGGAGCCTGGGCATTGAGGCGGACGGCATCGTAGGCGATATGACGCGCAGGCGCATCGGCGGCGGCGGAGACGGCGAGGTGGAGCTGCTGGACTGGTGGCTGGGCGGCAATGTGGCGGTGGCGCGGCTGAACGAGGCCACGGTCGTGGACGTGCGCACGGGCCGCAGCTTTCAAATCAGCCGCTACGGCGGGGACAGCCACTGCGACGCAGAACCCCTGACCAGCCGGGACACCGCGGAAATGCTGGACATTTGCGGCGGCGAATGGACGTGGGACAGGCGGCCCATCTGGCTGGAGGTCAACGGCCGGGTCATCGCTGCCTCCATGAACGCCATGCCGCACGAGGGCCAGCACATCCAGGACAACGATTTCGACGGACATTTCTGCATTCATTTCTACAATAGCCGAACCCATGATACCAACCGCGTGGACGAAGAGCACGCCGCCTGCGTCATGGAGGCGTGGAATAACCGGGATTTGTATTAGCCCGCCTGGATTTACAGGCCTTCGTCAACCCTTGCCCTGATATCCGGGTTTTTGCCTTCACGAACCCACCTTGATGCGCATGGCTTCAAGACGTTCTGTGCTTACAGAATGCGCAGGCTGACGATTTCATACGGTTTGACCTCCAGCACAACGCGGTTCTCCGCAGTCTCCAACACTTCGCCGTCTTCTTCCATGAGGGAGATCCGGCGGACGCAGGACGGCCGCCGTGCCAGCGTGAGGGTTGCCTGACAGCGCATGCCGTAGCATTCATAGAGGCGCAGGATGCCCCCTTCGCCATGCAGCGCGGCTTTTACGCATTCGATAATGATGTTGGGTTGATTGACACGGGCATAGGACGCCGGCGGCATGCCGGCGCGCAGCCTGCCTGCCACGGTGCGCACGGGAATATTCAGCGCATACGCCTCGTCAGGCACGCGCGCGCTGCGCCAGTCGCCCGGATGGGGGCAGAGCGCATAGGTAAACACATGTTGTTCCTGATCGGCGGTTGGGTTGGGATAGGTGGAGGATTTGAGCAATGTGAGCGCCATGTCATTGTCATGCACGGAACAGCCGTATTTGCAGTCGTTGAGAACAGCCACGCCGAAGCCGGGTTCACTGATATCCATCCACTTATGCGCACATACCTCAAAGCGTGCCGCATCCCAGCTGGTGTTGCGGTGGGTGGGACGGCGGACATTGCCGTATTGGATATCAAAGGTGGCGCTGTCACAGAAAACATCCACCGGGAAATGCGCCTTGAGCAGGCCGTGCGCCTCCCGCCAGGACACGGTGGTCTGGAAATCAATGCGGGCCAGGTCGTGGTAGAACACCATATCCTGAACGATAGAGGAGGTTCCAAAGCGGTGACGGACGCGCACTGCGGTCAGAACGGGACCTTGTTCGACGATTTCAACGCTTTCCGGATGCTCCAGCGTCCATTGCTTTTCCGGGTAGTAAATGTTCACGTCCCAGGCATCATAGCGATGAGGCCGGTTGTCATAGACAACCAATCGGTTAAGCGCATGACCCGGCTGCACCGTTTCCCGCCCCGTCCTGCGGTCTATCAGGGATACAATGCGCATGTTTTCGTCAAAGCGTCCGCAGAACAGGGGAGTGTCAAAGCCGGAGGCATCCGCCAGCGCTTCAAACGGTTGAAGCGGGCCGCGGACAAAGCGCAGCGTCACGGCGGACAGAGGGGCAAGGCCTTGCACGAAAGCGACGCAGGAACCGTCCGACAGGCGCTGTACCGGGAATTGATGGCCCTGCGCGTCCACCAGCGCCGTCACCCCTTCGGGCGCGGCAAAGCGCACTACGTCGTCCCGGCTTCTGGACAGGGAATTCCAGAGCGTCAGGGATTCGCTGTCTTCCTGTGTCAGCGCGCGCTGCGCTGTGCCGAGCAGCGCTTCCGCCTGCTCGAACAGACGGGCGTATGTGGATTTTGAATCTTCATATACCTTCTGGATGGAAGAACCGGGCAAAATGTCGTGAAATTGCAGGGTCAGCGCCTGATGCCACAACGCGCGCAGCGCCTCCTGCGGATAAGCTGTGCCCAGCTCCTCCCGGGCATATTCGCACCACAGCTCAACCTCGCGCAGCAATATTTCCAGCTTGCGATTGCTTCGCTTGTTGCGCGCCATGGCGGTATAGGTACCACGGTGATATTCCAGATACAGTTCGCCCGACCACTTTGGCAGGCGTCTGTCGTTCATCACGCGCTTGGCCAGCCCCTCGAAAAACGCGCCGGCAAAATCCTGGCGTACGGCAGGAACGCCCGGAAGAGAAGCCGTCAGGCGGCGCGCATTTTCCAGCATTTCTTCGGTCGGGCCGCCGCCGCCGTCGCCGTATCCATAGCTGACCAGAAACTGGTTATCCAGTCCCTTCTGCTGAAAGCGCTGCCATCCTCCTTTTATCTGATTGGGGGACAAAAGCGCGTTGTAGGTGGTGAAGTGCTGCAAATCCTCATGTTTTTCATAGGTTCCGCCCCCGCAATAATCCCGGGACGGGGTAAAGTGGGTCAGCACTTCGCTGCCATCGATGCCGCGCCATACAAAAGTATCATATGGGAAAAGATTAAACTCCGACCAGCTGAGCTTGCTGGTAAAAAAGTATTTGATGCCGCTCTTTTTGAGAATCTGCGGCAGGGCGGCCGAGTATCCAAACACGTCGGGCAGCCAGAGAATGCGGCAGCGGTGGCCAAACTCCGTTTGGAAAAACTCGTTGCCATACAAAAGCTGCCGGACGATGGACTCGCCGCTGATGAGGTTACAGTCAGCCTCCACCCACATGCCGCCCTCCGGCTCCCATTGTCCACGCCGGATTGCTTCCCGGATGCGTGCATAAAGCGCAGGGTGATCTTCCTTGACAAACTGATACAGCTGCGCTTGGCTGGACATAAACGTAAACTCGGGATATCGTTCCATGAGCTTAAGCATCGTGGAGAAAGTGCGCGCCGCTTTATGGCGCGTCTGTTCTATATCCCACAGCCAGGCGACATCAATATGGCTGTGGCCGACGCATGTCGCAATCGCTTCCGGCTCGCGGCCTTGCAGAGGCGCATAGAGAGATTCCCGGAGGAATCGGCGCGCCTGTTCCACCGAATCCAGAAATGCAGGAGTATAAGGGGCGCGCAAGTCCAGCAGATTGACCGCGTCGCTGAGCGCGTACAGAAGCCGTTCCCGCTCCCGGCTTCCTTCCGGCAGCAGCGTCGCTGCCTCCCAGGGGACAAAAAGATCATAGTACAGGGCGTCTGTTTCTGGGCATAAGCAGAGAAGGTCAACTTGCAACCGGGGCGGAACGGGGGGCATGCCGTGACTTTCGGCGTGTGCGTACGCCTCCAGGCGTACGGTGTAGGAGCGCCCGGGAGATGCGTCTGGCAGGCGCATTTCATGGTGGCGCGTGTCAAAGGCCTGCTCCTCACGTCCGTCCAAATAAGCCAGAAACTGCGGGTGTACGGCCTCCCAGTTCCCTTCACGGCCCGTCAGGACACGAAGCGCCGCATCGCCCGGGGGAAAATCATGGGGAATGTGGACGGAAAATCGGAACCAGGTCCAGTTTTCCTTTCTTGTTTGCCCCCATTCTGCGCCGTTTGCAAAGGATTCCCATGAGCCGTCTGGCGAGGAAAGGATTTCGATATTGGCAAGCGGCGCGGCGGAGCGCACCCGGAGTGCCCGCAGGGTCTCCAGGATTTTGCGGACGCGCAAATCCAACTGATGCATCGGCATAGGACAGGCTCCTTTCTCGGGTTGAGGGCATCAAATCCGGGCGGCCAGCCGAAAGAAAGCGCACAGGGATACATGTCGAGCCGGTCAGGGCTTCCGACGCCCGGACTTGCAGATAAACTGGGCAATGCGTCGCCCCGTCAGTATAGCGCAAAGCACGGAAAAAGGGAAGGGCGCCATGGGCGAACGCCCCGGCGCTCTGCACGCCGGCTCAATCGACCGGCCGGCGACCAGCAGTCGGGCGTCAGTATTCCATCAAATCCGGATCTACGCCGATGCGACCGTTCCGGGCCAGACCATTGATGTCGGTAAGCTCATCGTCCGTCAGCGAGAAATCGAAGATTTGGCTGTTCTCCCGGATGCGTTCTTTGTGAACGGATTTGGGGATAATGATAATGCCGTGCTGCAGTTCCCAGCGCAGCACAATCTGCGCAGGTGTTTTTCCGTATTTTTGAGCCAGCCGCAGGATGACCGGTTCTGCCAGCACGCGGCCCTTGGCGATGGGCGCCCAGGCTTCCACCAGCACGTCGCGCGCGGCGCAGTGCAGCAGATTCCCCTTTTGCGGCAGATATGGATGCAGCTCAATCTGGTTGACAACCGGACGAATCTGACAATGCTGCAGGAGCGTATCCAGGTGATGCGGATGAAAATTGCTCACACCGATGGCGCGGACAAGTCCATCCCGGTACAGCTTTTCCATCGCCCGCCAGGTATCCAGGTACAAATCGCGGACCGGAAAATGCGCAAGGTACATGTCAACATACGACAGACCGAGCTTTTTCAGGCTGCGCTCAAAGGCGGCAAGCGTTTTTTCATAGCCCTGATCCGGATTCCAGACCTTGGTGGTGATAAAAACCTCTTCGCGGGGCAGACCGCTGTCTCGGAACCCTTGCCCGACGCTCTGTTCGTTTTCGTATAGCGAGGCAGTGTCAATGCTTCGATATCCCAGCTCCAGCGCCCAGCGCACGGCGTTGCGTGTTTCCGGACCATCGCTGGCACGCCAGACGCCAAGACCCACCTGCGGAATTTCGATGCCGTTATTCATTGGGAGACGTTCGTCCAAACGCGATGCAATTTTCATGCGGTTTTCCTCCTGTCAAGCTTGATTATCGATTTGGGGAGACCGGCAATACACTCGCTGTTCCGGTCCCAGGGAGACCCAGACGGGTTTCTGCGTTCGGCAATCCTCTGTGGCGTGCGGACAACGGCCGGAAAACTTGCATCCGGAAAGCAGATACTCTTTGGAATCCAAATCCGGGAGTACCATGTTGTTGTCCCAAAGGAGGCCGACACGGGGGATGGAGTCAAGCAATAGACGCGTATACGGATGGCCGGGATGCTCCAGAATGGTTTGCGCGCGACCAAACTCAATCATATTTCCCCGGTACATAATCATGATATAATCGCTGACATAATAGGCGGTGGATAAATCGTGCGTGATATACACAAAACTGACGCGATATTCCTGCTTGAGCTTTCTGAACAGATTCACGATATTCATGCGGAGGGAGGCGTCAATCATGGCGACGGGTTCGTCGGCAATGATGATGCCGGGGTTGGTAATCAGCGCTCTGGCAATGCTGACACGCTGGAGCTCGCCGCCGGAAAACTGGTTCGGGTATTTTCCGGAGACCTCCGCAAGGGACAAACCGACGGAGAGGAGCGCCTTTTCCACGACAGGTTCGGCTGCTTTGCGGTGTGGAGCGATGCCGAAGTTAAGCGCGGTCTCAAACAGGTAGGAATCCACGCGGTTTCGGGCGCTAAAAGACGAAAATGGATTCTGGAAAATCGGCTGAACATTCTTTCTGAAAGATTTGCGCTTTTTGTTATCCTTGAGTTCGTCCAGCGCGATGCCGCCCAGCCTGACCTCCCCGGAAGAAGGAAGCTGAAGCCCCAACAGCATGCGGGCCAGCGTGGTTTTGCCGCTGCCCGATTCTCCTACGATGCTCAATATCCACGGCTCATCGCCCGGAAGGCTCAGGCAAATATCGTCTACGGCTGTAATTTTCGTACCCAGAATCATGCCGCCAATTTTGAACGTGCGCGTTAAGTGGCTGATTTCCAGAGCGTTCATGTCAGACACGATGCTCACCTCCTGTTTGCGTTTCGGGCTGAGATAGCAGCAGGCATCGCGCGTAATGACCCGGTCCAACCGCTATGGCGGCAGGCACGGCCTGCTGGCATTGTGGGCCGGCCTGCCGGCAGCGCGGCGCAAACCGGCAGCCCGGCGGCGGATTGCGCAGGCTCGGCGGGTTGCCAAGAATGCCTTCTCTGGAGGCCGTGTCACCGATACGCGGGAGCGCGCCGATGAGCATCTGCGTATAGGGGTGGCGTGGACGCTCGAAGATTTCCCGGGTAGGGCCCATCTCAATCATCTGGCCTGCGTACATGATGCCAAGCCTGTCGGTAATCTGATAGTGGACGCCCATATCGTGCGAGACGATGACCATCGCGCTGTGATCTCGCCGCTGCACGCGACGAAGCATGGTCAGAATGCTTCGCTGCACGATGACGTCCAGCGCGGTAGTGGGCTCATCGGCAAGAATGAGCGATGGCTTGAGAAAGGTGGCCAGAGCGATCAAGGCACGTTGACGCATCCCGCCCGAAAGTTGATGTGGATAGGCTTCCAGCGCTTCGGGAGCCAGTTCCATTTCCCGAAAATAAGCGGCCAGCTCATGGTAGAGCTCCTTTTTGCTGCGGACGTGATGAAACCTCTGGATGGCGTCGAAGAACTGGTGCTTGATTTTTGTCACGGGGTTAAAGACATGCATGGCTCCCTGCGGCACATAGGAAATGTCTTTCCACCAGATGCGCCGGATGTCGCCGCTGCATACCGCGGACGAGCTGTTGCCCTGTTCCGGCAGAATGCGTACTTGCCCGCCGGTGCGTTCCAGCGGATAGGCGACCAAATCGTAAAGCACCTTCAAAAGCGTTGACTTTCCGCATCCCGATTCGCCGGCAATGCCAAAGATTTCTCCGTTGGACACGGTAAAACTGACGTCGTCTACCGCTTGAACGTACTCGCGAAGCAAATCGTATCGCGCGCTTATATGTTCGACTTGCAGCATGTTACTTTCCCCTCCTGTGCGCATGATAGGTCTGATAGCCGGACAAGAGAATAAACAGTCCGACAAACAGAAGCACCACGGCGATGACAGGCGGGAGAATCCACCAATACCGCTCAGCAAGGAGGGCCTGCCGGCTGTTGGCCCAGTAAATCATAGTGCCCAGCGTCGCCGTGGAGTTGTTTGACATGCCAATAAGCGCAAGACCGGATTCGCTCCCGATAGCGCTGAGAATGGTATTGACAAAGTTAGCCGCCGACCAGTCAGATACGAAGGGAAAGATTTCCCGCGATATGATTTTGCGCGTGCTCTCTCCGGAGAAGATGGCGGTGCTGATAAAATCATTTTCACGCATGGAAAGTGCCATGGCGCGCGTCTGGCGCGCAGGCCAAGGCCAACTAAACAGCGCAAGCACCAGGGAAATGAGCACCCAGGGCGTTCGCCCCTTGAGAATACTGCCCAACAGAATTAAAATGGGCAGGGAAGGAATGGCAATCAACGAGTCCATGATCAACGTACAGACGCGATCCGCCCAACCGCCTTTCAGCCCCGAAAACAGACCTACCGCTACGCCGACAACCGTGGCAATGGCAGCGGTGCAAATCCCGATTATCAGCGAATTCTGGATGGAACATGCCAGCAGCCAGAATACATCCTGGCCCATGCTGGTCGTTCCCAACGGGTGTTCCCAGGAGGGTTTGAGGTTTTTTCCATAGACGCTCCAGGCCATGACATCTTCATGTGGCCGGAAAAAAGGCACGATAAACCCCAGTATCAGGAAAAACAGCACGATAATCGCGCCAATCTTTAACCTTGCGTTCCAATGCTTCATGGTTCTCACCTTCGTCTCAAGGATCCGCGTTTTGCGGGTTGCTTCAGCGTAGCCGTACTCGGGGATCCATAAAGGGATAGAGAATATCGACGATAAACGTAGCTGTTGCCACCGCTACAATGGATATCGTGACTGAACCCATAATCAGGTTGTAGTCGTTCTGCACGATGCCCGTATAGATTAGCATGCCGATGCCCGGATAGGTAAAGAGCATTTCCGTTATCATTGCGCCGCCAAACACGCCGCCCAGTCGCAACGCCAACATGGTAACCTGCGGCAGCGCCGCGTTGGGAAGCACATAGCGGTACATAATCCGGCGCTCAGAAAGCCCCTTGAGACGGGCAAAGCCGACATAATCTTCTTCCGCCGTGTTGCTGGCGAGCGTCATCATGCTGATGACCCACCAGCCGGTACCGACCAGAATCATAGAAAGCGCAGGCAAGGCGGAGTTATAGAGAATGTTGGCAATGTGCTCCCAGGTAAAGCCGGAGGTGCGGATTGTGACGGCAAGTGGGAAGATGGGAAGCACATAGGCAAAGAGAATGATCAACACAAGCGCAAAGATGTAATAGGGGATGGGGTAGAGGAAGATAGCAATATATTCCATAATATGCGCGTACCATTTTCCTTTGCGGAAGCCAGCCAGCAGGCCGATAAAATTGCCCAGAACCCAGGAGATAACGGTAGTCGACAGCAATAATCCCATGGTCCAGGGCAGCGCCCGGCCGATGAGCACACTTACGTTAGTGGGATACTGGGAAAACGACGGGCCAAAGTCCTGGGTAAAGATGGCTCGCCACAAAAACCCGGTGTATTGCTCCCACAGCGTGCCGTCCAAGCCGTAAGCGACGTTGAGGGTTTCGCGCATGGCTTCAATAGCCTCGGGCGAAATAAAGTTGGATTGGGACAGAATGCTGGCAAGCATGGCGTCTACCGGGTCGGATGGCAGGAGGCGAGGGACGAAGAAAACGACCGTTACGCCTACGAAAATTACGCAGACAAAAACCAGAAGACGGGATAACAGAAACTGATAGAATCTCACGGTCACAACCCCCT
>DVFI01000050.1 GCA_018713305.1 Candidatus Avichristensenella intestinipullorum
CGTCGTTCATGCTTCGTTCTCCTCAAACGGATTCACCCCCAGCCGGGAAAAGTATTCTCCCAACACCTGCTCGATATAACCATTGGCAAGCGCCTGCTTTTCCCGCCACTCGGAATCAGCGTCTTCAAACCGCCCCAATGCCATCAGCCTGGAGAGCATGCTCATGTCTCCGCCGGTGAACGCTGTTATCATTTTCCAATATGCCTCTGCAAACTTCTGTGCCTGAACGCTGTCGGCAGGCACCTTTTCATGCTGCAGTCGTATGGCTTCCTCCTGAAGCCGTATGAACGTATCCAGAAACGCTTTCCCGCTGTCCCTGTCAAAGCGGCTGCGGATGTGGTCCAGCGTCTGGTCGTCAAAGTGTTTGATAAGCCAGTAGTAATCATTTTTCATCTGCAGGTTTACAATAATATCAGCGTACTTTTTGAAGTCAACCGACTGCATCTGCAGGACTTCTGTCCGCAATGCTTCCAGTTCTCGCAACGATTCGGACAAGCTGTCTATTTTGCGCTGAACGGCTGCCGCCTGTTGCGCCAAAACCGCAGCCATTTCCCTCGGTGTGTCCATGGGAATGAGCCGGTTTTTGATATCGTCCAGCGAAAAGCCCAAATGCTTGAGCGATAAAATCTGATGGAGCTTTATCAAATCTCTGTCCGTATAGAGTCTTCGCCCGCCTTCGCTTATGGCTGCGGGAGGAAGCAGCCCCTCTCTGTCGTAGTGCTGTAGTGTTCGCACGGTAACATGCATTTTCTTCGCAACTTCGCCAACGGTCATATACCCCTGCGGGACAGCCTTATGTTTTTCCATGGTACCACCTCACGCTGAGTATATCTGATTACGCTGCGTAATGAGCAAGTCATTTGGCAAAGAGATTTCAAATTTCACGCCCAGCGCCATATCATCACAACAGCAGCCCGTTTCGGGCGCATCCATGAGGACGACATCAGCGGCGCCATCAGCCATGAACGGCCCCTGAAGCTCTCCGCCGACTGTGAGGCGGAACAGAAAAAATGGACAGAGCAGGCCAGGGCATGGCGGGAAGCGGCGGAGACCTTTGCACGGGAGCAGGCCGGCTTGGGCGCATTGCGGCCATTGCCGCCTGCCGGGCGGCCATCGGGCCGTGGCGCGGCAAAGAAAAGGCAGGACGGCATGCCCTTTCAGCCATGCCGCCCTGCGACAGTCAAATTGCTTCCTGATGCGGGCGCACCTTCCGCCATGCCGCCCTGCGACGAGCAAATTCCCGCTCATGGGAGCGCGTTCCGGAACGGAACGCTGCGCGTCAATCCGACCAGGCCAGGCGCGCGCCGGGCACGGCGTTGAGCGTCAGGTCCGCCAGCTCGCCGCGCATCAGGCGGTAAAAGCCCGCGCTGCCAATCATGGCGGCGTTGTCCGTGCAGAGGGAGACCGGCGGAATGTAGCAGGGAATGCCCGCCCGGGCCGCGCCCGCCTCCAGCTCCCGGCGCAGCAGGCTGTTGGCCGCCACTCCGCCCGCAGCCGCCAGCGCCCTTGCGCCCGTTTCCCGCGCCGCCAGCAGCGCGCGCGAGGCGAGGGAATCGACCACCGCCCTGCGAAAGGAAGCGGCAATATCCGCCGCCGCCACCTCGCGCCCGCTCTGGCGCAGGGTATGCACATGGTTCACCAGGGCCGTCTTCAGGCCGCTGAAGCTAAAGTCGTACCGCCCTTCCGGGCGCGGGCGCGGAAGCGGCAGGGCGTCGGGATTTCCGGACTCGGCCAACTTGTCCAGCAGCGGCCCGCCCGGATACGGCAGGTTCAGCACGCGCGCCGCCTTGTCGAACGCTTCGCCCGCCGCGTCGTCCATCGTCTGTCCCAGCAGGCGGTATTCGCCATATGCCACGGCCTGCAAAACATGCGAATGTCCCCCGGAAGCCACCAGGCAGACAAAAGGCGGCTCCAGCGCCGCATGCGCGATGTAGTTGGCGCAGATATGCCCCTCGATATGATGCACCGGCACCAGCGGCAGTCCGGCCGCAAACGCCAGCGCCTTGGCGCAGCTGACGCCGACCAGCAGCGCGCCGACCAGCCCCGGCCCATAGGTCACGGCAATGGCGTCTACCTCCGGCAGGGTCAGATTCGCCTCCTCCAGCGCGCGCGCCACCACCGGGTCCACCGCCTCCACATGCTGGCGCGAGGCAATCTCCGGCACGACCCCGCCGTAAAGCGCGTGCGTTTCCATCTGCGAGGCCACCACATTGGACAGGACGCGTCGTCCGTCTTCGACCACCGCCGCCGCGGTCTCGTCGCATGACGTCTCAATGGCCAGAATGCGGGCATGTCCCGCCCGGCGGACGGCTTCCGCCTTTTCGGCGGCCCTCTGCGCATAGTTCACGTCTCTCTCTCCCTTCGCCGTGCGCGCGACAGGCCCCATCCCAGCGCGACAACGGCGGCCATACAGGACAAAAACCGCGCGGCCACCGCCGCCACGGCCTGCATGAAAAACGAAAGGGGCATCAGCGTAATCAGCGTGGAATCGGCCGGCAAAAGCCACAGGTCGTTGGAAAAGGCCAGCCGGTGCATGGCCGTAAACCAGCCGTCAAAGTCCGCCAACGCCCACAGCCCCAGCAGCGCAAAGCAGCCCGCAAACGCCGCCACGCCGTACAGCAGCCCCCGCCCGAACGTGCGCCGGCCGCCCAGCAGCGCGCCGGCCGTCCCCAGCGCCGCGGCCGCCGCCAGACAGCCGAGCGCCAGCCTCCGCGCCCCGTCGAACAGCGCGCGCACATCCTCCATGTGCAGCCGCTCGCGCTGGGTAAAGCGCGCGGCGTCCATCGCGTCGAGGCGGCCGCGCAAATAGTCCAGCACCTCCTGCGCCGCCTCGCCCAGCGCGCCGTCGCGCGGATAGCGGTCCTCGTCCAGCGCCACCGCCGTCACGCACCCATACAGCGCGCATACCAGCAGCAGCGCGCCGGCTACCGCGGCCAGCAGGCGCGCGGCACGCGCTTTCACCGCTTTGTCTCCCGGCGCAGCAGCAGCCGCACCGGCGCGCCGTCGCTGCCCGGCAGAAGCAGCGGGAGGCAGCGCATATGATACCAGCCCTCTTCAAACCCTTTTTCAATCGCCGCGTTCTCCAGCACAACCACGCCCGCCCTGAGCAGTATTCGATGCGTCTCCCACGACGTCTCTCCCCTGTCCAGCGTCAGGGCGTCCACGCCCAGCCATTCCACGCCCAGCGCCAACAGGCGCCGCGCGTCCGCGGGCGTCAGGCTCTTTTCGTGCAGCCGCAGCAGCAGCCGGCCGGCGCAGATGTTGTTCCATCGCTGGCCGTCCCAATCCAGCAGCTGCACCATGCCGTTCAGGCGCTCCGGCGCGATGTCCTCCACCGTGCCCGCAAGGCCCACATGCGCGGGCGCGTCGATGTGCGTGCCCGTATGGCAGGACAGCGCGATGGCGCTGGCATTCCATCCGTCTTCCGCCTGGCGCTGGAACAGCCTGCGCGAGAAAGGCGGGTCGCCCGGATACACGGCCATTCCCTCCTGGAGCGGGCGCGTCGCATCCTTCCAGGGCGTCGCGTCCAGGCGCATCAGCAGCCAGCTGCCGTGCGCGGCGGCCGGCTCAAAATCCAGGCGCCGCCAGACCTGCTGCGCGCGTGCGTCCGACGCGGGGACCGCCACGCGAAACACGCGCGCGCCCGTTTTGCCCTGCAGCCAGCGCATCGCGGTGCGCATGGCGCGGTATCCCCATCCATGCCCGGTCAAGTCGGGCCGAAGGCAGGCGCTGATGTCCAGCGTCTCCGGCTCCTCCTCCCAGGCGTCCCAGGCCTCCTGCGCGCGCGCCGCCGGTCCCCAGCAGAACACGCCGCACAGCGCGCCGTCCTCGCTGCACAGCGCGCGAACATGCGCGCGTGCCGTTTCCCTGCACGGAATTCCCTGCATTTTGCAGGCATTCTCTCCGTACCAGTGCGCAGCCGCTGCGCACTCCTGCTCTTCCAATGAGCGCGTACCAAAGCGCATGCTGCCGCCTCCTTTTCTTACTGCATCTGCAGGTAGGCGCGAATGAACCCGTCCAGCTTTCCGTCCATGACCGCGTCCACGTCGCCGTCCTCATAGCCGGTGCGATGATCCTTGACCAGGGTATAGGGCTGAAAGACATAGGAGCGAATCTGGCTGCCCCACTCGATTTTCTTCATTTCGCCCTTGATTTGGGCCATCTGCTCTTCCTTCTCGCGCTCGCGCAGCTCGATGAGCTTGGACTTGAGCATGCGGACGCAGACTTCCCGGTTCTGAATCTGGGAGCGCTCGTTCTGGCACTGCACGACGATGCCCGTGGGCAGATGCGTCATGCGCACGGCGGAGTCTGTGCGGTTGATGTGCTGTCCGCCTGCGCCGGAGGCGCGGTAGGTATCGATGCGCACTTCGTCCCAGTTAATCTCCAGCTCGCTGTCCTCAATAATCGGCGACACGTCCAGCGAAGCAAAGGACGTATGCCGCCGGGCGTTGGCGTCAAACGGAGAGATGCGCACCAGGCGATGCACGCCCTTTTCCGAGCGCAGAAAGCCGTAGGCGTTGTCGCCCTGCACTTCCCAGGTGACCGACTTGATGCCGGCCTCGTCGCCCAGCAGCAGGTCGATGGTTTTCACCGTAAACCCTTCGCGCTCGCAGTAGCGCACATACATGCGGTGCAGCATCTGCGTCCAGTCCTGCGCCTCGGTGCCGCCCGCCCCGGCGTGCAGCGAGAGGATGGCGTTGTTGGCGTCATATTCCCCGCGCAGGAGCGTTTGCAGCGCCAGCGTCTCCACGTCCTCGGTCAGACTGGCCAGCTCGCCGTTGATTTCGCCGACCATGGAAGCGTCGTTTTCCTCCTCGACCAGTTCAATCATCGCCTCGATGTCCTCCGCGCGTTTGCACAGCGACTGGTGGTGGGCAATTTTATCGCCGATTCTCTTGGCCTGCTGGTTGACGCGGGTAGACCGCTCCAAATCGTTCCAGAAATCCGGTTCCGCCATGTCCTGCTCCAGTTCGGCCAGCTCTTCCCTGAGGTGAACCAGGTTAAAGAGAGTCACCCGTCTCGTTGATACGCTCGCGCAGCGCCTTGATGTCTGCGCGCGCCTGATCCAATTCGACCATACGCAACGTTCCTTTCTTCAAACTCATGTCGGGCGCTTTGCGCCCCGCGTCAGGCGTTTCTGCCGCAGCAGTGCTTGTATTTTTTGCCGCTGCCGCAGGGGCAGGGCTCGTTGCGGCCGACCTTCGGCACGGCCTGGCGCGGCTGTTTCGGGCCGCCTGCGCCGGCGCCGGAGAGGCGCTCCTGGGTGGGCTGCGCCACCTGCCTGCGCTCCAGGTTCACGCGCACCTGCGCGTGATAGAGCTTCAGGAGCGTGTCCTCGCGAATCAGCCGCACCATCTCGTCGAACATCTCGAAGCCTTCGAATTTGTATTCCACCACCGGGTCCCTGTGGCCATAGGCGCGCAGCCCGATGCCGTCGCGCAGGCGGTCCATCGCGTCGATATGATCCATCCACCGGCGGTCCACGCTGGACAGGAGCACCACGCGCTCAAACTCGCGCATATCGATGCCCGCCTCGGCCAGCGCCTGTTCGCGCTGCGCGTAGGCCGCCTCCGCCGCCTCGTTCAGCGCGTCCTGCAGCGCCTGCCGGGTGCGGTATTCGCCGGCATGCTGCGCCAGCCAGCCCTGCGGCACGCAATAGCGTTCCAGGTACGCGGCCAGGCCCGGAATGTCCCATTCCGACGGGTTGTCGCCCCGGCCCGTATGCAGCTGCACCGCCGCTTCGATGAGGTTGCCGGCCATGCCCAGAATCTGCCCGCGCATGTTCTCGCCCTCCAGCACCTGACGGCGCTGGCCGTAAATCACGTCGCGCTGCTGGTTCATCACGTCGTCGTATTGCAGAACATGGCGGCGGATGTCATAGTTGCGGCCCTCGATGCGCTTCTGCGCGTTTTCGATTTGCCGCGTGAGCATGCGGGCCTCAATGGGCGTATCCTCGTCCAGGCCGAGCCGCTCAATCATGCCCGAGAAGCGCTCGGAGCCGAACAGGCGCATCAGGTCGTCCTCCAGCGCGATGAAAAACTGGGAGGAGCCCGGGTCGCCCTGGCGTCCCGCGCGGCCGCGGAGCTGGTTGTCGATGCGGCGGCTTTCGTGCCGCTCCGTGCCGATGATGTGCAGGCCGCCCACGGCCACGACGCGATCGTGCTCGGCGTCCGTCTGCACGGAGAACTGCTTTTCCAGCCGCTCCAGCTCCGCGCGCACGGCCAGAACGTCCTCGCCCACCTGTTCGTCGTGGCCCATGGCCGCTTCGATGACCGTCTCCTCCACGCCTTGCTGGCGCAGCGCGCGCCGGGCCAGGAACTCGGGGTTGCCGCCCAGGAGAATGTCCGTGCCGCGGCCCGCCATGTTGGTTGCGATGGTGACCGCCCCAAAGTGACCGGCCTGGGCGACGATTTCGGCCTCTTTTTCATGGTGCTTGGCGTTGAGCACCTCATGGGGCACGCCGCGCATCTCCAGCATGCGCGAGAGCAGCTCGCTCTTTTCCACCGACACGGTGCCCACCAGCACGGGTTGGCCCGTCTCGTGGCGGCGGACAATCTCCTCCACCACGGCCCGGAACTTGCCGCGGGCGGTCCTGTAAACCACGTCGTTGAGGTCTTTGCGAATCATGGGACGGTTGGTAGGGATTTGCACCACGTCCAGCCGGTAAATGCCCTTGAACTCTTCCTCTTCCGTCTTGGCCGTACCGGTCATGCCGCTGAGCTTTTTGTACATGCGGAAGTAATTCTGGAACGTGATGGTCGCCAGCGTCTTGCTCTCGCGCTCGACGTTGACGTGCTCCTTGGCCTCGATGGCCTGGTGCAGGCCGTCCGAATAGCGGCGGCCCACCATCAGCCGGCCGGTAAACTCGTCCACGATGATGACCTGCCCGTTTTGGACCACATAGTCGTCGTCGCGGTGCATCAGCACGTTGGCGCGCAGGGCGGCGTTGATATGGTGGTTGATATCGTTGTTTTCGATATCCGCCAGGTTCTCCAGGCCGAAGAATTCCTCCGCCTTGCGGATGCCTTCTTCGGTGAGCGAGACCGCCTTGTCCTTTTCGTCCTTGGTGTAGTCCGTTTCCTCGCGCAAGCGGCTTACGAACCGGTCGGCGCGCTGGTACATGTCCGTAGACTTGTCGCCCTGACCGGAGATGATAAGCGGCGTCCGGGCCTCGTCGATGAGGATGGAGTCCGCCTCGTCCACAATCGCAAAGGCATGGCCGCGCTGCACCATGTCCTTTTTGTAGATGACCATGTTGTCGCGCAGATAGTCGAAGCCGAACTCGTTGTTGGTGCCGTAGGTGATGTCTGCGGCATAGGCGGCGCGCCGGGCGTTATTGTCCATATCATGGACGATGACCCCCACGCGCATGCCCAGATAGCGGTACACCTTGCCCATCCACTCGCCCTGGAAGCGCGCCAGATAGTCGTTGACCGTGACCACATGCACGCCGTTTCCGGTCAGGGCGTTCAGGTAGGTCGGGAGGGTCGCCACCAGGGTTTTGCCCTCGCCGGTTTTCATCTCGGCAATGCGCCCCTGGTGCAGCACGATGCCGCCGAGCATCTGGACGTGGAAATGCCGCTTGCCCAGCACGCGGTCCATCGCCTCGCGAACGACCGAAAAGGCTTCGGGCAGCAAATCGTCGAGCGTTTCGCCGTCCTTCAGCCGCCGGCGGAACACGTCGGTCATTCCGCGCAGCTCCTGCTCGGACAGGCGGCGGTGCGCCTCCTCAAAGGAATCAATTTTACGGGCGATTTTTTCCAGGCGTTTGATTTCCGCCTCGTTGGAACCGCCGAACAGCGCCTTGAGAACATTCGCCATGGCGAAAGGTACCTCCTTGGGAATTGGATACCAAAGCATTTTATTATACCATGGCGGGGGCAGAGTGTCAAAGCGGCGCGCCCGCCGCCGGGCTCCTCCGCCCTGGCGTCTCCCCCGCCCCCCGCGCCCGCTTCCCCGGGACATCCGCGCGCGCTCTTCGCTCCTTCTCCGTCCGCGCCCCGCCGATTTCCGGCGGAAATCCACACAAACAGATGCAGGGGCCCGCCTCGGCGCGCGGCGCCGGTGCGGGCCCCATGGCGTCCGCCGGCGCTTGCGCGCATACCGCGCGCGCAGCAGCGCGGTGGGAAGCGCGTCCGCTTCTGCGCGCAAGGGCCGGCCCCGTCCCGGAGACGTCAGGTGACGATTTTGAGCTGCTCGTCCGTATCCGCTTCGTCAAAGAGGATGTATTCGCGAATGGCGAGGTATACTTCCTCCCCCACCTTGACCTGCTCGAACGTAAAGGCGTCGGTAATGACGCGCAGGACGGCGCCGCCAATATCGATGCGGCAGTCGTACACATCGCCCATATAGAAGCAGGTGGTAATCCTGCCCTTCAGGCAGGGCAGCGCGGGATCGGGCGTTTTGGCGATTTTGATGTTTTCGGGGCGGAGAGCCAGAATCAGGTCGCCCTTCTTGTCCCCGGAATAGGGAATGGACTGATCGTTTTCCTTCAGCTGCATCACGCCGTTCTGCACGCTGACGTTCAGGAAATCCACCTTGCCCACGAAGTCCGCGACAAACTGGTTGGCCGGATGTCTGTATATCTCTTCCGGGGTGCCAACCTGCTGAATCACGCCCCGGTTGATGACGATAATCCTGTCCGACATGGCCATGGCCTCTGTCTGGTCGTGGGTGACGTAGACGACGGTAATGCCCAGCTTGGCCTGGATTTCCTTAATTTCAAAGCGCATGCTCTCGCGCAGCTTGGCGTCCAGGTTGCTCAGCGGCTCGTCCAGCAGAAGGAGGCGGGGTTCCGCCACGAGGGCGCGGCCCAGGGCGACGCGCTGCTGCTGCCCGCCGGAAAGCTGCGAGGGAATCCTGTCCGCATACTGGCTCAGATGCACCACGTCCAGGATTCTATCCACCTTTTCCTTGACGGTCGCGGCGTTCATCCGCTTGATCTTCAGGGGATACGCCACATTTTCAAAGACGGTCATGTGCGGCCAAACGGCGTAGGACTGGAACACCATGCCGATGTCCCGCCTTTCCGGAGGCACAAAGGTATTCTGGGAGGAAACCACCTGCTCACCGATTCGGATTTCACCGGTCGTGGGTTTTTCAAACCCGGCAATCATGCGCAGCATGGTGGTTTTTCCGCAGCCGGAGGGGCCCAGCAGGGTGATAAACTCCTTGTCTTCAAATACTTCGTTAAACTCCTTGAGAACCTCCACGTCGCCAAAGGATTTTGTCACATGGGAAATGGTTACGTTTGCCATGAATGATACCATCCTTTCTGACAGGTCTTCTGTGCAGAAGCGCGGTCCGACTGCCGTTGTTCCGTCAAATCGAGAATTCTCCCTTGGTCAGCTTGTTGAGGATAAAGTTCAGCGCCACCACAATCAGCAGGATACCAAACGCCATGGCCGACGCCTGTTGCTGGCTGGTATAGGTCCAGTATTCATACAGCTGGAAGCCAATCGTCTTGGTTTCGCTCGAATACAACAGGGTGGTCATGGACAGCTCATAGAAGCTGGGGATGAAAATCAGGAACCAGCCCGCGGCAATGGAAGGAAAAATCAGCGGACCTGTGATTTTGCGCATGGTATACTGCCAGCTGGCGCCGGAAATTTGGGAGGATTCCTCGAGGGAAACGTGTATCTGGCTCATGGCGGAGACAACCGTTCGCATGC
>DVFI01000051.1 GCA_018713305.1 Candidatus Avichristensenella intestinipullorum
CGAGCGCGAGCAGACCCTGAACCAGCTGCTGTCGGAAATGGACGGCTTTGACGGGCGCAAGGGCGTGGTCATTCTGGCGGCAACCAACCGGCCGGAATCCCTGGACAAGGCGCTGCTGCGGCCGGGCCGCTTCGACCGGCGCATCCCCGTGGAGCTGCCGGATTTGAAGGGCCGCGAGGCCATTTTGCGCGTGCATGCCAAGGCCATTAAGACCGAGCCGGATGTGGACTACCTGGCCATCGCGCGCGCCACGCCGGGCGCTTCGGGCGCGGAGCTGGCCAACATCGTCAACGAGGCGGCGCTGCGCGCGGTGCGCATGGGACGCGAGACGGTCACCCAGAGCGACCTGGAGGAAAGCGTGGAGGTCGTCGTGGCGGGGTATCAGCGCAAGAGCGTGGTGATGTCCGACCACGAACGCCGCGTGGTGGCGTACCACGAGATTGGCCATGCGCTGGTGGCGGCCAAGCAGCCCAACGCCTCGCCCGTGCATAAAATCACCATTGTCCCGCGCACCTCGGGCGCGCTGGGGTATACGATGCAGGTGGACGAGGACGAGCATTTCCTCATGACGCGCGAGCAGGCCCTGGCCAAGGTGGTGACGCTGACCGGCGGCCGCGCCGCGGAAGAGCTGGCGTTCGGCTCCGTCACCACCGGAGCGGCCAACGACATCGAGCAGGCCACGCGCATCGCGCGGGCCATGGTGTCGCGCTATGGCATGAGCGAGCAGTTCGGCATGGTGGCGCTGGAGGCGGTGACGAACCAGTATCTGGGCGGGGACGCCTCGCTGACATGTTCGGCGGAGACCGCCGCGAAGATTGACGAAGAAGTCATCGCGCTGGTGCACGACTGCCATGAGAAGGCGATGTCGATTCTCCGGGACAACGAAAACCTGCTCCGCCGGCTGGCGGATTTCCTCTACGAAAAGGAGACCATCACGGGCGAGGAGTTCATGCAGATGCTCCGGGCGGAATGACCGGGCGACAGGGCGAAAAAGTTTCGCTGCAAGGCTGACGGAGCCGCCTTGCAGCGAAGGGAACATCATGTTCCTGTGCGCGAAGCGCACGGGCGGAACATGATAGCGGAAGCGGCTTGCAGCCGCTCCTGGCGGCGTACACGCCGCCGCTGCGGATAGCACAGGAAGGGGCTTGCCGCCCCTTCCTGCATCCCCGCAGAAGTGTGTTCCATTTGTCGATACGCTGAACCTTGCTGCGCAGGGCTTCCGAACCCGCCGCGCATGTCGCCGGGTTCGGATTGCATTTGGAGGGCTTCGGCCCTCCAAGCCTCCCCAAAGGGGTTTTTCGACAAGCTGGCGCGCGCTCCACGGCGCGCGTTTTTTCTGCCCGCGCGGCAAAGTTGTCATATTGTGCCGCAAATGCGCGGAGCCGTGAGGAGGGTTTCCACAATTCTGACGACAAATGTTCGTACCAGCCCGAACAATTCGGCGCGGAAGAGGCGATAGTTGCGGATTTTTGTCTTTACAGGCGCAAAAATCGAGTATATAATATACTTGTCGTCCGGTTTGTCCGGCGTAAAAACATGGAGAGGAACGATTGCACGATGAAGAAACTGCTCGCACTGCTTCTGGCGGCCATGCTGCTGTGCCTGTCCGCCGGCGCCATGGCGGAGGCCGCGAACGCGCCCATCGCCAAGGAAGACCTCAAAATCGGCGTTCTGCACATCAACGACTCGTCCGACCAGGGATACACGTACAACCATGAGGCCGGCTACCTCAAGGCCATGGAAGAGCTGGGCCTGGACACGGAAACGCAGTATGTGCCCAAGTACCACATCGGCGAGGACGACAAGTGCGCCACCGCCATTCAGGAGCTGATTGAAGCGGGCTGCAACATCATCTTCGCCACCAGCTACGGCCACGGCCCCTATGTGCTCGAAGCCGCCACGCAGCATCCCGAAGTGCAGTTCTGCCATGCCACCGGCGAATTGGCCGTGACGGCAGGCCTGCCCAACCTGCACAACTATTTCGCCCAGATTGAAGAAGCCCGCTACCTGGCCGGCATCGCCGCGGGCCTGAACACCAAGGTGAACAAGCTCGGCTACGTCGGCGCCAAGCCCTTTGCCGAGGTTATCTCCGGCTTTACCGCCTTCTTCCTGGGCGCCAGGTCCGTCAACCCCGACGTGACCATGGAGGTCATCTATACCAACGAATGGAGCAGCGCCACGCTGGAGGCGCAGGCCGCGCAGGCGCTCATCGATATGGGATGCGACGTGATTTCCCAGCATTCCGACACCACCTCTCCCGCGACCACGGCCGAGGCCGGCGGCGTGCTGCATGTCGGCTACAACAACGATATGATTCCCGCCGCGCCCAACGCTTCCCTGATTTCCGCGCGCATCGACTGGTCGCACTACATGAAGTATGCGCTGGAGTGCATGATGAGCGGCGAGCCCATCGCCACGGACTGGACGCAGGGCTGGGCCGAGCGCACCGTCTACCTCTCCCCGCTGAATACCGCCATCGCCGCCGAGGGCACCCAGGAAGCCATCGACGCTGCGGCCGCCAAGTTTGACGACGGTTCGCTGCATGTCTGGCAGGGCCCGCTGTACGACAGCGAAGGCAATCCCGCGCAGATTATGAGCTGGGACGGTTCCTCCGTGGTGTACACCTTCTCCGACGAGGTGTATGAGGAGCCCAACTCCGCGCCGCAGTTCAACGCCATCATCGAGGGAATTCATATCAACGAGTAGTCTGAGCCTTTTCTACGGGCAGCGCCGCCAGCGTGGCGCTGCCCGGTTTGTTTATGGCATGCAAAAAGGGGAGTCGGCATTGGAGCAAAAGGGAGCAACGGAGCGCCGCGGAGAGGTCGCCGTCCGCATGCGCGGGATTACCAAGACGTTCGGCAGCAGGGTTGTCGCAAACCATAACGCGCATCTGGAGGTGCGCTGGGGCGAAATCCTGGCCCTGCTGGGCGAGAACGGCAGCGGAAAAACCACGCTGATGAACATGCTCGCCGGCATTTACTATCCTGACAGCGGTGAAATCGAGGTCAACGGGCGGGAGGTCAGCATCCGTTCGCCCCGGGACGCGTTTGAGCTGCGCATCGGCATGATTCACCAGCATTTCAAGCTCGTGGACGTGCTGACCGCGTCGGAGAACATCGTCCTGGGCCTGCCGGGCGGCGTCACGCTCAACCGCCGGGCCGTGGCCGCCCGGATTCGCGCCATCGGCGAAAAATACGGGTTTGCGCTGGACCCGGAAAAGAAAATTTACAACATGTCCGTTTCGGAAAAGCAGACCGTGGAGATTGTCAAGGCGCTGTATCGGGGGGCGGATATCCTCGTGCTCGACGAGCCGACCGCCGTGCTCACCCCGCAGGAGATTGAAAAGCTCTTTGCGGTGCTGCGCGCCATGCGCGAGGACGGCAAGGCGATTATTATCATCACCCACAAGCTCGGCGAGGTGCTCGCCATCTCCGATCGCGTGACCATCCTGCGCAAGGGCGAGTACGTCGATACTGTCCCGACCGCCACCGCCAGCGTGCAGTCGCTGACCGAGGGCATGGTGGGGCATGCGGTGCGCCTGGAGATAGAGCGGCCGCAGCTTCCCCGGGGGGAGGAGCTCCTGCGCGTGCAGAACGTGACGTGCCTCAACGCGGACCATGTGTGCAAGGTCAAAAACGTTTCCTTCAGCGCCTACGGCGGCGAAATTCTGGGCGTGGCCGGCGTGGCCGGCAGCGGGCAGAAGGAGCTGTGCGAGGCGGTCGCCGGCATCCAGAACGTGCGCGGCGGCAGCATCCTGTTCCGCACCGGGGACGGCTACGAAAACATCGTCGGCATGAAACCGGACGTGATTTTCGAAAAGGGCGTTTCCCTGGCCTTCGTGCCGGAGGACCGGCTGGGCATGGGCCTGGTGGCGTCCATGGACATGGTGGATAACGTCATGCTGCGCAGCTACAAGGCCGGCAAGGGCCCCTTCGTGGACCGCCGGTCCGCGCGGCGCGTGTGCCAGACGCTGATAGACCAGCTGGAAATCGTCACGCCGGGCGTCTTTACGCCGGTGCGCCGCCTGTCGGGCGGCAATGTGCAGAAGGTGCTGCTGGGGCGTGAAATCTATCACCATCCCCGCGTGCTGATGGTTTCCTATCCGGTGCGCGGGCTGGATATCAACTCGTCCTACAAAATCTACGACCTGCTCAACGAGCAGAAGCGCCGTGGGGTCGCGGTCATATTTGTGGGCGAGGACCTGGACGTGCTGATGGAAATCTCGGACCGCCTCATGGTGCTCTGCGGCGGCGAGGTCAGCGGCATTGTCGATCCCCGCGAGGTGAGCAAGGATGACGTCGGCCTGCTGATGATGCAGGCGCCGGGAAAGGAGGCCGCAGATGCATAACCGTGTCAGAGAAACGGGCGGCCGGCTGGTGCGCATGGTCAAGCGCGATGAAATCGGACGCGGCAAGGCGCTGGCCATCCGCGCCGCGGCGCTCCTGTGCGCCATGGCGGTCGGCACGCTGCTCATCGTGGCGCTGGGCCATCAGCCGCTGGCGGTATATATGGAAATGCTCAACGGCAGCCTGGGCTCCCGAACCGTGCTGACGGAGACGGTCAAAATCGCGCTTCCGCTTATCTTCTGCGGCATCGCCATTTCCATTGCCTTTCGCATGCGCTTCTGGAACATCGGCGCGGAGGGGCAGCTGCTCATGGGCGGCATTGCGGCGACCTATGTGGCGCTGTTCCATTATCAGCACCTGCCCAGGCCCGCGCTGCTGCTGGTCATGGCCCTGGCGGCGCTGGCGGCAGGGGCGCTGTGGGGTCTGATACCGGCGCTTTTCAAGGCCCGCTGGGGCACCAACGAGACGCTCTTCACCCTGATGCTCAACTACATTGCCCTGGGCTATATCCGCTACCTGCAGACCGGAACCTGGCGCGACCCGCGCATGCGCGGATTTCCCAAGATTGCCTCTTTTGACCTGAGCGCGCGCCTGCCCAACGTCCTGGGCGTGCACGTGGGCTGGATTGTCATGCTGGCGCTGGTGGTGCTTGCCTATCTGTATTTGACGCGCACCAAGAGCGGCTTTGAAATCTCCGTGGTGGGGCAGAGCCAGCCAACCGCCAGCTATATCGGCATGAACGTAAGCCGTATCGTCATGCGCACCATGGCCATCTCCGGCGCGCTGGCCGGCCTGGCGGGCTATTTCCAGGTGGCGGGCGTCAACTATACGCTGACGGAAACCACGGCCGGCGGCATCGGCTTTACGGCCATTACCGTCGCCTGGCTGGCCAAACTCAATCCCATCCTCATCGTGCCGGTTGCGTTTTTCATCGCCATTTTGGAAAAGGGCGCGGGCAAAATTCAAACGACGTTCAAAATTCCCGCTTCCGCGGCGGACGTGCTGACAGGCATCATCCTCTTTTTCATGCTCGGGTGCGAGTTCTTTCTCCAGTACCGGCTGATTTTCCGCGCGGGCAGAAAGGAGACGCTCTGATGGATACGCTCATGAACCTGTTCGGCGCGGCCGTTCTGGCGGGCACGCCGCTTCTGCTGGGCATGCTGGGCGAAATCCTGACCCAGAAGTCGGGGCATTTGAACCTGGGCCTGGAAGGCACCATGTACATGGGCGCGGCCATGAGCCTTGCCGGCGCCTACTACTATGAGCAGTGGGTGACGGCCGCCGGCGGCGCGGCGTCCGGCTTTGTGGCGTGCCTGTTCGCGACGGGCGCGGCGTTTCTCATTGGCGTGCTGGCATCGCTGCTGTACTGCTTCCTGACCGCCACCCTGCGCGCAGACCAGAATGTCACGGGCCTGGTGCTGGCCATATTTGGAACCGGCTTTGGCAATTTCTTCGGCGAGCTGATGGGCATTGGCGCGGGCGGCTATGTGACCGTGGGCGCGGCCACCAAGGCGGCCTTTGCCAACCCGGCCTTTCCGTCGCTGGCGGCGCTGCCGGTGGTGGGCAAGCTGCTGTTCGGCTATAACTGGATGGTCTATCTGGGCGTGGCCGTTGCGCTGGCGATGGCATGGTTTCTCAATCACACCCGCGCGGGCCTGAACCTGCGCGCCGTGGGCGAAAACCCCGCCACCGCGGACGCGGCGGGCATCCATGTGACGAAGTATAAATATGCGGCTACCTGTATCGGCGGCGGCATCAGCGCGCTGGGCGGCATGTATATTTCCATGGTCAATACCGGCGGCGTCTGGGTCCATGACTGCGTCAGCGGCAAGGGCTGGATTGCCGTTGCGCTGGTGATTTTCGCCACCTGGAGTCCGGCGCGCGGCCTTTTCTGCGCGCTTATCTTCGGCGGTCTGTCGATTATGCGCATGTATGTGCCCGTGCCCGGGCTGCCGATGGAGATTTACGAGCTGCTGCCCTATGTCGCCACCGTGCTGGTGCTGATTTTTACCAGCATTCGACAGTCCCGCGAGCATGCGCAGCCCAGGGCCTGCGGCACGAACTATTTCCGCGAGGAACGCTGACGCTGCCGGGGAAGGCTTCCGCCGCGGCGGAGGAGGCGGCGGCGTCTGCGCCCCGGCGCCGGTGGTCGCCGGGAATTAATTCTTATTGCATGTATATACACGGAATAAAGACAATATAAAGTTTGTGTAAAGATTTGGGGGAAACAATTTACATTTTTTAATGGATTTGATACAATCAAGACAAAAGCCACAGGGGCATCTGTGGACTTTGCACAAGGGAGGGTATGGGATGAAAAGACGACGACTGGGTTCAAAGCGGCTCGTCGGCTGGCTGATGCTGGTCTGCATGCTGCTGCTGTCGGTGGCGATTGCCTTCGGCGAAGCAGGCGATGCGGCGGGTGCGGAAGCGCCGGCAGCAGCCGTCGAGACCACGGAGGCGACGGCCGAAGACGGTGCGCCTGTGGAGGAAGCGCCTGCTGAGGAGGCGGTCGGGGAAGAGGCGCCGGCCGAACACGTCAGCAACATGTACGACACCTTCTGGGCGCTGGTGCCGCCCATCGTAGCCATCGTGCTGGCGCTGATTACCAAAGAGGTGTATACCTCGTTGTTTATCGGCATTTTGTGCGGCGCGCTGTTCTACGCGAACTTCAACCTGGAGCTGACGCTGACGACGATGATCAACGACGGCTTCATCGCTTCCCTGGCGGACAGCGGGAACGTAGGCATTCTCATCTTCCTGGTTATCCTGGGCGCCATGGTCCAGATGATTAACAAGGCTGGCGGCGCCGCGGCCTACGGCGAGTGGGCGGACAAGAGAATCAAGACCAAGACGAGCGCGCAGCTGGCGACGTTCGGCCTGGGCGTGCTGATTTTCGTGGACGACTACTTCAACTGCCTGACGGTAGGTTCCGTCATGCGGCCGATTACGGACCGGCACCAGATTTCCCGCGCAAAGCTGTCGTATCTGATTGACGCGACGGCCGCGCCCATCTGCATGATTGCGCCCATCTCCTCCTGGGCCGCCGCGGTTTCCGGCGTGGTGGAGGGGTACAACGGCCTGGAGCTGTTTGTCCGCGCGATTCCGTACAACTTCTATTCGCTCCTGACCATTGTCATGATTATCACGATTTCCCTGTTGAAGTTTGACTTCGGTCCCATGAAGGTGCACGAGGACAACGCCGCCAAGGGCGACCTGTACACCACACCGGACCGGCCCTATGCGGACGTGGCGGACGATAAGCCCCATCCCAAGGGCAAGGTGATGGACCTGGTCATTCCGATTCTGGTGCTCATCGCCTGCTGCATCATCGGCATGGTCTATACCGGCGGTTTCTTCTCGGGCACGAACTTTATCGACGCGTTCGCCGGCTGCGATGCCTCCGTGGGCCTGGCGATTGGCTCCTTCGTCGCCCTGCTGTTCACCGCCATTTACCTGGTAGCCCGCCGCGTGCTCAGCTTCAAGGAAATGGCCGACGCCATTCCCAGCGGCTTCCGCGCGATGGTGCCTGCCATCCTGATTCTGACCTTCGCCTGGACGCTGAGCGGCATCACCAACATGCTCGGCGCGGACGTCTATGTCGCGGAGCTGGTCGACAACAGCGCGAAGAGCGTCCAGAACCTCCTGCCCGTCATCGTGTTCCTGGTCTCGTGCGGCCTGGCGTTCTCCACGGGCACGTCCTGGGGCACGTTCGGCATCCTGCTGCCCATCGTGACGGCGGTCTTTGATCCGACCAGCGAACTGCTCATCATCAGCGTGTCTGCCTGCCTGGCCGGCGCGGTGTGCGGCGACCACTGCTCGCCCATCTCCGACACGACCATCATGGCGTCCACGGGCGGGCAATGCAACCACGTCAACCATGTATCCACCCAGCTGCCGTATGCGCTGCTGGTGACCGCGGTGTCGGCGGTATTCTATATCCTCGCCGGCTACGTGCAAAGCGCCTGGATTGTGCTGCCGCTGGCCTGCGTGGGCATGGTGGCCGTTCTCGTGGTGATTCGCATGGTGGTAAAGGGCAAAAAGGCCTGACGCGCACCCCACCGCGCGAACCGACCGGGGACGGAAAGCGCCGTCGCCGGGGGCAATCGGTTCGCGCGGCGGTTGGCGGACTCTTTTCCGAGCGGGGAAGGGTCCGCCTTTTTTTCGGCGGCGCGCGAGAATATTTTCGGGAACGACGGCTGTCCATGCACAAACAGACGCCCGAGGATCGTTATATGTTTGTCTGGGAAAATCATGCGAAAAGGTGTTGAAATTTCGCATAAAGCGTTGCCGCACTTGACAGTGAACCATGAATGTTCTACAATAATCCTAAGGTTATTCTATTCCCGCAAGTCCGTGAACAGCCGGAAGGGAGGGCATGCGCCTGTGGGTGCGCATACTATGAAAGAACGGATATACAAACTGCCTCTGTTGGCAGGTGTGCTCCTTGTTTTATGCATGGTGCTGCTTGCTTCCTCCGCTGCGCTGGCCGAGGATCCGCTGCAGGTGGAGAGGGAGATTTCTCCACGGTCGCTGACCGGCCCGACTACGGTGAACGTAGCCATCAATATTATCAACATCAGCGACGATCCGTCCCCTGTCACCGTCACGCTCTATGACCCAAGCGGCAATGTCTGCTCCGGCTTCGGCAGCGGGGGCACGGCGAATCTGTCGCCCGGCGCTTCGGCCGCGTATTCCGGTTCCTGGACGGTGTCGGAAAGCGATCTCACCGCGGGACGAATTACCTATCAGGCGCGCTATCGCGTCACCAACAGCGACGGGAGCACCTCCTCGGTGAGCAAGCCCATCGCCCTGAATTTTACCTACGAGGATGTCAATCCCAGCATCCATGTGCAGCGCCGCGCGCCGGACGGCAAGGTGCCGGAAGGCACCAGCACGGAAGTGGCCTATATCGTCAACAATACCGGTACGGTGGAAGTGGTCAACATTGTCATCACCGACCCCGGCATCGGCAGCGAGCCTCTGACCATCGACAGCCTCCCCGTGGGAGAAACCCGCGAAGTCAAATATGAATTTGTCATGGGCTCGGAACCCGTTACGAGCAAGCCGACCATCACCTGGGAGTACATGGTGGGCAATACCAAGCACCAGGGAGAGGCCAAGGTCGGCAGCGAAAAGGTCATCGAGGTCGGCACGGTCAACCTGCTGGTTTCCCTCCAGGCCAATTCGCTGATTGTCAACGCGGGCGATAAGGTGACGCTGACCTGCACGCTGGAAAACCGCGGCGACGAGAACTACGAACAGATAGAAATCTACGACGATTTGCTGGGCAACGTGGAAAGCGGCCTGTCCCTGGCGGCAGGGAGCTCGCAGACCATCGAGCGCGAGATTACCGTGCCCGAAGCGGTGACGTACTGCTTCAAGGTGTCCGCCGTGACCGGGGCAGGGGAAACGGCCGTCTTCCAGTCCAACAATCTGACCATTCAGACCCTGGAAGGCGTCGCAATGTCCACGGACGACGGCGTGGTAGCCACGGGCGCCGCCGCCAATATCGAAATCATCATCGAAGCGGACCGCCAGGTCATCTACGAAAAGCCGTCCGATATCATCTTCCAGATCAAGGTCATCAACCGCGGCGAGGCGGCGGTGGAAAACGTGGAAATCCGCGCGGCCAGCAAGCTGGTGACCACGATAGACCGCCTGGAGGCGGGCGAGGAATATGACTTTACCCGCCAGTTCCGCGCCTCCATGGAAGGCGAGTACCAGTTCTCCGCCACGGTGACGGACGCGGCCGGCCAGGACCAGGTCTTTACTTCCAACACCTATCCGGTGACGTACCATATCCTGTCCACGCCGACGCCGACCGCGCCGCCGACTGCACCGCCCACCGAGCCGCCGACCGCCGAACCCACCGTGTCGGAAACGCCTCCGTTCGGCATTACGGACACGCAGGATGAAGGCGTGGGCGCAGGGCGCATCCTGCTGTACATTCTGGCGGGCCTGCTGCTGCTGATTCTGCTGGCCGTGGCCTTGCTCTTCGTGCTGGACCGCAGGCGCGGCGCGCCGCCGCCCATGGGCGGAAGCCGCCAGGGAGGCAATGTGGTCATCGACAGCATCCAGCGCAGCCAGCATCGCGATTACGCCCGCGCGCCCAAGCGCGCCCCGCCGGCCAAGCGCGAGCCCCAGGCGCCCCGGCGCAAGGAAATCATGCCCTCTTACGGGCCGGACGAGGACGAGCAGGCGCAGGATGACGTGCCGATGTATGAGGAGGAGCGCGGAAGCAACGCGCCCCGCAGAGGCTACGCCGCCTATGACGACTATGATGTCGATATGACGGACACGGCGCCGCAGATGCGCATCCATGACGTTGAACCCAGGCGAAAGGCGCAGCCGGCAGAGGATGCGGACGTGTCCCCGTTCCGGCGGCCTCCCGAGCTGTCGCAGGAACCGTCCGAGACGTTTGAAAAGACGGAAGTGTATAAGAGCGACTTCCTGGAGCGCGTCCGCGAGGCGGAAACACGGCAGAGCCAGCCCGAAACGCCCGCGCCCGCTCCGCAGCCGGAGAAGGAAACGATGTCCGAGGAAGACGCGGCGCTGCTTTCCGGCAGCACCGGTATGTACCGGCTTTCCCGGCGAACGGCTTCCGTCCGGCCGGGCCGCCAGAATCAGCCGTCTGTGCAAGAGACGGCCGAAGACCCGGAGGCTTTTGCGCGCAGGCAGCGCTCTTCCAGAGCGCGCAAGACGGATTTGTCAGGATTCTATGACGACGACGAAGAAGGCGGAGCGGACGACGGCACGCGGCGGTTGCGCCGCAAGTAAGCCGGGC
Source organism: Candidatus Avichristensenella intestinipullorum (assembly GCA_018713305.1). Classification (GTDB taxonomy): domain Bacteria; phylum Bacillota; class Clostridia; order Christensenellales; family Aristaeellaceae; genus Avichristensenella; species Avichristensenella intestinipullorum. The sequence continues at coordinate 11,134 of DVFI01000051.1, forward strand.
GCTCAGTCTGCATAACATGCACGCAGGATGGCTTCGGCCGTCCTGCGCGCGTATGTGCAAGGAGGAAATTTGTTTACCGGTTTGCCACGAGAGATGCTTGCTTTTTTTGCAGCGCTTCGCTTTAACAACAACCGCGCTTTTTTTGAGGAAAACCGCGCGATATACGAGCGCTTTGTCCGTCGCCCGCTGTTGGAGCTGGCCGAAGCGCTGGCGCCGGTGGTGCGGGAAATTGATCCCGATGTGGATGTTCGGCCGCAGCGGGCGGTCTCGCGGATTTATCGGGATTTGCGCTTTCGTCGGGACAAGACGCCCTATCGGGAATACATGTGGATAGGCTTCCGCCATCCGGGCGAATCCCGGGAGGAGACCTGCGGTTTCTATTTTGACGTGTCGGCGGATGAGGCGAACTGGGGCTGCGGATACTACCATATGCAGGCGGAGTTTATGCAAAACCTGCGCGCCCGCATCGTCACGCAGAGCAGGCGCGTGGAGCGCATTGTGACCGACCCGGCCTTTGCCGCGGAGTTTTCGCTGATGGGCCCTGCCTACCAGCGGCAGCATGCCCCGCCGCCGGGCCTGTGCGCGCCGCTGGCCAAACTGTACAGGAAGAAGACCGTGTATGCCGAACACCATGTAACGGACTTTGAACGCCTGTTTTCTCCGGCGCTGGCGGACGATATCGCCTCGGGCTTTCGGACGCTTGCGCCGTTTTACGCGCTGCTGCGGGAGTGCATGGTGCGCACGGGAAAGGAGACGAAGCTATGACGGAACGTTGGAAGCGGCTGAAAAGCGGAAGCGACATCCGCGGCGTCGCGGTGGCGGAGGAGAATGCGCAGGAGGAGCTTACGGAGGACGTCGGCGTTTCGGTCGGCCGGGCGTTTGCCCGCTGGCTGGGCGCGCGCACGGGCAAGGCGGTTGTGCGCATCGCCGTGGGCCGGGATTCGCGCGTGACCGGCGAGGCGCTGGAAGCGGCCATGATGCGGGGATTGTCGTTTGAGCGCGCGGAAGTGATGCACTGCGGGCTGTGCACGACGCCCGCCATGTTTATGACCACGGTTCTGGCGCAGTGCGACGGCGCCGTGATGGTAACGGCCAGCCATTTGCCCTGGCAGCGCAACGGCTATAAATTCTTCACGGCGGAGGGCGGCCTGGAAAGCGGCGATATCCTTACCCTGCTGGAAGCGGCCAGCTTTCTGCGCCCCGACGGCAGCGAACAGCCGCCGACCGAGATGGCGTTTCTGGACGATTATACAGCGTTCCTGTCGCAGTATGTGCGCACGGCGCTGGACGATGCGGGGGACGCGCCGCTCGAAGGCCTGCACGTGGTCGTCGACGCAGGCAACGGCGCGGGAGGATTCTATGCCCGCATGCTCAAAACCCTGGGCGCCTGCGTGGACGGAAGCCAGTTCCTCGAGCCTGACGGCCGTTTTCCCAACCATATTCCCAATCCGGAGGACGCCCATGCGATGGAATCGCTCTGCGCCGCGGTGCGCTCTGCGGGCGCGGATTTGGGCGTGATTTTTGACGCCGACTGTGACCGTGCGGCGCTCGTGGACGGCGAAGGGCGCGCCATCAACCGCAACCGGCTCATTGCGCTCATCTCCGCCGTTCTGCTCCGGGAAAGCCCGGGCGCGACCATTGTCACGGATTCGGTCGTCTCTGCCGGGCTGGACGACTTTCTCAGCGCCCATGGCGGCACGCTGCATCGCTTCAAGCGCGGCTACAAGAACGTCATCGACGAAGCCCGCAGGCTGTGCGGGGAAGGGACTGACTGCCCGCTGGCCATAGAAACCAGCGGCCATGCGGCGCTGCGCGAGAACCATTTTCTGGACGACGGGATGTACCTGGCCACGCGGCTGATTGTCGAGGCCGTGCGCTGCAAGCGCGCCGGAACGACGCTGTGCAGCCTGATTGCATCGCTCGCCGAGCCCCGGGAGGCGGCCGAAGTGCGCATGACCCTCCGGGCCGCCGATTTCCGGGCGGCCGGCGAGGCAATCCTTGCGCATGTGGAGCAGGCGGCAGCGGCGCGCGAGGGCTGGGCCGTGGACAGCGGCAACCGCGAGGGCGTGCGCGTGCTGTGCGGCGCCAAGTCCGAATGGTGCCTGCTGCGCCTGTCCGTGCATGACCCGCTGCTGGTGCTCAATGCGGAGTCCGACCGCTGCGGCGGCGTTGCCGCCATGCTGCGGGCGCTGCGCGAAATGCTCGGCGGGCAGAGCGCTTTGGATATTTCCGCGCTGGACGCGCGATTGACAGAAAACCAGGAAGGAGAATCCAACGCATGACTCATAACGACGCCAAAATCATCAACACCCTCCGCATTCTTTCCGCAGAGCAGGTACAGGCGGCCAATTCCGGCCATCCCGGCATGCCCATGGGCGCGGCCCCGCAGGCGTTTGCGCTTTGGGACCGGGTGATGACGTATAACCCGGCGAATCCCCAATGGGCCAACCGCGACCGGTATGTGCTCTCCAGCGGCCATGCCTCGGCAATGCTGTATTCCCTGCTGCACCTGTACGGGTTTGACCTGACGCTCGACGACCTCCGGCATTTCCGCCAGGTCGGCAGCAAAACCCCGGGCCATCCCGAGTACGGCCACACCGTGGGCGTGGAAACCACGACGGGGCCCCTGGGGCAGGGCATCGCGAACGCGGTCGGATTTGCGCTGGCCGAAAGCTATCTGGCGGCAAAGTTCAACCGGCCGGGGTTTCCTGTCGTGGACCATTATACCTACGCCATGTGCGGCGACGGCTGCATGATGGAGGGCATCGCCGCGGAAGCCGCGTCCCTGGCGGGAACGCTCAAGCTGGGCAAGCTGATTGTGCTGTATGATTCCAATCGCATTACCATTGAAGGCGCCACGGACCTGGCCTTCCGCGAGGATGTGGGCAAGCGGTTTGAGGCGTACGGGTGGCAGGTGCTGCGGGTGTCGGACGGGAACGACCCGGACGAGATTACGGCCGCCCTGGAGCAGGCCAAGCAGGACGAACGGCCCTCACTGCTGATTGTCCCGACCACCATCGGCTACGGCTGCCCCGCCAAGGAAGGCAAGGCGAGCGCGCATGGCGAACCGCTCGGCGCGGAGAACCTGGCGGCCGCCAAACGCCGGCTGGACATGCCGGAGGGCGCTTTCGTCGTGCTGCCCGAGGTCTACGCGCACACGGCACAGGTCGCCGCCCGCGGCGCGAAAGCGGAGGCGGCATGGAAGGACCTGTTTGCGCGCTATGCGCAGGCGTATCCGGAGCTTGCCGGGGAATGGGACGTGTGGTTCGACGACAAGCTGCCCTTTGATCCCATCGCCGACGAGACGCTCTGGAAATTTGAAGGCGGCGCCGCCACGCGCAACAGCTCCGGAGAGGTGCTGAACCGCTTGGCCCAGCGCGTGCCCAACCTTATCGGCGGCTCGGCGGATCTCGCCCCTTCCAACAAGTCCGTGATGAAAGGGCGCGGAGATTTTTCCGCGGAGGACCGTACCGGCGCCAACCTCCATTTCGGCATCCGCGAACATGCCATGAGCGCGATAGTCAACGGCATGGCGCTGCATGGCGGCCTGCGGCCGTATTGCGCGACGTTCTTTGTCTTCAGCGACTACATGAAAAACGCCATGCGCCTGTCGGCCATGATGCGCCTGCCGATCATCTATATCCTCACGCATGATTCTATTGGCGTGGGCGAGGACGGACCCACGCATCAGCCGGTGGAGCAGTTGGCCGGCCTGCGCGCCGTGCCCGGCCTGCTGGTGTATCGGCCCGCGGACGGGCGTGAAACGGCGGCCGCATGGGCGGTGGCCATGACGGACGGACGGCCTACCTGCATTGTGGCCACGCGCCAGGATTTGCCGCTGTATGCGCACAGCGGCAAGGCGGCGCTGCGCGGAGGGTATGTGCTTTCGGACAGCAAGGGCGCGCCGGAGGTGCTGCTGCTGGCGAGCGGCTCGGAGGTGGAGCCGATGATGAAGGCGCAGGAGATGCTGTGGGAGCGCGGCGTGGACGCCCGGGTGGTCTCCATGCCCTGCATGGAGCTGTTTGAGGAACAGAGCGAGGCATACAAGGAGTCCGTGCTGCCCGGCGCGGTGCGCGCGCGCGTGGCCATGGAAGCCGGCGTGAAGCAGCCGTGGTACCGGTATGTCGGCCTGGACGGCGCGGTGATTGGCATGGACACCTTTGGCGTGTCGGGCAAGTACAAGGATTTGTTCCCGATGTTTGGCTTTACGGCAGAGCATGCGGTGGAGGAAGCCCTGCGCGTGCTGGGCAGATAACGCAGAGCACGGCGGAGCGACGGTTTGGGAGGCGTCGGCAAGGCGGGTGCTGCCTTTCGGCGGGCACAGCCGCGCCGGCTTCTCCCGGCCGCTCCGGCAAAAAGAAGCGGCCGGCACTTTGCGGCGTCCCTCGGCTGCGCGGCGGCGCCGTGCCCGGAAGCTATGGAAAGGGGAAGCCCCCGGATGCACGTTTCCTGGCGCAGGCTGAAATGGGCCTGCTATACCACGAACATCACCATGTCCGTCATAGGGCATCTGTCGCCCGTGCTGTTTCTGACGTTTCGGACGCAGTACGGCATTTCTTATTCCATGCTGGGTTTTCTCGTGCTGGTCAATTTCGTCACCCAGCTGGGCGTGGATATCGTTTTTTCCTTTTTTTCCCATCGCTTTCCCATCTCCAGGACCGTGCGCTTTACGCCTGTCTGCGCGGCGGTGGGGCTGATGGTCTACGGAATCTGGCCCATTCTGTTCCCGCAGGCGGTGTACGCGGGCCTGGTGCTGGGCACGGTGCTGTTTGCGGCGTCGGGCGGCCTGACCGAGGTGCTGATCAGCCCCGTCATCGCGGCCATTCCGTCCGAAAACCCGGACCGCGAGGTCAGCAAACTGCACTCCGTGTACGCCTGGGGCGTCGTGGGCTTTATCCTGTTTGCGACGCTGTTCCTGTTCGCGTTTGGCAATACGCATTGGCAGTATCTGGCGCTTGTGTGCGTGCTGGCGCCGGCCACGTCGGCCGTGCTGTTTTCGCGCGCGGAGGTGCCTGCCATCAGAACGCCCGAACGCGCCTCCGGCGCGGTGCGGATGCTGCGGGACCGGGGCGTCTGGCTGTGCGTGCTGGCCATTTTTCTGGGCGGTGCGTCGGAATGCGCGATGTCCCAGTGGAGCTCGAGCTATCTGGAACAGGCGCTGGGCATGGAAAAGATATGGGGGGACGTTTTCGGCGTCGCGCTGTTTGCGGCGATGCTGGGGTTGGGGCGGACGCTGTATGCAAAGCGCGGCCGCCATGCGGCGCGCGTGTTGTTTGTCGGCGCGGTCGGCGCCGCGCTGTGTTATCTGACGGCCGCCCTGTCGCCCGTGCCCGTCGTCGGGCTGATGGCCTGCGCGCTGACGGGCCTGTGCACGTCCATGCTCTGGCCCGGCAGCCTGATGGTCGCCGCGGCGCGCTTTCCGGCCGGGGGCGTGTTTATCTATGCGATGATGGCCGCGGGCGGCGACCTGGGCGCGTCCATCGGTTCGCAGCTGGTCGGCCTGGTCACCGACGCGGCTTTGCAGAGCACAGCGGTCGCCGCCCTGGCGGAGCGTCTGGCGTTGGCGCCGGAGCAGCTGTGCATGAAGCTGGGGCTCTTGACGGGCATGCTCTTCCCGGCGGCCGCCATTCCGCTGTACCATGTTTTGATGAAAAGGGAACAACCGGCAAACGAAGCGCCCGGCGGCGCGCGCCGGACATAAGGGCATTCTTTCCGCCAAGCCGCGCGCGCTGCGCGGGAGGCGTTGCGCGAAATCGCCCGCCTTCCTCCGCCGGCAACGGGCCGCACGCCGGTGCAGAGAGAAGGCGGGCGCGCTGTGCGGCCGCATGGCCGGCCGCCGCGTCTTTCAGTGCAGCAGGGTCAAAGGCCGGTGCGTGGGCACGGTGATGTGCGGATGCGATTCGATGTAGGCGATGATCAGCTCGCTGACGTCCTGCTGGATTTCCCGCAGCACCCGTGCTTCCCGTATCACATCGTATCCGCCGGTGCCGCTGGCACGGTAATTGTTGACGCAGACCGTCAGACGCTGCGCATCGTCAATGTCCCGTCCGTCCAGACGCATCGACACGACGCGGCTGCCGACCGGCCTGCGCACGTCGATGGCGTAGTCCATGCCCCAGAAATAGTCATAATTGTAATGCTCCACTTTGGGCCGCAGAAACGCGTCGCTGACGGCCAGGCGGCCGCATTCGTCCAGCGCAAAATAGGCGGCGGTCCGCTCGACATAGCGGCGCAGCTGCTCGCCCGTCATCTCCAGCACGACCAGCGTGTTGCTGTAGATGTAGGAGGCGACCACGTCGCGGATGGTGACCTCCTGATTCATGCCCTTGATTTCGTTGCCCATGGACGTGGCGGAAATCTGTGCGCCGGACGCCTCCTGCTGAATCAGGTTGATAAGGTTGGCCAGCAGGCTTCCTTCCGACGCCATCTTCAGGTGCGCCTCCGCCGGCAGCGGGCGATCCAAATGGCCCTTGGGCGTATCCAGCCAGGCTTCCACGCGCGCTTGCAGCGGGGCGAGCAGCGCGGCCGGCCCGGCCGCCGGCAGGGGAGCGGGCGGGCAAAGACGCGCCTCGGCGCGCAGCCCCTGTTCCCCGAGCTGCACATCGACCTGCGCATAGTGCACGGCGCGATAGGCGGGCTGCACCGCGACGGACTTGCCGATGCGCGCGCAGGGCACGGCCATGTGCTGATGTCCGGTCAATACCACGTCAAACCCCAGCTCCTGACATAGCTGCCAGGCCTGGTTTTCCGCGCTCTGTGTCAACAGCGCGCCGGTTTGCAGGTCCCGTTCAAACCCGCCATGGTACAGGCACACCGTCACATCCGCCTGCCCCCGCATGGCCTCAAGCGCGCGCCGGGCCGCGGGAAGAGGCGGTTCAATATGCAGCTCCGCCAGCGTTTCCGGCCGCTCCCAGCGGGTTACATAATGCGTGCAAACGCCGGTCAGCCCTACGCGCAGGCCGTTCGGCAGCGTATGCACCGCCCAGGGGCGAATCGGGAGGCGGCGCCGGCGGTCGTAGATGTTGGCGCACAGGCAGACGGCCCGCAAATCGCACAGATACGCTTCCAGATGCGCTATGCCATAGTTAAAATCATGATTGCCCAGCGTCACATAGTCGTATCCGATTTGGTTCATGGCCTGGGCGATGGGATGGGGGCGCAGGGGCAGCCTGTGCGTAAAGTTGGTAAAGGGCGAGCCCTGAATGGTGTCGCCGCCATCCAGCAGCAGCGTATGCTCGTCGCGGTCGAACGCCGCGGCCAGATTGAAAAGGCCCATGGCCTTCTCCGCGCCGCCGGCATAGTCGGTGGGGTAGAGATAGCCATGGGTGTCGGACGTGTAGAGCAGACGAAGCGATTTCATCATGCATGGCCCCCGTGCGCCAGCCTGCGGCGGATGCGGGTGGAGAAGAACTCAATGACCAGCATAAGCACAATCATGCCGCACAGATAGGCGCCGACCATGCTCCACCGGCTGGAGCTGATGCACTGGATGAGCGGAGCGCCGATGCCGCCAGCGCCAACGATGCCCAGCGTGGTGGCGTCCTTGACGTTGATGTCAAAGCGGTAGATGATGGTGGAGATAAAGTTGGGAATAATTTGGGGCAGAATGCCGTACCGGATTTTCTGAAAGCTCGTACAGCCGCTGGCATCCAGGGATTCCAGAATGCGCGTGTCCAAATCCTCAATGGCGTTGATATACATTTTGCTGATCATGCCGATGGAACAGACGGATTGGGTCAGCACGCCGCAGAATGCGTTGGGGCCCGTGACACGAATCCAGACCAGCGCCCAGACCAGGCTGGGGATGGTGCGGATGAGCAGAATCACGGCCCGGAAAACAAACGCCAGCCATTTCGGCACGATTTTGTCGCAGGCCAGGAAACTGAAGGGGATGGCCAGAACACCGCCGATGATGGTGCCCAGCACCGCGATGGCCACGGTTTGCAGAATCTGATAAAGAACGCCCTGGTCGCTCAAATCAAAGAGCAGGTCCGTGTCCGGGTGAATCAGACCCCAGCCGACGCCCTTGGCCACTTCGATGCCCTTGGCGGCCAGGCCGTCAAATTCGATGCTCGTGCCGGACCAGCCCAGCAGCGCGACGACGATTAGCACAATCAGCGTATAGACCCACCAGAGCCTGGGGCGCGATTCATACGCCTCCTGTATGGTCAGAGGGCGGTCGGCCAGGGCGCTTTTCTTCTCTTTTTTCATGCTCGACCCCTCCTCAGCTCAGCTTCTTGCGCAGGTATTGACTCGTGTTTTCGATAATCAACACCACGATGAACAGCAGCAGCAGCGCCGTGCCCAGGCCGTGGTAATCCCGCCAGCCAATCCGCTCGTCAATCAGCAGGCCCAATCCGCCTGCGCCGACATAGCCCAGAATCGCCGCCGCACGGATGTTCATTTCCAGGCTGTAGAGCGTATCGGACAGGTATGTGGGCAAAATCTGCGGGAAAAAGGCGGACCAGAAGGCCTGGAACTTGTTTGCGCCCGCCGCCTCCATGGCCTCGAACGCGCCCATGTCGATGGTTTCGATGGATTCGTACATCATCTTGGACACCACGCCGAAAGTGAAAATGGTGATGGCGACGGTGCCGGCAAACGTGCCGAGGCCGAAAATCAGGGCCGCGAATTTCGCGATGACCAGCGTCGGCAACGTGCGGACGATATTGAGCAGGAAGCGCAGGATGGAAACGAC
>DVFI01000052.1 GCA_018713305.1 Candidatus Avichristensenella intestinipullorum
TCTAAAAATTTTTTCCAGGATTTTTCCGTGAATTTTCTAAGAAGCTTCATCCTTGCTCAGCGCACGTCGTTAGAGGGAATGTGTAACACCTTTGCATCCTTATTTTGCCATCATTCTTTATCGCCGTCAAACGAGTATCGTACTGCATCTCCAAGAGCATCCGGCGCATGATTATCTTCGCGCCCCACAACATGCTCTCCGACCCGCCGTTTGGCAAGCTGGACCTGATTAGCTGCCGCAACGTGATGATTTACTTCCAGCCGGTATTGCAAAGGAGCCTGTTCGCCATTTTCCATTCCGCGCTGAAAAACGGCGGCTACCTGTTCCTGGGCAAGAGCGAGACGGCCAACGAGTATTCCGACGCCTTCAACCCCGCTTGCAGCGCGGAGAAAATCTACATCCACAACAGCGCGGGCAAGGCGGACAATCTGGCCACGCCCATGTTCAACGTGCCCTCCTTCCAGCCGGTGCAGCCCCGCGTCGTGCGCATGCAGGACATGGCCAGCCCGGATTTTGAAATGGAAACGGTGTACACGCGCTTTCTGGAGAACTTTATGCCCGCCTCGCTGGTGCTCAACGCCTCCAACAACGTCATCCACTTCTTCGGAAACTATATGGACTACGTCTCCATCGCGCCGGGCAAGGCGTCGTTCAACCTGTTCCACATCATCAGCAAGGATTTGAGCCTCGCCGCGTCCACGGCGCTGAGCCGCTCCCGCGCGGAGCACGCCGCCGTCACCTATACCGATATCCTGGTCGACACCTCTGCGGGGCGGCGGCTCATTGACCTGAGCGTCCACCCGATTGTCCTCCCCGGCAAGGGCGACAGCGGCCTGACGGCCATGCTCTTTACCGACAGCAGCCGCCCGGCAGCCGAGGAGGAGGGCGTGCGCGAAAAATACGACATCAGAACCGTTTTCACACGGACTTTGAGGACCTGAACGATACCGACCGGCAAATCCTTTCGGAGCTGGATACTTTTTTCAAGGCAAACGGGGAAGAAGCCGTCTGGCAGGGCTATGATATCGAAAACAGGACCATCCTCGCCATCGGCGGCGCTTTGAACGGCGCGTATCTCGTCAATCCCTCCGACGAACCCGACAGCATATTCGCCGCGAAAATCAACATGCCGCAGGACAGCGCCCTGCGCGTATACCGCGTCAGCTTCCTGGCGCCGCAAACGTATGCCATGCGGCTGGAGGTGGGCAACTTTAACACCCTCGACAAAACCTACGACGTCTTCGGGGATGAAGTGTATTTTATCAAATACAACCGGAAGGACTCTGTGGAAGCGCCGAATTCTTCCCGGCATTTCATCACGTTCCTCACCCATGAGGCGTTCCACTACTATATGCAGAACCAGTGGTCTGACGGAAGCCGCTTTACGGGCGAATTGTCCGAAAACGACATCGACCTGATGGCGGAGGAATACGACGCGCTTGCGGGTATACAGGCGGAACTCCTGCGCGACAGCCCGAGCAGAGAAACGCTGCTGGGCTATGCGGACGCGTATGTGCGCGCCGTGGAGCAGCGCCTGGAGGCCAACCCCGAATATGTGCAGTCGGAGCTTTCCATGGAAACCGTCGAGGGAACCGCGCAATATGTCGGCATTCGTGCGTCACGCATCGTTGGATACGACTACGGTGTGATGTATTTTGACAACACCAGCAACGTTTCCATCGCCGAAGTCATTCCCATGTTCCGGTCCGGCGGGATTGACGAGAGCTTTCTTTCCGACAGAATGCCCTACGAAACGGGCGCGCTGTTGTGCTGCCTGCTCGACGCCGTCGGCGCGCAGGGATGGCAGGAACGCCTGAACGCGCAGACGCTGGAGAACACGACCACCCTGCATGCCGTCGTAAAAGAGTATCTGGCCGGCGTATGAGGCAGGGGCCTGCCGCGCCATGCGGGACAAAAGCGCCCGTCCTCCTGCCCCCGCTCCCGGCTGCGTCCGCGGAGCATCCCCTTCCGGGCCTGTGACGTCCCGGCCCGGCGCAGACGCGCGCCCGACCGCCGGGGCCTCCGATGGCCTGCCGTGCGGTTGCCGCGACGATGCCCGCCGTCCCTTCCCGCGTCGGGCGGCGCGCCGGAGAGACGGCCGCCTGCCCGGGCGGAAAATCAAGCGCGCGGCGGCATGTCATCCGGCATGCCGCCGGTTTTTTCGCCCCAAGGCGCGGCTTCCCGACGCTTCCGGGCGCTGCCCGCCGTCCACGGGCGCCCGGACTGCATGAGAGCGTCGAAGCGGTTATCGCCGGATATCAGAGCCGCTGTCTACGGGCGCCTGGATTTCATCGGGCGCGGCGTTCGCCCGCGCGCGGGCCACGCCACTTCCGTCCAGGGGCACCTGGATTTCATACTTCCATTGCAGAATGCCCGACACGACGACCACCTGCAGCGCAAACGCCGGCTCGACGCCATATTCCGCCCGCGCCGTGCGCATCAGGCCGCCCAGGGCCTCCTTCCTGTTTTCTTCCGTACAGCCCGCGCACAGGTACCTTCCCCCGGGCAGCACCCGCAGCCCGTCCGTATCCGCATACCGAACGCAGAGGGCGAAAAGCCTTGAAACCCCGTTTTCCACATAGACGCCCGCCAGGTCCTCAAAGGCAAACCGCTCCCGCAGCGCGGCGTCGAGGCTGTCGTAAAAGTGGCCGAGGTAATTCCAGAGGGTTTCCAGCGCCGGCGTTTGCAGCGTGGCCGACAGGAGAATCACGCGCTGCGGAAACTCCTTGAGGAAGACGCCGTCATGGGCTGGCCGTCCCCGGAGCTTCTTTTCATAGTCCGCCCTGGCCAGCCGGATTTTCGCCTTGCCGTATTGCAGCGCGGCGATTTTTTCATCAGCCTTTTTTTCCGCCTGCTCCAGGAAATCAACGATTTTCTCCAGCTCGTCATACGCCAGCACCTTTTGAATCTCCCGCAGGGGCAGCCCCATAACCCGCAGGGCGCTGACCGTGTGCAGGCGGACGATGTCCTGCTCCGTATAGCGGCGGTACCTTGTCCATTCGTCCTTTCGCGGCCTGACCAGGCCAATGCGGTCGTAATGGCGCAGCGTCTCGCTCGTCATATGGGCCGCTTTTGCCGCCTCCCCGACCGAATACGTCTTCATTCGGCTTCCCCCTATTGACCTTTGTCTTACACAAAGGTTTATCATACGTCTGTCACAGCAAGATTCTTGCAAAAACCGACGGAAATGTCAATGCCGCAGGGAGGCGGCAAGGGACGCGGCGTTCATCCGCCGCGCGGCTCCATCCCGGCATTGCGCGTTTCCCAACACTGCATTGCGGAGGGAATTGCCATGAAAAAGACACTTGCCGGACTGCCGGCAGAGCCCGGCCGGAAACCCGGCGACATCCAAGCCGACGGCGTGCGCGTCCGCCTGGAGCAGGTTTCGGGCGCGGAGGCCCGGCGTTCTGGCGAAAAAAGCCGCGCGCGCCGGCCGCTTCGGGCGCGCGTTCCGAAGTTTTCTGCCCCGCGCCGCAGCCATGCTTTGCGGCGGCCTGCCGCGTTCCTCGCCTGCGCCATGGCCTGCGCGGCGCTCCTGACGGGCTGCTCGGCGGACGGAGAAGCGTTTGTGCAAAAGAGCTATACGGCGGACGCGCAGGTCCGGGAAATCCGCCTGGACGTGCGGGACAGGCAAATCGACGTGTCGCCGTCCGAGGACGGGCAAATCCATATCGCCTATTTTGAAAGCGACAAGGAGTGGTACGACATCGCCGTCTCCGACGACCATGTGCTGACCATGACGAGCGCAAGCGGCAAGGACTGGACGGATTACATCGGAGCCAAGCCGCCCGCCTCCGTTCGCAACATCTCGCTGCAAATCCCGGACGCCCTCCTGGAGAACATCTCGCTCTCCACGACGAACGGGGACGTTTCGCTGTCCGCGCTGGCGGTGACGGGAAGCATAAGCCTCGCCAGCAACGGAGGCGATATCGCCTTTGAACGCCTGCAGGTGGGCGACAGTCTGAGCCTGACCGCCAAGAACGGAGGCATCTCCGGCGTCATTGCGGGAAGCGATGACGACTTCGCCATCCAGGCCGAGGTGAAGAAGGGAGACAGCAACCTGTCCACCCAGGACGGCGGCGAAAAGCAGCTGAACGTGTCCTGCAACAACGGCGATGTCGATATTGCGTTTGCCCCATAAGGGCCGTGGCGCGCTTCCGGCGCGCCATCGTTTTTCGGCGGCAGGGCGAATGGGGCGCAAAAAACGAACCGCACGGCGTGAACGGCTGCGCGGTTCGTTTGCGATCGGGGCGCGGCGCTGCCGGCGCGCCCGCCTGCATCCATGGCCGGCCGGCGCGCTTATCGGGTGACGCGGCGTCTGCACATGCCCGTTTTCCCGCATGCGGGGCAGATAAGCCTGCGCCTGAACGCGGAGCGTATACCCCGCGCTTTTCCGTGATGCGCTCCGGAAACGCCGCGTCCGCCTTCCGCCCGGGACGGAGGCCCAAGGCCGCAGCATCTCCCGTCCCATGGGCCCTCTTCGCCGGGCCGCCCAAAGCACAAAATTTCTCGTTTTTCTGTTAGGAATCTGCTTCCGGTTTGCGATAAGAATAAATGTAAGGCAACGCGACACGTTATCGCGGCTGCGCCGCGCAGCCGCGACCGACGGTCGGAGTTCCCCACTACTTACTAACAGGAGGATACACATGAAAAAAACACGTTTTATGGGTCTTATCTGCGCGCTGGCGCTGCTTGTGGCAGCCGTGACGTTCCCGGCATGCGCGGAGGAAAACGGCAACGCGCCGCAGAACCCGGCGATCATCCTTGCTGGCAACCCCACCACCGGCTACACCTGGGTGGCGCAGATTGAGGACGAGAGCATTGTGTCGGTCGTGGACGACGGGTTTGCCACGGACGAAACGGACGAGGCCGTGGTCGGCGCGGGCGGCTATTCCCGCTTCGAACTGGTCGGCGTGGCCGAAGGGTACACGACCGTCACGTTCGTCTACGCCCGCTCGTGGGAGGATGAGGCGCCCGTCTATTCTCTGGAGTATGACGTGTCTGTCGACGCCGATTTGAAGGTTACCATTGTATCCACCACCTTCCTGACCGGCGAAAGCTGAAGCAGCCGCCCTCAATCTTGACAAAGGAGTGCTGGTACCATGAAAAGAAAATGGATTTCTTTCCTGCTTGCCCTCATGATGGCTGCCATGCTGTGCACCCCGGTGTTCGCCCTTGCAAGCACGAACATCTTCTATGTGGACACCGCGAACCACAAAACGCTGAACATGCGCAGCGCCTGCTACATGGGCGACAACATCATCGCCTCCATCCCCTACCGGGCAGAGGTCACGGTCTACCAGTTCCTGGAGGGCGACACGTGGGCCCTGGTCGAATACAACGGCCAGACAGGCTACGTCATGACGCGCTATCTCAGCGGCACGCGCCCCTCCAGCGGCGGAAGCACGGGAGGCGGCTCGTCCTCGTCCATCTCGTACAAGGACTTCATTCCCACCTACTACACCGCGTCCGTGAAGCCCTCCACCCCCTCGGGCTATGTCAACATGCGCTGGGCGCCCTCCAAGTCCACGGCCGTGCATGAGGTCTACTATTCCGGCGACACGCTGCAGGTCATTGCGGACAACGGCACATGGTGCCAGGTGTACGACGCCTCGCGCAACATCTGCGGCTTTATGATGAAGCAGTTCCTGACGATACTCAGCTTTGGCGGGGAGGGATCCTGATGATGAAAAAGCTGCTTATTGTTTCCCTTGCGGTATCGCTCCTCCTTGGCCTTGCCTGCGCGCAGGCCGAAACCATTGAAACGGTCGAGCTCACCCTGCCCCTGACCCAGCCCGACAGCCCCGTCCTCATCACGCTGACCTGCAACGGGGCGCTGGAGATAGAATTTGACGCGGACGCTCCCGCCACCGTGGTCCGTGCGACCATCCACAGCGAGGAGTACGCCGACGTGGTCATCTGCATCGCGCCCTCCGAGCTGTACGCAGGCCGGTCGATGGCCGATTTGAGCGAGGAGGAGCTGGACGAGCTGCGCGCGCTCGCGGGAGCGCAGTATGAGGACCCCGTCTTTGCCACCGAAACCAGCCCCGAGGGCAACCTCTACCTGTTCGTCAGCTCCAACGAGGAATCGGACGTGGATTCCCTTTTCACCATCTATCAGGGCTACTTCGTGGAGCTCATCCAGCACCATGACGACTATTCCGAGCAGACCGAGGCGGACGATGACTTCTGCCGCAGCCTGCTGTACGGGATTGAATTCGCCGCCAACGAAACCGCGGCGGAATGACCCCCGGACGTTTCCGGCCGGCTTCTGCGCCGGCCGGAAACGCCTGCGCCTTGCCTGCCGGCCAGACCCCATCCTCTCAACGCTGCGGCGCCCATACCCGGCGATGGGAAATCCATCCAAGAAAGGACCTGCAAGGGGCGTGTGCGCGCACGCGCCGGTGAATAACGATGACGATGCGTAAAAGGCTCCTGTC
>DVFI01000053.1 GCA_018713305.1 Candidatus Avichristensenella intestinipullorum
TTCCGACAAGCTGGAGCGGCTGCAAGCCGCTTCCGCTATCATGTTCCGGCCGTGCGCTTCGCGCACAGGAACATGATGTTCCCTTCGCTGCAAGGCTGAGAAACAGCCTTGCAGCGAAAGACCGTCGACAAACAAAAAGCGGGCCGAAGCCCGCTTTGGGATATGGCCGCGCTTTACAGCGCCAGCGCTTCTTGTGTTGCCTGCAAATCCTCCAGGATATGCCAGCCGCGGGCGAGCGCAAAGCAGGCCTGCCAGGCTTCCAGGTCGTCCTCATGGACGATGGTAAGCGTCTGGGTATTGAGCACGTCCTGCGCGTCCCGGAGCAGATAGCCCAAATCCAGCACGCGCCGGTGCTCGCCGGCAAACGAGGCATGGAATTGCGGGTCGGTCAGACAGGCCAGGAAATCCAGGGCCCAGTCCAGCTTGGGCGAGTCCTTCAGGACCGCCAGTCCGGCGGTGTCCATGGGCAGGTACACCGTCTCGCCCTCGGCAAAGGCCGGGGCGGGCACATGGCGCGATATCGTGCCGGTGAACTCGCCGTATCCCAGCGGCGTCTGGCTCAGCAGCGCAAGCGGCTCCAGGTCGGAGGCATCGCCGTTTTCCGATTGCAGCAGCAGGCCCGCCCCGGCCGCCGCGCGCCAGCGCTCGGCCAGCGCCACGGTGGTCTCGTCTACGGCCTCGCCGTCGCGCGCCAGGGCCTGCCGAAGCAGCGCGGGCTGCGCATGGGAGGCGGCAAAGACGGCATAGTCCGTTCCGGCCTGCGCGTTATACGCCTCAAGCCGGTCGCACAGGTCGAAAAAGTCCGCCCAGAGCCATCCCTCTTCGGGGCCGTCCCATTCCAGGGCGGTCATCAGTTCCTCGCCAAGCGGGTCGTCCGTCGTTGCCGACGGGCTGTACCGGATGCGCCACGGGCTTTGCGTCACCGACCAGGGCAGGTAGTACACCGCGCCCTCGCCGTCGCCATAGACGGCGGAAAGCCCGACAAAATGGGCCAGGTTGGCGGCGATTTCCTCATCCTCCGCCAGGTTGAACAGCAGCGGCTCGAGCACGGCGAGGCTGTTGGTCCTCTCCCCGTTCACCTCGACGGTGTACAGCCCGCTGCCCGCGGCAATCACATCGGTGTCGCCGTGCGCCTCGACCCATTGAAGCTGCACGTCCGGCTGGCGCTGCGCGAACGCCGCTTCGATGGCCGCGCGGAACGCCGTCTCGTCTTCTTCGGAAACAAAGGAAACATCCGCCGGCACCCGCAGCACCTTTTCCCCCTCGGCTGCCTGGGCGGTCGGCAGGACGAAACACAACAACAATAGGATGATGAGCATTTTCTTCATGTTCGTTTTCCCCCTCTGAAAAACGTTCATTTTTGTTTCATGCTTTCTCATCGATTGACAGATTTACAGCAAAGGATCCTCAAGACTGTTGATTTCTTCTTCCGGAGAACCACAGAGCGTATGGTATGCATAAGCATGCTCTACTTCGTATGTGTTATCATAGTGGCAATAGGAACATCCTCCGCCATAGCTATATTCTGTTACAACCATACGAAGGCAACCCTCAGCGCGATCACAGAAATACCCGACACGCTCTGTATGGGAATATGCCCTCGGGCGAACGGGACCTGTGCGACCACAACCGCCAGTCTCAGGGCATTCATACATACCCGATGCCAATGTTGTGCAACATATTGTTACTAAGAACAACACTGAAAACAGAATAGCTATCCCTTTTTTCATAAGTCTATTCCTCCTGTCAATCGATCGATGCGTCCAAACGTCGGTCGGTCCGGTTGGCACGAAGGCAACATCCTGCTTGTCCGCCTCACCCCCTCAATATACCGTATTTTACCATATCGCATAAAATAAATCAACCATTTTTTTGCATTATTTTTTATGCAGCCGCCGGTGCGATTTTGCCGTCCGCGCTCAGGGCCGGTACGCGAGCACGACGGTCTGGCGCGGCATGCCGGGGACGAGCGACAGGCTGTTTTCGTCCAGGCGCAGGACATTGTCAAAATGGGGCAGGCATTCCTCCAGCGGGGCCAGCACGTCAAAGCCGAACGCCTCCGTGCGGTAGTGCATGGGCAGGACGGTACGGGGCGCGAGAAGGTCGGCGACCGCGCGGGCCTGCCGGGCGTCGATGGTGTAGTGGCCGCCCACGGGAAGCATCAGCGCGTCCAGCGGACCGATGGCGCGGGCCTGCGCCTCGTTCAGCAGGCAGCCCAAATCGCCCAGATGTGCCGCGCGCACGCCGCCCGCCTCCAGGACATGCACGGTATTCGGGCCGCGCAAGCTGCCGCCGCGGTCGTCGTGGGCGCTGGCCACGCGCGTGACGGAAAAGGGCGACGGCCTGCGCGCCGGGCGCAGGCGCACGGCCGCGCGGTACCCGTGATCGCCGTGCTCATGGCTGCAGAGCACTTCGTCCGCCTCCACGTCCAGCGGCGCCAGCCCCGGCACGGAACCGGGCGCATAAGGGTCCAGGACGATGGCATAATCGTCGTATTCCACCCGAAAACAGGAATGTCCCAACCACGTCAGCTTCATGCGCGCATCTCTCCTTCCGCTTGTATCCAGATGGGTATGCGCCCCAGACGGCGCAAATAGCCTTCCAGCAGGTCCTGCCGGCGCAGCACGACCGTGGCCGTATTGTCGCAGGGATGCATGGCCCAGTACGGAAAGGCGCGCAGGCCCTCGTCCATTGCCAGCGTCACCTGCTTTTGTTCGTCGAACAGCAGCCCCAGCGGGCTGACCGCGCCCGCCTCCAGGCCCAGCAGCGCGGGCAGCCTGTCCTCCGGCGCAAAGCTCAGGCGCGACACGCCCAGCGCGCGGCTGACGACGGCCGTGCGGAAGGGGAGGTCATGCCGCAGCAGCGCCAGATAGTACGAAGTCTGCTGCCGGTTGCACAAAAAAACGTTTTTGGGGACTTCCGTCACGCTCCAGTCAATGCCCTCCAAGCGCAGGCAGTCGGCAATGGTATACACCGCCTCGTGGGTAATCAGCCTGTACGCCACGCCCCAGCTGTCGAGCGTCTCCAGAATCCGCTGTCTGTTCTCCATACGCTGACTCCTTGATTCCCGGAATGATTTCCTCTATAATAGAGTATAGCGGTTTTTGCCGAATCCGTAAAGTCAAAGCGAGTGAAACACCCATGCTTCAGGTTCTTATCAATCCCATTGCCGGAAATGGCCGGGCGCAGCGCATAGGCGCGCAGATTCTTCGGGTTCTCTCCGAGAAGAACATCCAACACGACAGCTGCACGACCGAATATGCAGGCCATGCCACCCTCCTGGCGCGCCGGGCCGCCGAGGCCGGGGCCGATTCCGTGCTCGCCGTCGGCGGCGACGGCACGGTGCTGGAAACCGCGCGCGGGCTGCTGGGCACGGAAGCCGCGCTGGGCATCATCCCCGCGGGCACGGGCAACGACATGGTCAAAACCCTGGGCGTTCCGCAAAAGCCCATGGAGGCGCTGGAACACATTCTGAGCCATCCGCCGCGCCGTATGGACGCCGGAACCGTCAACGGCGAGCTGTTCCTCAACGCATGCGGCACGGGCTTTGACGTATGCGTGCTGGACTATGCGCAGCGGGCGAAAAAGTATGTGCAGGGCCTGCTGCCCTATCTGTGGGGCGTGCTTCGCGCGCTTTTTTCCTTCCGTTCCATCGATGCGTGCATCCAGACCGCGGAGACCACCCTGCGCAAGCCGCTGCTCGTCTTTTCCATTGCCAACGGCCGCTTTATCGGCGGCGGCATCCAAATCGCCCCGCTGGCCTGCCCGGACGACGGCAAGCTGGACATGCTCACCATTGACGCCATGCCCCGCTGGCGCATGCCCCTGCAGCTGGTCAAGCTGCTGACCGGCAAGGTGCTGTCCATTCCCGGGGCAGTGCATGGACGGCTGGAGCGCGTGTGCATCCGCGCGGAGAATATGCGCGTGAACGTGGACGGGGAAATCGTGTCCCTGCGCGAGGCGGTCTTTGAAATACTGCCGGAAGCGCTGCTGGCACACTGGTAAGCGCCGCGCGGGCGCGCGGCGGGTTCGGAAGCCTTGCGCGGCAAGGCGCAGCGTATTGACAAATCTGCGGGGATGCAGGAAGGGGCTGCAAGCCGCTTCCGCTATCATGTTCCGCCCGTGCGCTTCGCGCACAGGAACATGATGTTCCCTTCGCTGCAAGGCTGAGAAACAGCCTTGCAGCGAAAGACCGTCGCAGCTGACCTTTTTTGGCAAGTCGGGGCGGGCCTTCGACCCGCCTGCTTGGATGCCGCCCAGGCGCGTTCGCCGCCTTGGGAGATTGTCACCAGACATAGGTCGCCGCGTTGACGACATGGGCGCTTTCTGCGGGCAGGCCGGGCAGGCTCTGCGCCGCTTCCTCCTCGTCGGAGGTCACAATGCAGCCGATTTCACTGCCGGCAGCCGCCACCGCGCTTTCCTGCTCGGGCGAGCAGCGGACCCGCGCGCATTCTTGCAGAACCAGGCGCTCCAGAATCATCTCCGGCGGAACATCCTCGGCGATGCACAGGTTGGCACATTGCTCGACGAGCAGGCCGCCCGGATACTTCTCCAGCAGCGCCCTGTCCACCTTCGCCCGGACCGATTCGCGGATGGCATGCTCGAACGGGCGGATAATCCGCAGCGAACCGTACTCCGCGTCCACCGCGCTGAAGGCTTCCTGAAGGTCCCGCGGCAGGCGCACGGCTCCGGTGACATAGAGCTTTTCCAGCTTGGCGAGCGCGTCGCGGCTGCGCTGGTTCAGGCTCAGGTCGCCGTTGACGTACAGCCGCGTGCCGTAGCGGCGCAGGACGGCGTCGTCCAGCTCCGTATCGTCCGCCACAAAGGCTGTCCCGTCCTCGACAACAGCGATTTCCGCCTGGTCGTCCAGCAGGGGGAGCAGGCGCTCGCACAGGGACGCCGCGACAACGACCTTCGGCGATTCAAAGCGCACGCCCTTTTCCGCCAGCGCCTGCACGTCCAAGTCAGCGTCCAAGAAGACAAGCCGGCTGGCGGCATAATACAGCCTGCCCAGCGCGCGCAGCGGGAAGAAGCGGTCGATGACCGCGGTGTCCTTCAGCAGCGCCGCGCCGTCCGGATAGGCGACCGTCTTGCCGTTGACGGAAAGGTTGGTCAGCTGGCCGGTAAAGCTGCGCGGCAGAATGGTTTTGCCGTTGACCTGAATGCGGTAATACTGCCGCGCCGCCTCCAGCGCGTCCTCGCCGATGATGAGCTTTCCGTTGACCATCAGGAACGTCAGACCGTCCGGCGCGGCGGAGCCGTCCAGGGTATGGGAGCCGTTGTGGGACTGAAGGCGGATGACGTCCTGCCCTGCGGGTACCTGCAGGATGTCGCCGGCATTGATTTGCACCGGGAAGCGGTGCAGGACATCCTGCGATTCGCGCGTGACGACGGCCGTCGCGCAGTTGATGACGACGGATTCGTATGCCTGCAGGCTCTCCTCGCTTACATGGCGCAAATCGCACAGGCCGCAATTGATGATGAGTTTGTTCATGATGAAATCTCCTTTCTATTTATGGCGTTCGTTGGCTTTCCGGTTCGGCGGCGCGCCGATACAAGGCTTGGGCGGCCTGCCGCGTCAGAGCCGATAGGGCGGGGGCGGCAGACAGCGGGTATCCAGGTATAAGTCGTCGGCATAGCTGGCCGCCATCGGATAGCGCCGGAGCAGCGAGCGCACCCTGAAATGCCCCGCGGGAAGACCGGGCACAAACGGCACATGGCGCCAGGGAGCTATTTTCATATTGATACAATCTCCTTTCACGGCTTTTCCCGCAGCGCCTGCTGCAGAAGCAGCCGGGCCTGCCGCAGCTTGCCGCGGATGGTGGAAGGCGGCAGGCCGTACAGCTCCGCAAGCTCCGTCGCGCGGTAGCCCTCCAGATAGCGCTGCTGCATCAGGACGCGCAGGTCATACGGAAGACAGGCCAGCAGCAGGCCGGCCTCCAGCGTTTCCAGCCCCGTTTCCTCCCGCCCGGCGCCGGCGAGCATCGCCTGCTTGTCGCGGGCCATGGCGCTGTGCCGGACGTGGTCGAAAAAGAGATTGCGCGCGGTTTTGTAGAGCCACGCGCGGCGCTGCTTTTCGTCCAGCGGCGCAAGGGCGTCCTCATGGCAGAGCGCGCGGACGAAAACCTCCTGCAGCAGGTCTTCCGCCGTCGCGTCGCTTTTGCAGAGGGCGGCGCAATAGCGGCGCAGCGGCTCCCTGTGCAGGGTATAGAGCGCTTCTACCATGCTCCGTCCTCCTTCCCTTGCGTTCTCACCCTTAGAACGAACGAGACGGCGAAAGCGTTGTGGCGTTTTGAAAAAATTTTTTCCTCCGCCCCGAAACGGGAAAGACGGGCACGGCCCGTTCAGACCGTCGACAAGTCGACGGTCTTTCGCTGCAAGGCTGCTCCGTCAGCCTTGCAGCGAAGGGAACATCATGTTCCTGTGCGCGAAGCGCACGGGCGGAACATGATAGCGGAAGCGGCTTGCAGCCGCTCCTGCTTGTCGAAAAAGGCCAGCGCTGCCGGCCTTTTCCGCCAGGACACGTTTCCCCTGCGCCTGGGGGCGCGGCCGGGGAAACGTGCAGGGAAACCTTGCTGCGCAAGATTTCCGAACCCGCCGCACATGTCGCCGGGTTCGGATTGCATTTGGAGGGCTTCGGCCCTCCAAGCCTCCCCAAAGGGGTTTGTCGCTGCGGATGGCATAGGAAGGGGCTTGCCGCCCCTTCCTGCATCCCCGCAGAAGTGTGCCCTCTTCGTCGATAAGCAGAGCGCCCGCTTGGGGCGCTCCTTTTTTGCGGGAAAATACGGTGTCCACCGGCGCGTAAAACTTCCGATAGAAGTATTTTGAAAGATATTGCCAGGAAAATTTAACATAATGCTTCCAATCGAGACGATGATATGCTATAATGTAACTATCATAATCCAAATTGGAATATGCGACAAAAAACGACAAAGGGGAGCGAGGACATGGAACCGATTAAGCTGATGATTGTGGAAGACAACGCAGATCTGCGCCGCATGATCGGCGATTATTTTGCGTCACAGGAGGATATGGAGGTCGTCGCGACGGCGTCCAACGGCGCCGAGGCGTGGAATATGCTGGCGGAAACGGAAGCGGATGTGATGCTGCTGGACATGATCATGCCGCAGATGGACGGATTTGAACTGCTCTCCCGCATGCGCCAAAAGAAGCCCGGAGAAAAGCCCGAGGTGATTGCGCTGACCGCGCTGTGCCGCGAGGATTTCGTGCGCCGCGCCATCGATTTGGGCGTGCGCTATTATATGGTAAAACCCTTTGATTTTGAATTGCTGCACCAGCGCATCGTGGAAACGGCGGGCGCCAGACATCTGCCGGCGCCCGGCGGCGTTCCCGTGACGGCGGGGCGGCCGAAGCCGATTGACGAGCGCATTGCGACAATGTTCCTGAGCATCGGCATCCCGGCGCATATCAAGGGCTATCAGTTTCTGCGGGAGGCCGTGAAAATGGTCATGGATTCGCCCGATATGATTAACCGCATCACCAAGGAGCTCTATCCGGGCATCGCCCACCGCTTCAACACGACGTCCAGCAAGGTCGAGCGGGCCATTCGCCACGCCATCGAGGTGGCCTGGGGCCGCGGCCGCATCGAGGAAATCAATCGGGAGTTCGGCTCCAATGTCTGCACGCTGGACAACAAGCCGACAAACGGCGAGTTCATCGCGCTGGTGGCGGATAAACTGAACCTGGAACGCACGGCGTGACATATTCGCTTTCGCCTGCTCATAGGGTGGACAGGAATCACCCGACGGGGAGGATGAAAGGGATGGAGGAAACCATTTTGCGCCAAAGCGTGGAGATTGAACGGCTGGCGGCGCGGACGGCGGAACAGACGCTGGTCGAGGGCGAGGTCGCGCTCCCCGGCGGGATCCGCGAGGAAGCCGCGGTGCTGGGCTGTGAGGCGCGCCTGGTGGTCTCCGGCGTGGAGCCGCAGACGGACAGACTGGCCCTGGACGGCGCGGTGGTCTTTCAGGTGCTCTATCGCCAGGGCGACGACGCGGTGCGCGTGCTGGAGGCCAACTGCGCCTTCAGCCATATGATGCACATGGAAGGCGTAACGCCGGGCATGCGCCCGAAGGTGGTCGGCGATGTGCAGGGGGCCGTGGCGCAGCCCGTCAGCGGCCGCATGCGCCTGCGCGCGCAGGTGGATGTCAACGCGTGCGTGTTTGCGCCGGAACAGGTGGAAATGGTCACGGGCGTGCGCGGCGTGCAGGGCCTGCAGACGCGCGAGGAGACCTGCCGCGTTTTGCGGCATGCCGCGTCCGGCAGCGCCTCGGCGCTGCTGCGCGAAGAATTCGAACTGCCGGCTTCGCCCGCCGTTGGCGAAACGCTGTATGCGCGCGCCGCGCCCTATGTGCGCAGCGTATCCGGCGGCGAGGGCCGCGCCAGCGTGGAGGGCGACGTGACGCTGGAGGTCTTTCATGCGGGCCAGGGCGAGGACGGCGCGCTGGTGGTGAGCCGCCATGTGTTTCCCTTTGAACAGTCCGTCGCGTTGGACGGCGAGCCGGGCGACGATTTGCGCGCCCGGGTACAGGTACAGGATGTGGTGGCCTCCTCCGTGGACGCGGGAGACGGCACGCGCATTCTGCGCACGGAGACGGTGCTGGACGTGGCGGCGGAATCCTTCCGCCAGGAGGAGCTGACCACGCTGCGGGACGCCTATACGCTCTGCGGCGATATGCTGTCCCTGGACGCGCGGCCCGTCGCCTGCGTGGCAGGCGCACAGCACACGACGGCCGCGGAAAACGACAAGCTGGTCATGGCGCTGCCCGCGGGCGCGCAGCCGGTCGGCCATGTGCTGGCGGCGCTGCTCAAGCCGGCCATGGTGTCCGCCGAACAGGTGGGCGGCCGCACGGTCGTGGAAGGGCTGCTGGACGCGCAGGTGGTCTATGCGCCCGCGCCCGGGGGCGCGCCCGTCGGCGTCCGGGAGGAAATCCCGTTCCGCATCGCCTTTCAGGGCAGCCTGCCGCAGGACGCCGTGGTGCGCATGACGGCCGGCGAGGTCCATGCCGACGGCATCGCAGCGGATCGGATTGAACTGAAGTATCGAATGGAAATGGATGCCGACGCGGTGCAGACGCAATCCGTCGCGCTGCCCGTGGGCGTGCAGATGCGGCCGGCGGAGGCGGAAACGGGCGGCCTGGCCATGGTCTGGCCGCAGGCGGGCGAAACCCTGTGGGACATCGCCAAACGGCTGCGGGTGACGCCCGAGAGCATCGCCCGCCTGAATCCCGGCATGGAAGAAGCCAAACCCGGCAAAGGCGTGCTGGTGCTCAAACGGCTGTAGAGGCAAAACGACGCCCGGGCGCCGTTTCCGTGCGGCGCGCCGGGCGCTTGCGATACGGTCCTGTCAATCTGCGCAGGCGGTGGCCTGCGGCGCGGGCGCGCCCGGCAATGGGCGCAGGAAACAAACCGGGGGGGGGCGCGGCTTAAGCCCCGGGCCCGTCCGGCGCGCCGTCCTGGGCCGGGCTGCGCTGCGCCTCGTGCTTCCGGATGGCCTCGAACGTCTCGGAGGAAATATCGTGTTCGATTTTGCACGCGTCCTCGCGCGCCTGCGCCGGGGATACGCCCAGCCGAATCAGAAGGCGGGTCAGCGTCTGATGGCGGTCGTATATGCGCTGCGCAATCTCCTGGCCGCTCTCGGTCAGGGTGATAAAGTTGTTTTCGTCCATGAGGATATAGCCGTTTTCCCGCAGCTGCTTCATGGCGAAGCTCACCGAAGGCTTGGTCACGGAAAGCGCCGTGGCGATGTCGATGGACCGCACAATTCCTTTCTGCTCCCGGAGCATCAGGATCATCTCCAGATAATCCTCCGCCGACTTGCGTATTTTCATAATAGCCGCTCTCTTTCTTCGTATCATTTTGTTCATCGTAGCACGTTTGCAGGGCGATTGCAAGCGATGCGCTCTTCCGGACGAAAAAGTGTTCGGCAGGCGTCTTGACAGAAGCGTTTTATTATGGTAAACTCCATTTGATTCAAGGGTTAGATAACGCTAACTCCTTTCTTCAACCCTTGAGTTAGCTGATTCTAACGAAAGGGGCGAGAGATGGCATGATGCCGTTGGGTTTGGCAAGTGTGGGCGATACGCACACGATTGTCAAAATTACCGGCACGGACAAGGTACGTCTGCATTTGGCGGAAATGGGCTTTGTGGTAGGAGAGCGGGTCACCGTGGTCAACGAGCTGGGGGGAAACATGATTCTGTCCGTCAAGGATTGCCGGATTGCGCTGGACAAGGCCATGGCCATGCGCATTATGGTGTAGAAAACGAAGGCTGCCGGCCCGAACCGGGAGCCGGTGTTCAGGAAGCAAAAGCAGGAAGGGAAGGATGAGGGAAATGAAGACGCTGCGCCAGGTCAAAATCGGGGAGAGCGCCGTGATTAAGAAGCTGCATGGCGAGGGGGCCACGAAGCGGAGAATCATGGACATGGGGCTGACCCGGGGAACGGAAGTGCGGGTGCGCAAGGTGGCCCCATTGGGCGACCCGATGGAGCTGACGGTTCGCGGGTACGAGCTGTCCGTGCGCAAGGGGGACGCGGAGCTTATCGAGGTAGAATGACAGGGGTGCGGTCTGCTGGGTCAACGCCCGGCGTTGACGAATCACACGAGGAGGGACGAAGGATGGCAATCAAGATTGCGCTGGCGGGCAATCCCAACAGCGGCAAGACGACCATGTTCAACGACCTGACGGGCGCCAACCAGTTCGTTGGCAACTGGCCGGGCGTGACGGTGGAGAAAAAAGAGGGCAGGCTCAAGGGAACCAAGGACATCATTATTCAGGACCTTCCGGGCATCTATAGCCTTTCGCCGTATACGCTGGAAGAGGTTGTGGCGCGCAACTACCTGGTGCAGGAAAAGCCGGACGCCATTATCAACATTGTGGACGCGACGAACATCGAGCGCAATCTCTATCTGACCACGCAGCTGGCGGAGCTGGGGATTCCGATGATTATCGCGCTGAACATGATTGACATCACCCGCAAAAACGGCGACGTTATCCAGCTGAAAAAGCTCGGGGAGGCGCTGGGCTGCGAGGTGATTGAAACGTCCGCGCTCAAGAGCCTGGGCAGCCGGGAGGTGGCGCGCAAGGCCGCCGAAATCGCCGCCAAGAAGCCGGCGACCGAACCGCCGCATGTGTTTGCCGGCAGCGTGGAGCACGCGCTGGCGCACATTGAGGACCTGATTACCCACCGCGACGGCCAGGAACAGCCGCATCACCATCACGAGGGCGGCGAGGTGCATCCGGGCGGCATCGTCGAGGACAATCTGGCGCGCTGGTATGCCATCAAGCTCTTTGAGCGGGACGAGAAAATCACCGAATCGCTCCATCTGCCGCAGGGCATCCGCGACGCCATTGAGGAGACCATCCGCGCCTGCGAGCAGGAGATGGACGACGACGCCGAGTCCATCATCACCAACCAGCGCTACGCCTACATCGCCCGCCTGGTGGAAAGCTGCGTCAAGAAAGGCCGCCCCAAGGGCTCGCTGACCACCTCCGACAAAATCGACCGCGTGGTCACCAACCGCTGGCTGGCCCTGCCGATTTTCGTGGTGGTCATGTTCCTGGTCTATTATATTTCCTGGACGAGCGTGGGCACCATCCTGACCGATTTCACCAACGACACGCTGGTGGCCGTCTGGATTCAGGAGCCGGCCATGGCCTGGCTGGAGAGCATCGGTACGGCGGACTGGCTGGTCGGGCTCATCGGCGAAGGCATCATCGGCGGCGTGGGCGCGGTGCTGGGCTTTGTGCCGCAGATGCTCGTGCTGTTCATCCTGCTGGCCATCCTGGAGGACGTCGGCTACATGGCGCGCGTGGCGTTCATCATGGACCGCGTGTTCCGCAAGTTCGGCCTGTCGGGCAAGAGCTTTATCCCCATGCTCATCGGCACCGGCTGCGGCGTGCCGGGCGTGATGGCGTCCCGTACCATTGAAAGCGACCGCGACCGCAAAATGACCATTATGACCACCACCTTCATCCCCTGCGGCGCCAAAATGCCGATTGTGGCGCTGATTGCGGGCGCGCTGTTCCATAACAGCTGGTGGGTGATGGCTTCGGCGTATTTTATCGGCTTGGCTGCGGTCGTCGTCAGCGGCATCCTGCTGAAGAAGACCCGCATGTTTGCGGGCGATCCGGCGCCGTTTGTCATGGAGCTGCCCGCTTACCATGCGCCTTCCGCCGGCAACGTGCTGCGCAGCATGTGGGAGCGCGGCTGGAGCTTCATCAGGCGCGCGGGCACCGTGATTCTCGTTTCCAGCATTTTCATCTGGTTTACGTCAAACTATGGCTGGGCCCCTGAAACGAGTGAAGCCGCCGCTGTGGCAGAAGATGCCGCGCAGACCGTGGAGGTTGCGGACGCGGCGGAGGATGCGCCGAGCGTGTTCGGCGCGGTGGAAGATATGGACCACAGCCTGCTGGGCCGCATCGGCTCCGTCGCGGCGCCGGTGTTCGAGCCGCTGGGCTTTGGTAACTGGCAGTCCACGGTCGCCACGGTCATGGGCCTGGTGGCCAAGGAAGAAGTGGTCAGCACGTTTGGCGTGCTCTATGGCGTGGTAGACGAAGAAGGAGAGGACGCGGCGGCGGGCCTGCTGGAGGAAGGGTCCGATGAGGAAATTGAGTCCGGCCTGACGCCGATTGCGGCCGCGTTCCACGAGAGCAGCGGCGGGCATGGACGGCTGGCGGCTTACGCATACCTCATCTTCAACCTGCTGTGCGCGCCCTGCTTCGCGGCCATCGGCGCCATCAAGCGCGAGATGAACAACGGCAAATGGACCTGGTTCGCCATCGGCTATCAGTGCGTGTTTGCCTACGCGGTGGCATTCGTCCTCTACCAGCTGGGCCTGCTGTTCCTGGGCGGAAGCTTCACGGTGGCCAGCGCGGTTGCGCTGGTGGTCCTGGGTGTGCTAGTATATCTGGTGGTGCGCCCGAATCGGTATGACGAAAACCGCTTGACCCGACAGGTGAAGGTGAGCGCGTAAAGCGCGGGTGTAAGAAAGGAGTGTGGAAAGATGGCAACATGGATCGTGGGCGGCTTGCTGGCCGTGGCGGTCATTGCAATCATCTGGAAAATGATCCGTGACAAATTGCAGCACCGGGGCGGCTGCTGCGGAGACTGTTCCGGCTGCACTGCTTGCAAGCACGAATAAAAATCTCCTCCCGAACGGGCGCGGGGCCTTCGGGCCCCGCGCTCAGGCCGTCGACAAAGCCTTGTCGACGGCCTTTCGTTTGTCGACAAAGGCCGTCTGTGCCGGCCTTTGTCGACAGGACACGTTTCCCCTGCGCCTGGGGGCGCGGCCGGGGAAACGCGCAGGGAAACCTTGCTGCGCAAGGCTTCAGACCGTTGACAAAACCAAGTCAACGGTCTTTTTTTCATAAGGAAAAGCGGATAAGCATGTCGAATCTATAATATAGGTG
>DVFI01000054.1 GCA_018713305.1 Candidatus Avichristensenella intestinipullorum
CGCCGGAGAGCATGTGCGGCGCATGGCTGGCGAACGCTTCCATGCGCACGGCGCGCAGCGCCTCCTCCACGCGCGGGCGGATTTCCGGCGTGGGAACGCCCAGGTTTTCCAGGCCGAAGGCCACGTCCTCCTCCACCACGGTCGCCACCAGCTGGTTGTCCGGGTTCTGGAACACCATCCCCACCTGCTGGCGGATGTCCCAGACGCGGGCCTCCTCGCGCGTGTCGATGCCCTGCACGGTCACGCTGCCCTCCGTGGGAACATACAGCGCGTTGAGCAGCTTGGCCAGCGTGGACTTGCCCGAGCCGTTGTGGCCCAGCACGGCCAGAAATTCTCCGCGGTATACCTGCATGGAAACGTCATGCACCGCCTTTTTTTCCGCGTCTTCGTAGGCAAACGAGCAGTTGTCTGTGCGGATTAACACTTCAGCCATGCGACATCTCCTTTTGCGACCGTCGGACATCCCCTGCGGGGCGCGGCACGCGGCCGCGCAACCACCGGCGCAAATATTATACCATGCATGTCAAGCGTCGAAACGGCGCGCTGCCGCCCGCCTTGACACCGCGGCGCGCGCTGCGGTATGATACTCGGGCAGGATATGCGGGGCGCGACGCCCCGCGCACGGAGGAAGGCCATGGCGGAATTGTATGACGACGCGGCGTTTTTCGCCGCATATGCGCGGATGGACCGCAGCGAGCGGGGGCTGGAAGGCGCGGGCGAATGGCCGCAGATGCGGGCGCTGCTGCCGAAGCTGAGCGGCCTGCGCGTGCTGGACCTGGGCTGCGGCTACGGCTGGCACTGCCGCTATTGCGCGGAGCAGGGGGCCGCGTCGGTGCTGGGCCTGGACAGCAGCCGGAGCATGCTGGAACAGGCGCGCCGGCGCAACGCGCATGCGCGCGTGACCTATCGCCTGTGCGGCATGGAACGGTTCGGGTACCCGGCCAGCGCCTATGACCTGGTATTGTCCAACCTGGCGCTGCACTACCTGGCGGACCTGAATACGGTGTATCGCCGCGTGTCCCGGACGCTTGCGCCGGGCGGAACGTTCCTGCTGAATATGGAGCATCCCGTCTTTACCGCCGGCGTGGGGCAGACCTGGGCGGCGGGGCCGGACGGGCGTTCCGCGTTCTGGCCGGTGGACGGGTATTTTTTCCCGGGACCGCGCCGCACGGTGTTTCTGGGGCAAACGGTGGAAAAGCAGCACCACACGCTCACGCAGATTCTGATGGGGCTGCTGGACGCGGGCTTGCGCATAACGGCGGTGGTGGAGCCGCAGCCGCCGGAGGCATGGCGGGAGCGGCCGGGCATGGAGGAGGAAATGCGGCGGCCCATGATGCTGCTGGTGCGCGCGGAAAAGCCCGCAGACAGCGGAGAGGGGACGGCATGAACCGGACGGAACGCTCCCGCGCGGGCATGGGAACGCTGTGCGTCATGCTGTCCGCGCTCATTTTCGGCGTCACGCCGATAATGGCCAAATGGACGTATGCGGGCGGCAGCAACGCGGTCAACCTGACGCTGCTGCGCTCGCTGCTGGCCCTGCCGGTGCTGCTGGTTCTGGCGCTTCGGCAGCCGGGCGGCCTGCGCGTCGGGCGCTATGCGGCGCTCCCGCTCGCGGCGGCGGGCGTGCTGAAGGGCGGCACGACCATTCTGCTGTACTCCTCCTACGACTATGTCGACGTGGGCATGGCGACGACGCTGCATTTTGTCTATCCGCTGGCCGTGGCGGTGCTGGCATGGGTGTTTCTGCGCCGCCGTCTGGACGCAAAGCAGGCCGTCGGCCTGGCGTTGGGCCTGGGCGGCGCGGCGCTGTTTGCGCTGGGCGCGGACAGCGTGGGCCTGCAGGGCGTCGCGCTGGCGCTGATTTCGGGCGTGACCTACGGCGGCTATATGCTGCTGGTGGAATGCCGGCTGGGCCGCATGCCGCACTTTGCGCTGTCGTTTTATCTGGAAGCCGTATGCGTGGCGCTCTCCGGCGGATACGGCCTGGCGACCGGGAATCTGACCGTTTCGCTGACGCCCGCGGCCTGGCTGTATTCCTTCCTGCTGGCCATTGGGATTACGGTGTGCGCCTGCGTGCTGCTGCAGGTGGGCATTCGGTATACGGGCGCGACGCGCGCCGCGCTGCTGTCGCTGCTGGAGCCGATTGCCAGCGTGGCGTCGGGCGTGCTGTTCATGGGCGAAACGCTCCCCGCCGGCAAGGCGGCGGGCTGCGCGCTTATCCTGGTAAGCCTGCTGGTCAGCGCAGATTGGCGCCGGTAAAAGACGGGCGCGGCAGGGCTTCGACCAAGCGAAGCCCCGCCGCGCCCGGAACGGGAAAACGCCGCGCGTTGCAACGGGCATGGCCGCCGGGCGGAAAACCCGCGGCCATGGGCGCTGCCTCCTGCCCCTGTGCGCCTACGCCTTCCAGCCGTCGCCGTGGCGGGCTATCTGGTCGTTGAGAACGTTGATGTTGCCGCAGCCCATGGTCAGCACCAAATCGCCGGGCTGCCAGTGCGCGCGCAGGTAGGCCTCCGTATCGTCAAACGTCGGCGTCCAGTGTACGCGCTGACCGGTCTTGGCGATGGCGTCGACCAGCATGCC
The DNA here is from genome assembly GCA_018713305.1 of Candidatus Avichristensenella intestinipullorum. Lineage (GTDB taxonomy): Bacteria > Bacillota > Clostridia > Christensenellales > Aristaeellaceae > Avichristensenella > Avichristensenella intestinipullorum. The sequence goes on from DVFI01000054.1 coordinate 2,581, forward strand.
GCTGTGGATGTCGCCGGGGTCGCTCTCGCGCGCGGCGTAGATGTCGGTGATGAGGATTTCATCCGCCGCGTCGCAGCAGTGGATATAATCGGCGAACAGCCGCTTGACGCGCGAGTAGGTATGCGGCTGCATCACGGCCCACAGCGTTTTGTGCGGCTGGAGCGTGGCGACCGACAGCGCGCCGCGCATTTCCGCGGGGTTATGGCCGTAGTCGTGATAGAGCGCCACGCCGTCCACCGTGCCGGTATGCTCGAAGCGGCGGTGGACGTTTTCAAACCGGCCCAGGCTTTCTGCCGCGCATGCCGCGTCCGCGCCCACCGCGTCCGCCGCGGCCAGCGCGGCCAGGGCGTTGAGCACGTTGAAAGCGCCCGGCACGCGAAGCGCCACATGGGCGCGAACCTCTCCCCGAAACGCGGCGTCAAAGGAGGCGCGGCCCTGCTCGTCATACGTCAGGCCGACGGCCCGCCAGTCGTTGCGCTCGCCCACGCCGAAGGTGATTCTGCGGCAGGGCAGGCCCTCCAGCAGCGCCCGGGCGCGCGGGTCATCCCCGTTGACGGCGCAGACGCCGTGCGGCGGAACCAGCGAAACAAAGCGCGCGAAGGTCTGGGCGATGTGGTCGATATCGCGGTAATAGTCCAGGTGGTCTTCTTCCACGTTCAGCACCACCGCGACGGTGGGTTGCATTTCCAGAAAGCTGGCGTGAAATTCGCAGGCCTCGGCCACAAATACCCCATGCCCGCCCACGCGCGTGCTGCCGCCGATAAAATCAAAGCTTCCGCCCAAATGCACGGAGGGGTCGAGCCCGCACTCCACCAGCGCGCGCGCCAGCATCGCGGTGGTGCTGGTTTTTCCGTGCGTGCCCGCGACGCAGACGGCCTCCCGATAGCCGCGCATCAGCTGGCCCAGCAGCACCGAGCGCTCCATCTGCGCAATGCCCAGGCGCTGCGCCTCCTGCCGTTCGGGGTTTTCCGGGGCGATGGCGGCGGAGAACACGACCAGGTCCGCGCCGTGCACGTTTTCGGCGCGGTGTCCGATGGTCACGGGAATGCCGGCGCTGCGCACGGCGGCGACCAGGTACGAATCATAGTTGTCCGACCCCGTGACCTCATAGCCGCGCTGCCGCAAAAGCCCTGCCAGGCCCGACATGGAGCTGCCGCCGACCCCAATCATGTGTACGCGCCGTCCGGCGAAATCGTCGATTACAATGGCCATAGCTGCCTCCTGTGCCTTTCTTTGCCCGTCTATTATACGCCCGCCGACCCGGTTCCATCAAGCCCCGGGAAGAAACGCCCCCTCCTGCGAAAAAGACGAACAAAATTGTGAAAAAACCGGAATATGGGCTGGAAATTCCGAACCGTTTCCGCTATAATAGGTCGACTGATGCGCCAAAACGCACGCAATCCGGCCAAGAACCGAACAATACCCGGGAGGGACGAACCATGGAACACATCCGCCGCAACGAACGCCTTGCCGCCATGACGCGCATGCTCACGGAAACGCCGAACCGGAGCCATGCGCTGGCCGCGTTCTGTGACGCCTTTGGCGCGGCCAAGTCGACGGTCAGCGAGGATTTGGATATCATCCGCACGGCGCTGGACCGTTTTTCGCTGGGCCGGCTGGAGACGCTGCCCGGGGCTTCCGGCGGCGTGCGGTACCGTCCCGTCATGCCGCGGGCCGAGGGGTACGCCGCGGTGCTGTCGCTGTGCGAACGCCTCAGCGAGCCGGGCCGCGTGCTGCCGGGCGGGCTGCTGTACCTGGCCGATTTGATTGCGGACCCCGCGGTCATCGGGCAGATGGGCCGCGTGCTGGCCTCGGAATATTTCGACGCGGAGCCGGATTTTGTGCTGACCATGGAAACGCAGGGAATTCCGCTGGCCATGATGACGGCCAACGCCCTGAGCGTGCCGGTCGTCATCGCACGCCGCAGCAGCAAGGCATACGAGGGGCCGGCCGTGCATATCAGCTATCTGGCGGGCCATCAATTCAAGACCATGTCCCTCTCCCGCCGCCTGGTCAAGCCGGGACAGCGCGCGCTGCTGGTGGACGACGTGCTGCGCAGCGGCGGTACGGCGGGCGGAATGATGGATTTGATGCGCGAGTTTTCCGCCGAGGTGGTGGGAACGGCGATGCTGGTCGGCACGGAGGAAGCCTGCCTGCGCTACGCCGGCGCGATCAAGCCGCTGATGGTGCTCGAAGAGGCCGACGCGCAGAGCGGAAGGGCCAAGCTGCGCCCGGGGGACTGGTTAAAAGTCTGATTTGCGCGTATAATACATAAAAAAAGGAAAGGACGACGACATGAAACATACTGCGCTCATCCAGACGACGGAGCGGGCCTCCGGCGCGCATATCGCCGCGCCCTTTTTGCTGTCCGCCGTGCGGAAAACGGCGGCGGCCTGCTGCGACGAGGTGACGGTTCTGCCGGAAGACGCGCCCTATCCGGAGGAGGAGGGGGACATCCTGCTGCTGCTGGACGCCAACATGCCCCTGGTAACGCAGAGCGATTTGCGGGCGCTGCTGGACGCCGTGGAGGACGGCGCGTCCGCGGCCGCCGCGCCGGGGGGCATGCCGCGCTGCATCCGTCGCACGGCCGCGGGGACGGACGTGCGCGTGGTGCCGCTGCCGGAAACGTCGCTGCTGCGGGTGGACAGCCCGGCCACGCTCGCACAGGCGCTCGCGGCGCTGCGCGAGCGCACGAACCGCGCGCTGATGGAAGCGGGCGTCTGCCTGATAGACCCGGCGCACACGTACATCGACGCGGACGTGACGGTCGGCGCCGGCACGGTGATATACCCCAACTGCACGCTGACCGGCGGGACGGTCATCGGCGAGGGCTGCACGCTGCTGCCCAACTGCCGCATCGACGCCTCGCGCGTCGGGGCGGGCACGCGGGTGGAAAGCTCCGTGCTGCTCTCCTGCGAGGTCGGCGCGAACGCGACCGTCGGCCCCTTCGCCTACATCCGTCCCCAAACCCGCGTGGGCGACGGCTGCCGCGTGGGCGATTTTGTGGAGCTGAAAAACGCCACCATCGGCGAGGGCACGAAGATTTCCCATCTGACGTATGTGGGCGACAGCGACCTGGGCCGGGACATCAACCTGGGCTGCGGCGTGGTCTTCGTCAATTACGACGGCAAGGAAAAACACCGCACCACGGTGGACGACAAAGCGTTTATCGGCTGCAACGTCAACCTTGTTTCGCCGGTGCACGTGGGCCGCGAGGCGTATATCGCGGCGGGCTCCACCGTGACGGAGGACGTGCCCGGCGGCGCGCTGGCCATCGCGCGCCAGCGCCAGACGGTTCGGCCCGGATGGGTGGACAAAAGAAAAGAGGAAGGCAAGCTGTAACGGCTTGAAACCGCATGTATGAGCGTTTTTCTGATTGTGGGTCTGGGCAATCCCGGCCGGGAATATGAACACACGCGCCATAACGTCGGCTTTGACGTGGTCGATATCCTGGCGCAGAAGATGGGCATCCGCATCCAGCGCCTTCGAGGCCGTGCGCTGGTGGGCGAAGGCATGTACCGGGGACGCCGCCTGGTGCTGGCGCGCCCGCAGACCTTTATGAACCTCAGCGGGGAAAGCGTCGTCCGGCTTTGCGCCTGGTACAAGCCCGCCGCGCAGGACATGGCCGTCGTCTATGACGACGCTGACTTGCCGCCCGGCAGCGTGCGCGTGCGCGCGGGCGGCTCCGCCGGCACCCATAACGGCATGCGCTCCATCATTTCCTGCCTGGGCCGCCAGGACTTCCCGCGCGTGCGCGTGGGCATCGGCGCGCCGCCGCCGCAATGGGAGATGGCCGACTGGGTGCTGTCGCACTATCCGGACGAGGCGGCGCGCAAGGTCGCCTTTGACGGCTATATGACCGCCGCCGACGCGCTGCTGACCCTCGTCGAAGAGGGCGTGGAAGCGGCCATGCGCACGTTTAACAGAAAACCGCCCAAGGCGGATGCGAACGGCCCGCAGGCGGCTGCCAGGGAGGATACGTGAGGGATTTCTTTTTTACGCCGCTGGACGGCTGGGACGCCTATCAGAAGCTGCGCGAGGCCGTGCGGGAAAGCCGGCTGGTCACGGCGTTCGGCATGGCCGATGGACAAAAAGCGCATCTGGCGGCCGCCCTGTGCCGCGACACGGAGCGGCCCGTGTTGCTCGTGTGCGCAAACGACGCGCAGGCCGCACGGTGCTTCGACGATATGACCCAGTTTCTGGGCCAGGGCGTGTATTTGCTGCCCGGCCGCGAGGTGGCCCTGTACCATGTCTCGGCCGCCAGCCGGGAGCTGACGTTCCGGCGGGCGGAAACGCTTTGGGCGGCGGCCAGCGGCCGTGCGCGCGCCGTGGTCACCTCCGTTGCGGCCCTGCAGCATCGCCTGATGCCCGTGGAAAGCTTCCGCCCCTTCGCGCTGTCCCTTTCCGTGGGCCAACGGGCGGACATGGCGCAGGTGGCCGCCGCGCTGGCCGGCGCGGGCTATGAGCGCGTGGAGCGCGTGGACGCGCGCGGACAGTTCGCGCTGCGTGGCGGCATTCTGGACGTGTTTCCCCCCACGGGCACGGACGCGCTGCGCGTGGAATGGTTCGACGACGAGGTGGACTCCATTCGCACGCTGGAGGTTTCCACCCAGCGGTCGACCGGAAACCTGCGCGCGTGCGAGCTGCCGCCGGCGGCGGAGCTGCTGCCGGGGGACCGGGCGCAGGCGGCGTGGGCGGCGGAAAGCCTGTCGCGGGCGCTGGAGAATGCGCTGCGGCGGAACGGGCCTGCGCGCGCGCCGGCGCACGAGGGAGCGGAGGATGCGGAGGACGCGCTGCCCGGGCTGGATGCGCTGCCTGACTTGGATGCATGGCCCGACCTGGACGCGCAGGGCGGGCCGGGCGCGGCGGACGGGCCGGATACGCTGCCGAGCCTGGACGCGCTGGGCGGCAAGGCGCGGCTGAACCTCCGGCCGGGCACGCCGGAGGACAAGCTGGCATCCCGCGTCGGGCGCTGCATAGAAGCCCTGCGCGAGGGCGCGGGCTTTTCCAACATGGAGGCGTATGTCCCGCTGCTGTATCCGCAGACCCAGACCCTGGCAGACTGGCTGGAGTCCCCGGTCGTGCTGCTGGACGAGCCGGACAAGCTGCGCGACGTCTGCCAGGCGCGCCTTGCGGAGTTTGCCGAATCGTTCAAGGGCGCGCTGGAGCGGGGAGAGGCCATGCCGGCGCAGTCGGAGCTTCTGCTGGACGACACGGCGCTGCTTTCCGCGCTGACCGCGCGGGGCGCGGTGCTGCTGTCCACGTTCCTGCGCACGATGGGCGGACTGCATCCCACGGAGATTCTCCGCCTGGAAGGTACGGGCGCGACGGCATATCACAATCAGTTCCGGGAGCTGGCCGCGGACATAACGACCTGGCGCGAGGGCGGCTGGCGCATTGCGCTGCTGTCCGGCGGCGCGGCGCGGGGCGCGCGGCTGCGGGACCATCTGGAGGAGCTGGGCGTGCGCGCGCGCCTGGAAGAAGGCGAGATGGACGACTTGCCGCCGGGGCAGGCCGTCATCCTTCCGCTTTCCCTGAGCCATGGCTTTTTGTACCCGGAAATCCGTCTGGCGGTCGTCGCGGACGCGGACATGTACGGCGCGGCATATCGAAAGCGGCGCACGCGCCGCAACGCGGGCGAACGCATCGCCGCGTTCACGGACCTGGCCGTCGGCGATTATGTGGTGCATGAAAGCCACGGCGTGGGCGTGTACCGGGGCACGGTGCGCCTGCAGAGCGAAGGGCTCTGGCGGGACTACCTGTTTATTCAATACCAGGGGAACGACAAGCTCTATGTGCCCACCGACCAGATGGACCGCGTGCAGCGCTACATCGGCTCGGACAGCGCGCCGCCGCGCATCAACCGGCTGGGCGGCAACGAATGGCAGCGGCAGAAGCAAAAGGTCAAGCAGTCGCTGCGCACCATGGCGTTCGACCTGGTCAGGCTCTATGCCGACCGCAAGGCGACCCGGGGGTTTGCGTTCAGCCCCGACACCGCCTGGCAGCGCCAGTTTGAGGACAATTTCCCCTTTGAGGAGACGCCCGACCAGCTCCAGGCGATTGCGGAAATCAAGGCGGACATGGAAGCGCCCACGGTCATGGACCGCCTCCTGTGCGGCGACGTGGGATACGGCAAGACGGAGGTCGCGCTCCGCGCGGCTTTCAAGGCCATCATGGATGGCAAACAGTGCGCCATTCTCGCGCCTACCACCATCCTGGCGCAGCAGCACTTTCATACCATCCTCAAGCGCTTCGAGGGCTTTCCCGTGCGCGCGGATGTGATAAGCCGCTTCCGCACGCCGCAGGAACAGGCCGATATCCTGGAGCGCCTGGAAGAGGGCAAGCTGGACATCCTGGTCGGCACGCATCGGATGCTGGCCAAGGACGTGCGCTTTCATGACCTGGGCCTCCTCATCGTGGACGAGGAGCAGCGCTTCGGCGTGCAGCACAAGGAGACCATCAAAAACATCCGGCGGAATGTGGACGTGCTGACGCTTTCGGCCACGCCCATCCCGCGCACGCTGCACATGTCCATGGTGGGCATCCGGGACATGAGCCTGCTGGAAACCCCGCCCGAGGAGCGGTACCCCGTGCAGACATATGTGCAGGAGTATTCGGACGGCCTGGTGCGCGACGCCGTTTTGCGCGAGATGCAGCGCGGCGGCCAGACGTATGTGCTGTATAACCATGTGGAGCGCATCGAGCGGTTCCATGCGCGCCTGCGCGCGCTGGTGCCCGAAGCGCGCATCGCCATCGGGCATGGCCAGATGCGCGAGCACGCGCTGGAGGACGTGATGATGGACTTTTATGAGGGAAAGTACGACGTGCTGCTGTGCACCACCATCATTGAATCGGGCCTGGATATTCCCAACTGCAATACCCTCATCGTCTGCGAGGCGGACCATTTCGGCCTTTCCCAGCTGTACCAGCTGCGCGGCCGGGTCGGCCGCTCCAACCGCCTGGCCTATGCCTATTTGACCGTGCAGCCCAATAAGGTGCTCTCGGAGACCGCGGACAAGCGCCTGCGCGCCATCCGGGAGTTTACCACGTTCGGCTCGGGCTTCCGCATCGCCATGCGCGATTTGGAAATTCGCGGCGCAGGCAACCTGCTGGGCGCGGAGCAGCACGGATTCCTGTCCACGGTCGGATATGACATGTACTGCAAGCTCATGGAAGAGACCGTGCGGGAAATCCGGGGAGAAATCGGCGATACGGCCGCCATTGAAACGCGCGTGGAATACCCGGTAGACGCGTTCCTGCCCGCGGAATACGTGCCTTCCGATGCGCAGCGCATTGAGCTGTACAAGCGCATCGCTTCGGTGCGCAGCCGCGAGGACTGCGAGGATATGGTGGAGGAGATTACCGACCGGTACGGCGACGCGCCGCGCCAGGTCGGGCTGCTGTTGGATATCGCGCTGCTCAAGTCCTATTGCAACCGCCTGGGCATCGATTGGGTGGGCCATACGCCGGGGCAGGTGCGCATGCGCTTTGCGGAGGGCGCCGCGCCCGATTTGCAGCGCCTGTTCGGCGCGGTGATGGCGGCGGATAAGCGCCTGGTATTTTCCGCCCGAAAGCCCGTCAGCCTGGTGCTGCGCGCGCCGGGGCTGGCGCCGGAACCCCTGCTTGCGCAGACGCTGGCGGCCATGGAAAAGGTAACGCGGGCGATGGAAGAAAAAAGCCCCGCCTGAAACGCGCCGGCCGATGCGCCGCGTGTTTCCGCGGGGAGGGGCCGGCCGCCTGCACAGGGGCGGCGGCCGGAGCGGGACGGCGTGCTATGCTTCGCCGCCCTGCGCGAGCGCTTCGGCCAGCGCGTCTATCTGCTCGCGCGCCTGCGCGTTCAGCGCGGGGCACAGCGTGACGACCGGCTCCACAAAGGTCAGCTGCTTGCAGCCTGCCAGCATCGCGCACATGGCCTTGGCCGCCGTCGGGGCCCAGGAGCCGTTTTCCATCAGGGCGACGGTGCGCCGCTGGAATTTCCGCGCGCACAGGTGCTCCAAATAGGCGCGCATAAACGGAAATACGTCGGCGTTATAGGTGGTGGTGGCCAGCGCCAGCCGGTCGTACCGGAACGCGGCCGCGACCGCTTCGTGCATGTCGCACCGCGCCAGGTCATAGACCTCGGCCGTGCATCCGCGCGCCCGGAGCGCCTCCGCCAGACAGGAGGCCGCTTCCGCCGTGTGGCCGTACACGGACGTGTAGGCGACGACGACGCCCTTTTCCTCCGGCGCATACGACGACCAGGTCTGATACAGCCGCAGATAGGCGTCCAGCGGCGGCGTCAGCACGGGGCCGTGCAGCGGGCAGATGGTCCGGATGTCCAGCGGCGCCGCCTTGCGCAGCAGCGCCTGAACCTGCGCGCCGTACTTGCCCACGATGCCGATGTAGTACCGGCGCGCTTCCCCGGCCCACGGCTCTTCCCGGTCCAGCGCGCCGAACTTGCCGAAGGCGTCCGCGGAAAACAGCGTGCCGCTCAGGGCGTCATAGGTCATGACGACTTCCGGCCAGTGAACCATGGGCGCGGTCAGGAAGGAGAGCGTATGCCGGCCCAGGGAGAGCGTGGAAGCGTCGGTTAAAACAGACCGTCGGTCTGAAAAATCCATTCCATAGTAGTTTTTCATCATGGCAAAGGCCTTCGCGGAGGCGGCGACCACGGCCTGCGGGTACGCCTGCGCGAACGCGCGAATGCCGGCCGAGTGGTCCGGCTCCATGTGCTGGACAATCAGATAGTCCGGGGAGCGGCCGTTGAGCGCCGCGCGAAGGTTGTCCAGCCACGCCTGCGTGAAGCGGGCGTCCACCGTGTCCAGCACGGCAATCCTGTCGTCCAGCACGACATAGCTGTTGTAGGCCATGCCGTTGGGAACGGCGTACTGGCCTTCGAACAGGTCAATCGCATGGTCGTCGACGCCAATGTAGACGATATCGTCGGGTGTCCTCATCAGAAAACATGCCTCCCTTGTGTATGTGCTTTCCTTTACATACCCAGCGCCATGCCTGCGACGGCGCCGATGCCGATATAGACAATCGGGTGGAGCCGGGACAGCTTTTTCCATTGCGTCGCGGCGAGCACCAGCACAAACAGCGCCAGCGAACGCCACTCCAGCGCGCCGTTTTGCCAGACCGCCAGCTTGATGACGGCATAGCCCGCCGCGGCAATCAGGCCCGTGACGGCCGGGCGGAGCGCCGCAAATACGCGCTGCACCAGCGGGCTGTTCATATAATGCTTCAGGAACGCGGCGATGATGAGGATGACCAGGATAGAGGGCAACACCAGGGCAAACGTGGCGACCAGCGCGCCGGCCACGCCGCCCACCGTATAGCCGACGTACGTCGCCATGTTCACGCCCAGCGGGCCCGGCGTGGATTCGGACACGGCCACCATATCCGCCAGCATTTCCAGGGAAAACCATTCCGGGTGCGAAACGCTCATCTGCTGCAGGAACGGGAGCGTCGCCAGCCCGCCACCGGTCGCCAAAAGGCCCGTCTTGAAAAACTCCCAGGCCAACGTCAACAGCGTCATGCTTTCCCCTCCTTGCCTTGCGCGCCTTCGGGCCTGACCACGCGGCCGCAGAACAACAGCCCCAGCACCGCCGCCCCCAGCACAACCCATACGGGGGACTGGCCCAGCAGCGCCACCACCACGAAGGCGGCGACGCAAAGGGCGATTTGCCAGAGCTGGCGGGTGGTGGTCCGGCACAGGCGAATCACGGAAGAGGCAATCAATGCACCGACCACCGGTCGGATTCCGGCAAATGCGCTGGCGACCAGCGGCAAATGCGCAATCTGCGCCAGCACCGTCGCTATCAGCAGGATAATCACCAGCGACGGCGTGATGACGCCGACGGTCGCCAGAACGCCGCCCAGGACGCCGGCCTGGTCGTAGCCGATGAACGTGGCGGTATTGACCGCGATGACGCCCGGCGTGCACTGGCCGATGGCGTAGTAGCTCAGCAGCTGCTCGCGCGTGCTCCAGCCGTGCTTGTCCACGACCTCGCGTTCCAGCATGGGCAGCATCGCATATCCGCCGCCGAAGGTCATAATGCCAATGTTGAAAAATGCCCGGAACAGCTGCCAGAGCAGTTTGCCGCGCCCCTTTTGCATCGCCTCTTCACTCGCTTTCCTGCATACCGGTTCTTCCGGCCATTGCATGGCCTGGCCTTCATCCTAGCACGCGGACGGGGGCCTGTCAATGCGCTTTTTTTCTATAAAGAAATGAAGGGAACATGTCGGAAATCGCCCGGATTCGACAACAAAAAAACATAGATTTGTAAAATTTCCCTTGACAGCTTCATAGATTTGTAATATACTGACCCTACCGTATAGTACCCGCAGCGAATTACGGAGGTGTTTCCATGAACAAACAGAAGCTTATCCGCCTTATTAGCCTGGCGTTGATTCTCGTCATGGTCTGGCCGGCGACGGTGGCGTCGGCGGCGCGGATTCAGAGCAACGGCTCCGTGCCCTACTATGACGCGCCCAACGGCACGGTGCTTGGCTATCGGGTGTTTAGTGGGGAATCGGCCACCGGTCCCAGCAACGGCTGGTACTCCTATCCCTATACCTATACCACCACCAGCACCCAGTCGGTGTACGACACCGTCACCGGAAAGTGGGTGGAAACGACGGTTTCGGAGAAGAAGCAGGGGACGCAGTATGTGCGCGCTTCGGACGTGACGGATTTGGACGCGCAGCCCACGGCGACCGGGGGCGTGACGTCTTCGCCTACCGGCACGCCCACGGCGGCTCCGACGCTGCCTCCGTCGCTGGACGGCAATCAGGATGAGGAGTATGCCGGCACGGTCCGCACCTATACGGTCACCGGCCCGAGCTTCTGGCTGTACGACAAAGTCGAAGGCAGCCCCGTGGTGAGCGCGGCGCAGAACTCGGTGCTGACGCTGACCGAGGTGATTGATTCCAGCACTGGAGAGTCCAAAAAATGGTACTCCACCTGGTACAAGAACCGGACCTATTACGTCCCCGGCTCGGCGCTGGACGTGGCATACAACCCGAGCACGCCGCCTTCCTACACGCAGGGAAAGACGGTGACGGTGTACATTGCTCACGGCGATAAGGACGTAAACGGAACAGAAACAGACAAGGTTCAGCTGTATACGGATACGGCGTTGAAAAACGAAGCCACCAACGTAATGCTGATGGTGAACAGTTACTATAACGTCCGCTATATGGGCGGCAACGTGCTGGCGTATACCATCGACGGCACCACATACTATTTCAGCGCAGAACGCATCAGCACCATCTCGGACGCCACGCTCGACGACGGCGACACGGCGTTTGTCGGACAGATGACCCTGGAAAAGGATATGCGGCTGTATACGCGCATGGATACGGGCAGTACCTCCGTCATCGCCAAAGCACAAGAATCGCTGCCGTACAGCCGCGCCAGCGACGACTGGTATAAGGTGCTCTATCAGGGCAAGGAGTATTACCTGCAGGCCTCCCTGGCCACGGAACCCAACGTGAGCTTCGGCGACCAGACCGCGGTGTCGGACGAGATTATCGCCAATACCCGGGTGGTCACCATCGGCGATAAGGGAGCCGTCGTGTACACAACGCCCAATGCCATTGCGGCCAATGAGGCGGGCATAACGCTCGGCGCCGGCGTCAACGTGCTGGCCGCCGCCTACAATACCAACTGGTATGTGTATTCCATCTATGAAGGCAACCAGCCCGTGCTCCGCTATTTCCAGGCCAAGGACACGGCGAACGCCAACGATACCGGAGACATCAGCTCGCTGCGCGTATACCTGCTGGGGGATACGGAGAAGTACCTGTCGCCCTCGACGAGCGACTCCGACGGCACGCTCGGCAGCACCGGCTACTATGTGGTCAAATCCTATGACTATACCTGGTATTCCCTGGTGCTGGACGGCATTACCTATTATGTCCAGAAGAGCGCTACCGAAGATGCGAAAGGGACTGCTCCCTGGTATTTGACGCTCTACGGCGAGGATACCCAACTGGCCCTGTTTAGTGCAAATAACCTTGAAGAAGGCAAACACGTCGCCGAGTTGGTGGGCAGCGCAAGCGGCAGAAGGTATCTGATTACCCACTATACGGGAACAGAGCCGGATATCTACGGTACCTATAACGGGTTGCTGATTAAGCAGTCCCACATTGATAAGATCAAAGCAATGGGCGCCGACCTTCTCCAGAAAGAAGAAATAGGGGAAACCCCCGTTTCCGGCACGGTCAGCGGCAAGACCTATACCATCGTCATTGGGCCGGACGGCGCGGACGTGTATCAGGACGCCACCTGCGCGACGCCGACCGGCGCGCACCTGAGCCCGGGCACCAAGGTACAGGCGACGCAGTATACGTCCATGGTCTATAAGGTCAACGCCGGCTATATCTCCGCCGTGGCCGTGGCGTCCATCGTGGACGGCGACGATCCCGAGGACGGCACGACGCCTCCCGCGCAGGGCGGTTCGGTGGATGACGTGTACAACGGCACGGCCGACCCCGAATTTGGCGGGGAAGTGCTTTCCTATACCGTGGGCGCGGGCGGCCTGTGGCTGTACAGGACGAAGGAGACCAACAGCACCCCGGCCGTCAGCCTGAAGCAGGGCGAGAAGGTCAGCCTGACCAAGGACGTGGAGGGCTGGTACAGCATCTACTACGGCGGCAGCATCTATTACGTCTCCGCGAACGACCTGAAAACCAGCACCGAGAGCGGCAGCGTTTCTTCCAGCGCGCATTCCATCGTGCTGGCCCAGGATGTCACCGTCTATGCGCAGCAGAGCAATACGTCCTCCGTCGTCAGCACCATTGCGAAGGGCACGCGCGTCAACGTGAAGGTATTGTCCAGGTCGTACAACAACCAGGTGTTGTGGTACGCGTATCTGGACGAGACGGGCACGAAGACCATCGGCTATTTCGAGGGCCTGGGCACGGATGGCAGTTCTAACGTGGATAACAATTCCGCCTGGGACGCCCTGGTGTCCAACGGCTCGAACGCCAACTTCATCTACGTCATTGAGCTCACGGGGGGCGCCGCGACGCTGTATGTCTCGCCCGACAAGAGCAGCAGCAAGATCCGCGTCAGCAAGGGTACGACGCTCAACGGCGTCGTCCATGACAGCCAGTGGTATAAGGTCGATTACAACGGCGCGGGCTATTACCTCTTCCGCAGCGACGTGTCTGGGACGGTCAACCAGGTGACCACCGGCAGCGGCGCGGCGTCTTCCACGCTGCGCGTGACCATCGGCACCAACGGCGCGACGCTCTATACGTATCCGTCCATCCCCGCGGGCGATCCGAATAAGAACGTGCATTGGAAGGATCCGGTTACGAAGCAAGAGCCCTACACCCTCCCGGGCGGCACGGTGGTGACTGCCAGCGTCTACAACACGTCATGGTACACCTACGCCATGGAAGGAAAGACCTACTACTTCCAGAACAACGTGGTCGCCGACAGCAACGCGGTCGGTTCCATGACCTCCTACCGCTTCGAGATTAAGGACGGTTCCATCCAGCTGTATTCGTGGCCCAACGGCGCAAGCAGCCTGGGCAGCGGCTATAAGCTGACCAAGGATACGGGCAACGAAGGCGTCCATACGGCCCGCAAGACCAACGCGAGCTGGTGGTCAATTGAATTCAAGGGCAAGACCTGCTACTTCATGAACAGCGCGCTGCAGTCGCTGGTGGGCGCGGGTTATGCCATCATGGGCGAAAACATCGCCACGACCACCGTCGGCAAGACGTACAAGATTACCATCGGCACAGACGGCGCGGACGTATACCGCAACATCCTGCTCGACGGCACGGTCAGCCAGAGACTCCCCGCCGGCTATCAGATTACCGGCACCAAGCGCGTCAACACGGAAAACGTCTATGTGTTTGAGGTGCAGTCCGGCGGCACCGGCTACATCAACGCCAACGACGTCGCCAGCGTCAAGGGCGGCGACGAAATGCAGGAATCCGCCAACGCGGGCCAGCCGAACGATTCCAACGTGCCGACGGGTTCGACCCTGGTGGTGTCCCTGCCGGCAGGCACGACGGTGTACACCCAGGCGATGGTGAACGACCTGTTCGCCTATACCCTGCCGGAGGCGCTGAGCAGCATATCGGCGTACAAGAAATACTCCGAATGGTACGAGTTTACCTACAACGGCACGACGTACTATTTCCCCAGCAGCCTGGTCGAGACCGGCTCTTCCGGCTCCGGCAGTGGCAGCGGAAGCGGGACGAACGACGTGCCGAAGGGCACGACCGTTACCTACACGCTCCCGGCCGGTACGGTCGTGTACGAATGGGCCAGCTATGAGTTTGGCGATACCATAACCCTGGCTTCGGCCTGGACCGGAAAGCTGACCAAGGCCTACTCGCAGTGGTATACCTTTACCTACACCGACGGCATGCTCTACCATGTGCCCGTCACGGTCGTGGAAGGCTCGGGCGGCGGAAACATCAACGTGGACGGCTCCAACACGGTGGAGCTGGGCGATTCCAAGAAGTTCACGGTGCCCGCGAACACGACGGTCTACTTCTTCCCGGAGGTCGAATACGGCTCCTTCAGGCTGGAGGCGGCCTTTGAGACCACGGTGACCAAGGAATACAGCGCATGGTTCTCCTTCCTCTATGACGGGCAGAAGGTCTACATCCCGGCCACGGTCGTGGAAGGCTATACGCCCGACACGGGAGACGACGACGATTTGCCGCTGGATGTCGGCATCGGCGAAAAGACGCAGTATAAGTTCGCCAGCAACACCAAGGCGTATTCGGGCAAGAGCACGTCCGGCTTCTATACGACCCTGCAGGCCGGCGTGACCTACACCCTGACCCGTGTGGACCCCGACTGGTACAGCGTCACGGATACGGACGGCACCATCTACTTTGTGCCCGCCTCCAGCGTGACCACCGGCACCGGCAGCACGGACGACACCCAGACGAGCGATCCGACCACCGACGGAACGGGCATTATCACCACCATGGTGCTCATCAACCCCACGACGGGCTCCGTCAACCTCCGCAAGGAGGCCAGCCTGGGCAGCACGATTCTGCACCGCATCCCCAAGGGCACGCAGGTTCGCAACCTCGGCTACACCAAGGATGCCAACGGGCAAATCTGGTACAACGTCAGCTATGACGGGCGCACCGGCTATGTGGTCGGCACCTATGTGGCGGCCGTGGGCACGGGCAGCTCGACCGGCGGCAGCACGGCCTTTGACCCGTCGCAGGATATCGGCAAGACGCTTACGGTCAACACCTACAGCGTCAACGTCCGCAGCGGCGCGGGCACCAGCTTCAGCGTGCTGGGCAAGGTGGACAAGGGCGTGAGCATCACCCCGGTGGAAGTCAAGCAGGATGAAAACGGCCAGTACTGGTACCGGTTCCTCTACAGGGTTGGCACCTATGGCTACATCCGCTCGGACTACCTGGAGGGCAGCGCCATCAACAACGTGGTCCAGTCCGGCAACGTGGCCATCAAGGCCGGCGGCACCAACCTGCGCAGCGGCGCGGGCACCATGTTCGGCGTGCGCGCCAAGCTGGACCGCGATACCATCGTGACCATCCTGGGCACGGGCACGGACCCCGACGGCGTCCTCTGGTACCGCGTAACCGTCAACGGTTTGACCGGCTATGTCCGCCATGACCTGGTGAGGCCGCTGACCGCCAGCGAATCCGACGGGCTGATTTCCAACGTGATAGGCTCCTATACGGAGCTGCGCTACGGCAGCAAGGGCGACGCGGTGCGCGCGCTGCAGGTACAGCTTATCAACACCGGCTATCTGGCCGCCGGCGAGGCGGACGGCAACTACGGGCCCAAGACCATGGCGGCCGTGCAGGCCTTCCAGCGGGCCAACGGCCTGACGGCCAACGGTGTGGCCACGCCGGCCACCCAGGCCAAGCTGTTCGATACCCCGGCCAGCAGCAGCGGCACCACGACGAAGCTGGAATGGTTTGATTATGGCTACAACCTGATTAACCAGTACCCCAATGTCTCCATCTACGACCTCAACAGCGGCGTGACCTGGAACGCCAAGTATATCAACGGCCGCAATCACGCCGACGTCGTGCCCGCCAGCCAGACGGACGCCAACAAGCTCGTCGCCTATAACATCACCGGCGACTGGCACCGCCGCCCGGTCATCGTGACCATCAACGGCTCCAAGTTCGCAGGCTCCATGTACGCGGTGGGCCACGGCACGACAAACTATGTCTCCTGGTTCTCGGGCGTCATGTGCATCCACTTTACCGGCAGTATGACGCACGGAAGCGATAAGGTGGACGAGGACCATCAGGCCGCCATTGACGATGCGCTCAATTCGGGCCTGTAAGGAACGTTTCGCATCGCCCGCATAGCGGGCAAAGAGGGGAGGCCGTCCGAAAGGACGGTCTCCGTTTGTCGAAAAAGCGGCGGACGCGCCGTCCTTTTTCGCCGGGACACGTTCCCCCTGCGCCTGGGGCGCGGCCGGGGGAACGCGCAGGGAAAGGCGCGGGGGAACGCGCAGGGAAAGACGCTGGGGAACGCGCAGGGGAACGGGCGGTTCTGACGCAAACATTGCCCCGCCCCGCCGCGCGCGCCGCCGGGTTCGGAGCCGTTTGGAGGGCTTCGGCCCCCACATCTCCCGAAATGCTCTTTGACAGGCCGGGCGGCCTCTGTGAAAGTTTTCCAAAGCGCTGGTATAGGCGGACAAAATATGGTATACTCTATCCGTTGAGGTATGCTTTCCGTATGAAATGGGGAAGGCATACATAGGTGCGGGTAAAACGATGGCGCGCAGGGCGTTCGGAGATGCCGACCTTGCGGCGCTTTATGGTTTTTGCACTTTGCATGAAGGAGGGGGCTTATGGCTGAAAAGCCGAAGGTACGCATGATTCCGCTGGGCGGAGTGGATGAAATCGGCAAAAACATGACGGTGTTTGAATACGGGGACGATATTATCGTGGTGGACTGCGGGCTGATTTTCCCGCAGGAGGATATGCTGGGCATTGACCTGGTCATTCCGGACATCACGTATTTGACCAAGAACAGGGAGCGCGTGCGCGCGTTTTTCATTACGCACGGACACGAGGATCATATCGGCGCCATTCCCTACATTCTTCAGGAGGTGCCCGCCCCGGTATACGGCACGCGCCTGACCATGGCGCTGGTGGAGAACAAGCTCAAGGAGCACAAGGTCTCCGGCTATCAGCTCAACGTCGTCAAGCCGGGCGATACGGTCTGCGCAGGGTCGTTCAGCGTTGGCTTTCTGAAGGTGAGCCATTCCATTGCGGGCGCGGTGGCGCTGGCGATTGAGTCGCCGGCGGGAACGATTCTGCACACGGGGGACTTTAAGATTGACTATACCCCCATTGACGGGGAAAGCACGGATTTGAGCGGCATCGCCGCGCTGGGGAACAAAGGGCTGCTGGCGCTGCTGGCGGATTCGACCAATGTGGAGCGCGCCGGATTTACGATGACCGAGCGCAACGTCATGGAGACGTTCAAAAGCCTGTTCCGCGATGCGAAGGGACGCATTATCATCGCCTCTTTCGCCTCCAACGTGAGCCGCATCCAGATGGTGGTGGACGTGGCCGTGCGCTTCGGACGCAAGATTGCGTTCGTGGGGCGAAGCATGGTGAGCATCGTCAAGATTGCCATGCAGCTGGGCGAGCTGCGCATTCCCGAGGGCAGGCTGCTGGACATTGACGATTTGGACCGGTATAACGACGAGGAAATCGTCATCATGACCACCGGAAGCCAGGGCGAGCCGATGAGCGGCCTGATGCGCATGGCCTACGGGGAGCACCGCAAGGTGCGCATCAAGCCGAGCGACCTGGTCATTCTCTCCTCCTCGGTCATTCCGGGCAACGAGAAGTTCGTCTCCCGCGTCATTAACCAGCTGTACCGCTGCGGCGCGACGGTGATTTATGAATCGCTGGCCGAGGTGCACGTTTCCGGCCACGCCTGCCGGGAAGAGCTGAAGATTATCCATACGCTGGCCAAGCCGCGCTATTTTATCCCCGTGCATGGCGAGTACCGGCACCTGTGCCAGCATGCCAAGCTGGCCGTATCGCTGGGAATGAGCGAAAAAAACGTTATCATCCCCGAACTGGGCAGCGTCATCGAGCTCAGCGCCACGGGCGCGTCGGTCGTGGGGTCGGTGCCCTCCGGCAGCGTGCTGGTGGACGGCCTGGGCATTGGAGACGTGGGCAACGTGGTGCTGCGCGACCGCAAGCACCTTTCGCAGGACGGCCTGATTATCGTGGTGATGGCCATCGATTGCGAGCAGGGCGTCCTGGTTTCCGGACCGGACATCATTTCGCGCGGCTTTGTGTATGTGCGTGAGGCGGAGGAGCTGATGGAAAACGTGCGCAACGTCGTGCGGCGCATCCTGGGCGACTATGACCGCATCGAGATGCAGGACTGGAACACCATCAAGGCGCGCGTGCGGGACGAGCTGCATAAGTATATTTACGAGCAAATCAAGCGAAACCCGATGATTCTGCCGATTATGGTCGAAATCTGACGGCGCGGCAGAAGGGAAAGCAACGCGCATGGGCCGCAGGGCGCACGCGCGACGTTGCCGGCCGCCCGATATCCCAAGAGAAAGCAGCGGGGCAGACCTTGCGTCTGCCCCGCTTCAGACCGTCGAAGCCCCCTTTGGGGAGGCTTGGAGGGCCGAAGCCCACCAAATACAATCCGAACCCGGCGACATGCGCGGCGGGTTCGGAAGCCTTGCGCAGCAAGGTTCAGCATATCACACTTCTGCGGGGATGCAGGAAGG
>DVFI01000055.1 GCA_018713305.1 Candidatus Avichristensenella intestinipullorum
GCCGCCTACAAACGGTTCGGCATACTTGGTAATTTTCCCATCATCAAAAGGATAGTACTTTTCAATTTCAGAAAGAAGCTGACCCTTACCGCCAGCCCATTTCAAAAACGGCTTAACCTTTTTGCCATCACGCTGCAAATAACGGGTAATTCTTGCATCCATCGGTTTTTCTGCCGTAGCAGGTATAATCCACATATTTCCAACCATAGTAGCGTTATCAATTCGGTTTTCAGAGCAGAGGACAGCAACCCGTCTTTGGGAAATTCCCCATTTGTCGGCGGCTTCCCTTGCGGACATAAATTCCATAGCCATACCTCCTGCCTCGATAATAATATTATATTCCAAATCGCGAACAAAAGCAATACCATATTCGAAAGATATGCATTATTATGTTTGCAAGCAAATTGCCATGATGTGGTTTGGAAAGCCGTACAGCTTATGCTTAAACTGCACCAATTTCTGCATGTATTCATCACGCTCCATTTTGCAAAACTGGTGCATAAATTAAGAACTATACATTCAGCCACTGGAATGTGTAGTGAAATTACGGTATTATTTACGTTTTCAGAACTAAAGCCGGTGCAGAAATACAGAAAACCCCCGAGGAATCGGCGCTTTTTCTCACGCCGCACCGCTATCAGTGTGACGTCCTAATGTGGTGCGGGTGTTCATAACGATACTTTGACAAAGGAAAAATCCGAGTGTCCATATGAACACTCGGGCTGGTGCCGAAGGCGGGACTCGAACCCGCACGCCCGTTCCGGCAGGGGATTTTAAGTCCCCGGCGTCTGCCGTTCCGCCACTTCGGCCTAAGAGGCATTATCCTTCAGGGAGGACGGTTTGTCAAGACGTTTTGGCATATGGCGGGAGGGTTTGAGTTGAAAAACAGGGCGGCCTGTGCTATGATTTCATCTATGGAAATTCAGAATACGATTCTACGCATTGCGCCTCTGGACGAGGCGGCCATGGCGGCGGCGCAGGCCAGGCTGGACGCCTTGGTAAAGCCGCCGGGGAGTTTGGGCGATCTGGAACGCTACGCCGTGCGCCTGGCCGGCATATACGGGCAGGTCCCGCAGGCCACGGGACGGCGCGCCATTTTGGTGTTCAGCGCGGACAACGGCGTTTGCGCGGAGGGCATCGGTTCCGCGCCGCAGTCCGTGACCGCCGCGCAAACGGTGAACTTTGTGCGCGGGGTGACCGGGGTGGGCGCGTTGGCGGGCGCGACGAATACTGAGGTATGGGTGGCGGACGTCGGGATGCTGGCGCCTGTGCGCTATCCGGGCGTGCGCAATCTGCGCGTGCGCGCAGGGACGGGCAACATCCGCGTGGAAGACGCGATGACGCGCCAGGAGGCCAAGACGGCGGTACTGGCGGGCATGCGGCTGGCGCGCGAGGCCGCAGCGGCAGGCGTTCGGGCCATCGGCGTGGGCGAGATGGGCATCGGCAATACCACCACCAGCACCGCCGTGCTCAGCGCGCTGACGGGGGAGGATTCCGACCGGCTGACGGGCATGGGCGGCGGCCTGGGCGAAAGGCTGCAGGCAGTCAAGCGCGCGGTCATCCGCGACGCGCTGGCGCGCGCGCAGGCGGATGCGTCGGATGTGATGGGCGTGCTGTCCAAGCTGGGCGGGCTGGACATCTGCGCGATGGCGGGCGCATATCTGGGGGCCGCCAGCGCGCGCATTCCCGCGGTTATTGACGGCTATATCGGCTGCGTGGCGGCGCTGGCCGCGGTGCGGCTGGCTCCGGAGGCGAAGGCATATCTGTTTGCCTCCCATGTTTCCGAGGAGCCGGGCGCGGCCCTGGCGCTGGAGGCGCTGGGGCTTGAAGCGCCGCTGCGCCTGCGCCTGCGCCTGGGCGAAGGGAGCGGGTGCCCGCTGCTGTTTTCGCTGCTGGACGCGGCCTGCGCGGTGTATCATAAGATGGCGACGTTTGAGGAGGCGCGCATCGATCCGGGATATCTGGAGAAGCTCAAGCGCTGAGGGCGGCGCGCCGATGACACAGGATATATAGAAACAACGCCGGGAAGAGCGGGGGACTGGAAGTGAGGATTTTTCTTTCCGGAGGCTGCAAAAACGGGAAATCCACGCTGGCGCAGCGCCTGTGCGCATGCCAGGGCACAAGGCGCGCGTATGTGGCGACCATGCGGCCGCGCGACGCGGAAGACGAGGCGCGGATAAGACGGCATCAGGCCGAACGCGAAGGATGGGGATTTGAGACGGTCGAGTGCGCCACGGACATCGCGGCGTTGTGCGGCTGGCTCAGCGGCTCGGCGAGCGTGCTGCTGGACAGCGTGACGGCGCTGCTGGCGGAAGAAATGTTCCAGCGCGGCGGCGTGGACGCGGGCGCGCCTGCGCGCGTGCGCGACGGCCTGCTGCGCGTGGCGGACGCTTTTTCGGATATCGTTTTCGTTTCGGACTTCCTGTTTTCCGACGCGCGGCGGTATGATACGCTGACGGAAGCCTACCGGCGCGGGCTGGCGCTGTGCGACCGCGCGCTGGCCGCGCGGTGCGACGCGGTGCTGGAAGTGTCGTTCGGACAGTGGATTGCGTACAAGGGGGGCGATGGCGTTGCCGCGCTGCTGGCAAAGGGCGGGGAAAGCGCTGGGAATGGCGCTGGGGCTGTACACGGCCCTGCCCGGGTTTGCGGGCTGGGATGACGGCTGCGCGGGCCTGCTGGCGCCGGCCCTGCCGGTGGTGGGGCTGATTCTGGGCGCCCTGTGGGCCGCGCTGACCGCGCTGGCGCGCGCTGTGCTGCCCGAGCCGCTGGCCGCATGCATCCTGGTGCTGTCGCTGCCGGCGATGACGGGGTTTTTGCATTTGGACGGTTATATGGATGTGGCCGACGCGCTGCTGTCCTCGCGAAGCCGGGAAGAAAAGCTGCGCATTCTCAAGGATTCGCATGTGGGCTCCTTCGCCGTCCTCGCGCTGGCCTGTCTGCTCATGCTGGAAGCCGCGGCCGCCCTGTCCCTGGGAGAGACGCCGCTTTGGCCGCTGGTGTTTCTGCCCGTCGTGTCGCGTTCGACGGCTTCGGTGGCGCTGATGTCGCTGCCGCCTCTTTCGCAGAGCGCCTATGGCCGGCTGAACTACGACGGCGCGACCGGCGGCCGGCGCGCGTTCTGCCTGGCATGTGGGGGCGCGGCGGTTCTGGCGGCGCTGATAACGGGATGGCAGGGAGGCGTCGCCTGCCTGTTGGCGGGCGCGGGCGGCGCGCTGGCATGCTTCGCGGCCGTAAGAAGCCTGGGCGGCATGAACGGCGACGTGGCGGGCTGCATGATTTGCTGCGCGGAAGGGTGCGGGCTGGTTGCGCTGGCCTGCCTGTAAAGGAGAGCATATGGTTCTGCTGATTGGCGGCGCATATCAGGGCAAGGCGGCGTATGCGCGGGACGTGCTGGGGCTTGCGGAGGACGGCGTGGCGCGCGTGGACGTGCAGGCACTGATGGAAGCGCCGGAAGGAGAGACGGCGGCGCTGGAGGCGCTGTGCGAGGCCTATGCGGACGGCGCGCTGCTGCTGGAGGATATCAGCTGCGGCGTGGTGCCCGTGGACGCGCGGGAGCGCGCCCTGCGCGAGGCGTCGGGGCGTTTCGGCGCGTACCTGGCGCGGCGCGCCGCGCGGGTCATCCGGGTATTCTGCGGGATGGGGATGGTTCTGAAGGATGCGTGAAATCCTGCTGTTGCGGCATGGGGTGACCCGGGAAAACCAGCGGCATGTCTACACCGGCGCGCAGGATGTGGCGCTGGCGCCGGAAGGACGGGCGGCGCTTGCGGCGCGGCGGGACCAGTATCCCGCGGGAGCGATGTATTTTACCAGCGGTATGCTGCGGGCCCGGGAGACGCTGGAAGCCCTTTACGGGGACGTGCCGCATGTGGACATTGCCGAGCTGGGGGAGTATCGCTTCGGCGCCTTTGAAATGCGGGGGCATGAAGCGCTCCTGCGCGAAGAGCCGCTGTACCGGGCCTGGCTGGAGCCCGGGGCGGTGGATGTCGTATGCCCGGGCGGGGAATCGCAGCGGATGTTTTCCGAGCGGGTATGGACGGGCTGGCGGAAGCTGTGCGCCCATCGCTGGGACGGGCTGGCGGTGCTGGTGGCGCACGGCGGCGTGCTGACCAACCTGCTGCGCCGGCAGGGATACGACGTGACGACGCCGCCCAACGGATGCGGCTGGCGCGCGGAGCTGGACGAAACCGGAGCGATAGCGGCCGCAGAGGTGTTCCCATGAGAACGGGCGCGAAGATTGGGCTGTCCCTGGCGCTGTGCCTGGCCGCGCTGCTGCTGGCGGTGGGCGTGGGCAGCGTCGCCATTTCGCCGCTGGAGGCGCTGCAAATCATGGGGCATAAGCTCTTTGGCCTGCGACTGCCGGAGAGCATTACGGCCTCCAGCGTGTCCATCCTCTGGACGATTCGCCTGCCCCGGGTGCTGCTGGCTTTTTGCGTGGGCGCCATGCTCTCGGTCAGCGGCACGGTCATGCAGAGCGTGCTGCGCAATCCGCTGGCCTCCTCCTATACGCTGGGCGTCAGCTCCGGCGCGTCGCTGGGCGCGGCCGCCGTCATCCTGACGGGCTGGAGCCTGCCGCTGCTGGGCGCGTTTACGCTGCCCGCGGCAGGGCTGACGGCGGGCATGCTGGCGGTGCTGGCCGCGGTCACGTTCGCCTCGCGCGTGGACAGGAGCATGCGCAACAACACCATCATCCTGGCCGGCATGGTGTTTTCGCTGTTCATCAACGCGGTGCTCACGCTGCTGTATTCCATGTCCCGGGAGCATTCGCAGCAGCTGCTCCAGTGGCAGATGGGCAGCTTTGCGCTCAAGGGCTGGAAGGAAGTGACGCTGCTGTTTCCCATAGGCGTGGTGGGCATTCTGGCGCTGATGCGCTTTGGCAGGGAGCTGGACATCCTGACCTTCGGCGAGGAAGACGCCAGCGCCATGGGCGTGGACACGCGGCGCGTAAAATGGGCGCTTCTGGGACTGGCGGCGGCCCTGACAGGCAGCGCCGTGGCGTTTGCGGGCGTCATCGGGTTCATTGACCTGATTGCGCCGCATGTGGTGCGCAGGCTCTTTGGGACGCGCCATCAGCTGACGCTTCCGATGTCGGCGCTGTTCGGCGGCGGCTTCATGGCGCTGTGCGATATGGCCGCGCGCACGGTCATCGCGCCGGTGGAGCTGCCCGTCGGCGCGGTCACGGCCATCATCGGAGCGCCGTTTTTCGCCTATGTGTATTTCCGGCGCAGGCGGGAGGGACAGGCATGAGCATCTTGACGCTCCGGGATGTATACGCGGGCTATGGCGGGCGCGACATCGTGCGCGGCGTCAGCCTGACGGTGGACAGCGGCGAGCGCTTCTGCATCCTGGGGCCGAACGGATGCGGAAAGACCACGCTGCTGCGGGCCATCGCGGGGCTTCTGCCCGCGCGGGGCGAGGTGCTGCTGGACGGAAAGCCGATAGCGCGCATGAAACGGCGCGAGATTGCCTCGCATGTCGCGCTCCTGAGCCAGCTGTCGCAGGTGTATTTCAGCTATTCGGTCTTTGATACCGTCATGCTGGGGCGCTATCTGCACCTGCGCGGCGCGCTGCGGACGCCCTCCCGGGAGGACCGGGACTGCGTGCGCCGGTGCCTGGAAACGGTGGGGCTGTGGGAGGCGCGCGAGGCGATGATTGACACGCTCTCCGGCGGGCAGCTGCAGCGCGTGTTTCTGGCGCGAACGCTGGCGCAGGAGCCGTCCCTCATTCTGCTGGACGAGCCTACCAACCACCTGGACTTGAAATACCAGGCGGAGCTGATGGAGTCCCTGCGCGACTGGGCGTCCCGGGGCGGGCGCGCGGTGGTGGGCGTGCTGCACGACCTCAACCTTGCGCTGGGCTTCGCCGACAGGATGCTGCTCATGTCGCAGGGGGAAGCGGTAGCCTGCGGCAGCGCGCGCGAAGCGCTCCGGCCCGAGCGCTTGCAGGAGGTTTTCGGGATAGACGTGGCGGCGTACATGAAGCGTGCGCTGGCCCGTTGGGAACATGTATCCTAAGTTGATA
>DVFI01000056.1 GCA_018713305.1 Candidatus Avichristensenella intestinipullorum
GGCCGGGGAAACGTGCAGGGAAACCTTGCTGCGCAAGGCTTCCGAACCCGCCGCACATGTCGCCGGGTTCGGATTGTATTTGGAGGGCTTCGGCCCTCCAAACCTCCCCAAAGGGGTTTTTCGACGGTCTGAGCGGGTCTGCGGCCCGCTTTTCTGCTGCGGAGGCGCCGGCGGACGGGCCGGCCGCTCCCTTCATCGGCCGCGGCGCGCCTGATACGGAAAGCCCGTCCCGGGCGTGCGCATGCTCCGCGAGGCGTTGGGGATTGCCGTGCCGTTCGTTTCGGAGAGGGTGGATGGCGAACAGGCGTTATCCGCCTGCATGGACGGTCAGCCGGCGCCGGGACGGTCATCCACCCAATGGATTACTTCATCATACACGCGGTCGAGCACAATGCTGCGAAATAAATGCCCACCAACTTTTTCAGCAACGCCTAAAACCGCTCCTGTTATGCTGTCCACTTCGACAAACCAGTAGGTGCAGGACCCATCGCCGAAATCCACACGGTACGTTACCTTCCATATC
This sequence comes from Candidatus Avichristensenella intestinipullorum, assembly GCA_018713305.1. Lineage (GTDB taxonomy): Bacteria > Bacillota > Clostridia > Christensenellales > Aristaeellaceae > Avichristensenella > Avichristensenella intestinipullorum. Next base: position 524 of record DVFI01000056.1, read on the forward strand.
GGATGGGGAGAGCTGCCGATATAGGCGGTACAGTCAACGACAGCATTCGGGAACCCGATCGCCTGCGCCCCCAGCTCCGCGGCTTTCTCGGCGCTGATGGCGTCCGGCGCGATATTCGGATAGTCCGAGAGCAAAACGGCGCGGTGCAGCTTATACTCAGACGGCGCGCATCGCTCGGCCGATGCCCGGAAAGCCTGCAGCACCGCGTGATCCCACCGGGTATAATCCCATCCATACAGCGCATAATAGCGGTTCTCCACATTTTAGTAGCCTGCGCCGTCGGTCACGCCAAGCGTCACAGAAGCGTCCCATACCTCGCCGCTGCTGTTTACACAGAGCCAATACTCGGCTGCCTCCAGCGTCTGCGGCTTGTAGTGAATCGTCCAGTAGTTGCCATCATATGCGCCGTCAGCCGTGCCGTTCAGATATTGAGCGCTCAGCTGATAGACCGTTCCATCCTCCAGGTTGACATCCGGGTCAAAATGCTCGTGTATATACGCCTGCGCCTGCAAAACGGCCGTCTCCTGCGTGATGTCACGGCCTGTGGGCATCGCCTTTTCCGCTTCGGGGATAAAGCCGATTTTGACGCACACATCGTCAAACCATTTTTGTTCTTCCAAGGTCCACAGGGTCGGATCCTGTCCAAATTCCGCCTTCGCCATGTCCATGAGCAGCTCTTCTTTGAAATAGCCCTCCCCCTGCGCAAGCGATTTTGCGATTTTGTCCTTTGTTTCCTCCGAAAGCACGATGCCGTTCGCCTCGGCCAGCTCCACCAGCCTATTGGTGTCCTTCGGCGTATAACGCTCTTCTTCCACATATTGATTGGCAATGGGAATGGCCTTGTCCATGACAATGTCCCGTAAGGACAAAAGCGCCGCCGCCATAGCCCCTGCCGCCGCCAGGAGAAGCGCCATGAGCAGCACAAACCCAACCGACATCTTTTTCTTTCCCTTCGCCTTTCCCTGCGCCTCTCCCTTCGCCTGCGTTATCACGCGCTGCGCCATATGCGGGTTCTCCCGCAGGCCGGACAGGCGCGCGTCCACGGCCCCCCGGATTGTCTCCGCCCAACGCTTCTCATCCATGGCCAGGCCCCCTTTCCAGCGCGGCTCTCAGCTTCTTTTTCCCGCGGCTCAGCTGCGTCGATACCGTCGACGCCGACACGTTCAGCATCCGGGCGATTTCCGCAATGCTCAACTGCTGATAATAGTGCAGCACCACGATTTCCCGGCACCGCTCCGGCAGCTTCATCAGCGCCAGGGTCAGCGCCTCGTCTTTCTCCTCAAACGGTTCCGCGGCCTGCGGCAGCGTCTCGGGGGTCACTCGCCTGTCCACATAGCGAAACCATCTGCTGCGCCGCATATCGCGGCAGGTGTTGATGGCAATCCGCATCAGCCATGTCTTTTCGTAGCGCTGCGCGCGCAGGGAAGGCATGGTCCGGTAGGCCTTCAAAAACGTTTCCTGCACCGCGTCCTCCGCCAGGGCTGCGTCGCGCAGGCAAAGATAGCACATGCGCAGCAGCGCCAGCTGGTATTGCTCCACCCAGCGCCGCAGCGTCTGGTCATGGATGCCGCCGGCTTCCCTTTCCGCCGCCATCCGCCGCTCACCTCCTCTGCCTCTTAGACGAAAAGAACGGCCCGGGCGACGACAGGCTTCCGATTTTTTTGCGCCGCCGCGTTCCCGATGGGGCGGTTTCATGTCCGCCCGCGCTCGCGCATACCATCCAGCATGAAAAGACGATCGCTCTTGCACCAAACCGCCGTGCTCTCATGCGCCAACGGACTCGTGCGCGCCCTGGGGTTTGTCATGCGCATCTGGCTGTCGCGGGTCATGGGCGCGGAAGCCATCGGCGTGCTGGAGCTGGCCTCTTCGGCGCATATGCTCTGGATTGCGCCGGCCACCTCCGGCATCCCGCTGGCCGTGGCGCGGGAGGCGGCCGCCGGGCAGGGCGAGGCCGCCCTGCGTGCGGGCAGGCGGCTTGTGCGCCGTATCGCGCTGTGGATGATGCCCTTTCTTGTCCTGCTGCTGCCGGTCATTGCCCGGCTGCTTGGCGACATGCGGACGCTGCCGGCGCTGCTGGTCTATCTGCCCTGCCTGCCGGTGCTCGGCCTGTCCGCGGCCTACAACGGCTACTGCTACGGCATGGGCGATACGCTGCCGCCCGCGCTTTCGGAGCTGCTCGAGCAGGCGCTGCGCTTTGCCGTCTGCGCGGCCGTTCTGCTCTCTGTGTCCGATTTGACCGCGGCGGGCGCGGCCGCCGTGCCTCCCCTGGCCACGCTCATCGGCGAAATCGCCGGGCTGGCGCTGGTCGTCCGGTTGCTCGGGCGGCACGGGCTGTCCGCGGGAAGCGGCGCGCGCGATGCGGCGCTGGAAAAGAAAATCTGGTCGCTGGCCGCGCCGGTCACGGGCATGCGGGTGACCAATACGCTGATGCGCACCGTCAACGCGGCGATGCTTCCGCTGCGGCTTCGGGCGGGCGGCCTGTCGGCGCAGGAGGCGACCGCGCGCCTGGGGATGTTTTCGGGCATGGCCATGCCCTGGGTCATGCTGCCGGGCGTGGTGACGGGGGCCCTGGCCATGGTGGTTGGCCCGGCGCTGGCCCGGCGCGAGCGGGACGGAAAGGCGCTGCGCCGTCTTCTGCTTCGGGTGCTGCCCGGCGCGCTGGGGATTTCGCTGCTGTGCGGGGCGGGGCTGTGGGTGGCCTCGCCGTTTCTGGCCATGCACGTCTACCGCCAGCCGGATTTGGCGGCGCTTCTGCCCGCGTTGGCGCCGCTGGTGCCGGTGACCGGGCTGGAGCAGGTGCTGGGCGGCATGCTGGCGGGGCTGGGCAAGCAGCGCAGCACGCTCGCCGCTTCGCTGACCGGGGCGCTGCTGACGCTGGCGCTGAACTATGCGCTGGTACCTGAGCACGCGCTGACAGGATGCGCCTGGGCGCACATCGCGGGCCATAGCCTGACGCTGCTGATGAACCTGCGCACGCTGATTCGCACCGCGCGGCGGGCATAGCCCTGCCCGCGGGCGCGCCGCTCCGCTGCACACTGCCGGGGATGGGGAAAGCGCGAAAGGGCCTGGCCCTCTTGCGTTTCAGACCGTCGACAAAGCCTTGTCGACGGTCTTTCGCTGCAAGACTGTTTCTCAGCCTTGCAGCGAAGGGAACATCATGTTCCTGTGCGCGAAGCGCACGGCCGGAACATGATAGCGAAAGCGGCTTGCAGCCGCTCCTGGCGGCGTACACGCCGCCGCTGCGGATGGCACAGGAAGGGGCTTGCCGCCCCTTCCCGCATCCCCGCGGAGGTGTGTCCTCTTTGTCAATACGCGCAAGCGCGAAAGGGCCTGGCCCTCTCGCGCTTTTCCGGCTTTCGCAGCAGCCCGAAACCGTCGCCCGGAAGCGACGGCCCCTCGTTTTTTTACGATGTATGCCCTCTGCCGGCCAGCCTCCGCAGCAGGCTGCGCAGGGCCCTGGGCGCGCGCACGCAAATCATCCGCACCTTCATCAAGCCACCTCCCTCAGCAAATCCGGATGACCAGATAGCCCGCCAGGAGCAGCGCCGCGCCGAGCAGCGTCAACCAGAAACTGAAGATTACCCCAATGAAAGCCAGCACCAGGCCCGCAATCACCAGCCCCAGACCGACCCGGCAGGCGGGATAGAGCTTTTCCTGCGCCCCCTCCTCGCAGGGCGCGCAGCCGCGCCAATGCTCGCCGGCCATCTCCATCACCTCAAGACAGCCTATGCGGGCCGACGAAAAAACTTGCCTTGTCCGCTACATCAGCTGCTGCTCGTTGATAATCAGCTTGAATTGCAGGTTGAGCTTTTCCGCCGCCTTGCGGCAGAGAATCATCCTGTCCAGGAAAATTTCGAAATAGTCCATGACCGAACTGTATTGCGTTTCCACCGTCAGCTTGAGCTTGAGCAGCGTATGTTCCTGATTGATTTTTACCAGCGATTCCCGGGCCGAATAGTTGACCCGGTCGTGGATATCAAACTTGGTCGTGTCCTGATTGCGCACGCGCGTGCGCCGCACGTCCGTCTTGTCCCCGAGAATCAGCGCGGCGGCCACCGGGTTGACCGGCACGGCCGTGCTCTCGTCATGATTGCCGATGGCCGAAACGATGGTGGCGATTTCGTCCGGGCTTGCGCCCATGTTGTCCAGCAGGCGGAACGCCATGACCGCTCCGCTCTGGGCATGGTCGATGCGGTTGACCAGGTTGCCGATATCGTGCAGGTATCCCGCAATCTGCGCCAGTTCCACATCATGTTCCGGATATCCCAGGGTGCTGAGGATATACCGCGCCGTTTCCGCCACGCGGGTTACATGGGCAAAGCTGTGCTCGGTATAGCCCAGCGCAGCCAGGGACTCGTCTGCACGGGCGATATATTCGGCCACCGCCGGATTGCCGCGCACGGATGCGAAAGTAATCATCTTGATCTCCTCTTGCGGACGGGTTGCCTCCATCCGTCCTGCTATGGTATACTTTGGCAAAGGAGGCATATGCCATGCTGCATATTCAGGAAATTGCGCCCACGCGCAAGGCCATGCGCGCGTTCGTCCGCTTTCCCCTCACATTATACAGGAACGACCCCCATTACGTCCAGCCGCTTGTGGAACAGCAGGTGCGCGCGCTGCTGGGCCGGCGCAACGCGCTCGTATCCAACGGCGTGCAGTGCTTTTTGATGGCCTATGACGGCGACCGGCCCGTAGGACGCCTGCTGGCCGGCATCGATTTCCGCCTGATACAGCGCCTGGGCCGAAGGCAGGGCTACATCAGCCTGTTTGAATGCATCGACGACCAGGCGGCGGCCAACGCGCTGTTCGACGCGGCGAAAACCTTCCTCAAGCTCAACGGCATCACCTCCGTCGTCGGGCCGAGTCCGGCCGCCTTCGACGACTTCGGCCGCGGCCTGCTGCTGGACGGCGGCGGCGCGCCCCCGACCGTGCTCAGCCCCTACAATCCTCCCTACTATGCCCGCCTGTTCGAGGGCTACGGGTTTTCGCGCCACAGCGACTGTTTCGCCTATGATTTGCCCCTGGAGCGCATGGCGGACAGCCGGTATGACGACGTTCTGCGCCGCGCGCAGCAGCGCTTCGGCTATCACGTGGAGCATGTGGACGTGCGCCGCGACCTGAAGCGCTACGCGCGCACGTTCGCCCGGATTATCGCCGAAAGCGTGCCGTCGGATTGGGAGGGCATGCCGCCCACGGCGGAACGCCTCTACTATGAGCTCAAGAACATCCGCTCCCTGCTCTGGCCGGACTACCTGATTATCGCGCAGGCGGGCCAGCGGCCCATCGGCTTCCTGGCCGCCCTGCCGGACTACAACGCGCTGCTCCGCCGCGTGCGCCGGCATCTCCCGCCCTTCCGGTGGCTGGCGTTGGCGGGCAGGCCCCACGTGGAGCGCCTGCGCGCGGTGATGGAATATGTGGTGCCGGAGTATCAGAACAAGGGCGTGGAGGTCTCCATGGTCGCGCTGGCCGCGGAGGCGGCGCGGCGCAACGGCGTCAGCTCGGTGGAAGGCTCGATGATTGACGAGCAGAACCTCAAGGGCCGCCTGACCATGGAAAAGCTCGGCGGCACGGTCTGCCGGGTCTACCGGCAGTATCGCCTGAATCTCTGACCCCTTTCCCGCGCGAAGGCGGCGGCCGGGCGGAACGGCGTTTCCCCCGGCGCGCCGCCGTGCGCTTTGGCGGCTGTCACGCCCTTCCCGGTCCGGGCATAGGATGCAGCGTAACATGCCGCAGGGAGGGAAATGCCATGAGCCAAACCGATACATACCGTTCGGACACACTGCCTGAGGCGGTCATGACGCCCGCCGCAGAGGCCCCCGAGACGCCGCTCCCCGCGGCGCAGGAACCCGTCCAGTCCCAGGCCAACGACCCCGCCGCCGTGCCGGCGCGCCGTTCCAATGCTTCCATTGCCCTGGAGCAGCTGCGCAACCAGACGCGGCGCATCTCCACGCAGAACGTCACCTGGATGAGCGCGCAGACCCAGCCGCTGGGCGGCGGAAGCTCTCCGTCCGGCGGAACGAGCGCGCAGCGGATGCTGCAGCCTGCCCAGACGCCCCTGACCCGTCCCACGACGGTTTCCCGTGGCGCGGCGCTGACCACGCTGATGCGTTCGGCCGCGCGGCAGTATTCGCCCGCGCCGGCGCTCGCCGCGCCGTCCGCCCCCGCGGTCGCGCGCATCGCCGCGCCGCCCGCAAGCCCACCCATGCGCGGCGCGCTCCGCTCGGTCGTTCGCCAGGCCCAGGGCGGGCAGGCGCGTCCCAGAGCGACCAGCAGGGTCTAGGCCGTGCGCGTGGTGCGGCCGGGACGCGCCGAGCCATCCCCGCAGCGTTTCTGAAGGAAGGAAATCCGGGGAACGGGACGCCCCAGCTTTTCGCTGCACCGGCCGCCACCATTGCCGGAGGCGGCGCCGCCTCAGACCGTCGGCAAAGCCTTGTCGACTGTCTGACCATTGAAAAACCCAACGGGGAGGCTTGGAGGGCCGAAGCCCTCCAAATACAATCCGAACCCGGCGACATGCGCGGCGGGTTCGGAAGCCTTGTGCAGCAAGGTTTCCCTGCACGTTTCCCCGGCCGCGCCTCCAGGCGCAGGGGAAACGTGTCCTGGCGACAAAGGCCCGCGCAGCCAGCCTTTGTCGACAAACTGACCGTCGACAAAGCCTTGTCGACGGTCTTTCGCTGCAAGGCTGGGAGCCGCCTTGCAGCGAAGGAAACATCATGTTCCTGTGCGCGAAGCGCACGGCCGGAACATGATATTTGTCGATACGCGCAAGCGCCGGATGGACATGCCCATCGTCCAGGCGGCGGAGCGGGCGTCCGCGGCGCGAAACGCCGCGGCTTTTGCGCGTCCGGAGCCTTGACAGAAGCGGAGGCAAATCATACAATGCTGTTTGTTGTGAAAAAAAAGAGGTGAACTTTCCCATGACGGTCGCTCCTTCGGAGAACAAAATGGGCGTAATGCCGGTCGGAAAGCTGCTGGCCGGCATGTCCATTCCCATGATGCTGTCCATGCTGGTACAGGCGCTGTATAACGTGGTGGACAGCCTGTATGTGGCGCGCGTGAGCGAGGCGGCGCTGTCCGCCGTATCGCTGGCCTTTCCGGTGCAGAACCTGCTGATTGCCGTCAGCGTGGGCACGGCGGTGGGCGTCAACGCGCTGCTGTCGCGCAGCCTGGGCGAAAAAAACTTTGCGGAAGCCAACCGGGCGGCGCAAAACGGGCTGTTTTTGTCGCTGGTCAGCGCGCTGGTCTTCCTGGTGCTGGGCCTGTGCTTCTCGCGCCTGTACTTTCAGGCGCAAATCAGCGACCCGGAGATTGTGGAAGGCGGCACGCAGTATGTGCTCATCTGCACGGTCTTTTCCTTCGGCCTGTTCGGCCAGGTCATGATGGAGCGGCTTTTGCAGTCCACGGGCAAATCCTTCTACGCGATGCTGTCGCAGCTTGTGGGCGCGGTGGCCAATATCGTGCTGGACCCCATATTTATTTTCGGCTGGCTCGGCATGCCGGCCATGGGCGTGGCGGGCGCGGCGCTGGCAACCGTGCTGGGCCAAATCATGGGCTTTTGCGTAGGCGTCTACTGCAACGCGCGATTCAACCGCGAAATCTCCATCAGCCCGCGCCGCTTCCGTCCCAGTTGGCCGACCATTCGCCGCATTTACGGGGTTGGCCTCCCTTCGATGGTCATGCAGTCCATCGGTTCCGTGATGACCTTCGGCATGAACCAGATTCTGCTGGTCTTTTCCACCACGGCCACGGCGGTGTTCGGGGTGTATTTCAAGCTGCAAAGCTTCGTCTTTATGCCGGTGTTCGGCCTTAACAACGGCATGGTGCCCATCGTCGCCTACAACTACGGCGCGCACCACAAGGACCGCATATCCCATACCATTCGCCTCAGCGTGCTGACGGCCACCTGCATCATGCTCGTGGGCACGCTGATTTTTGAGCTGATGCCCGACGTGCTGATGGGCTTTTTCGATGCTTCGGAGGAGATGACGCGCATGGGCGTGCGCGCGCTGCGCATCATTGCCGTGCATTTTGTGCTGGCGGGCTTTTGCATCGTGGCCGGCTCCGTGTTTCAGGCCATGGGCCGCGGCCTGTTCAGCCTTATCAACTCGCTGATTCGTCAGCTGGTGGTGCTGCTGCCGGTCGCTTTCCTCTTCTCGCGCATCGGCGGCCTGGACGCGGTCTGGTGGGCCTTCCCGGTGGCGGAAACGGCCTCGCTGCTCATCAGCGCCTTCTTCCTGCGCCGCATTTACCGCGAGCAGATTGCCACCCTGTAAAGGGCAGGGCGCGCCCTTCCCGGCGTGTTGCACGCCCCCATGCTCCGCTGCGGCAAACGCCGGCGGCCTGCGTCGCTTTTCGCATGACAGCAGGCCGCCGGCTTATTCGTTCTCCCCGGCTCCCCGGCGCCCGGACAGGCGAAACGCCCGGCCGTCAGAGGCCCTTTCCGCGCTGCCCGCAGGACTTCTCCGCCCGGGGCGTCTCGTCCCCCGCGATGCGCTTGAGCGCAAAGTGCAGCCCGTCGCAGCTGACCTGATGATAGACCGTGCCGCGCAGCTCGCCCGAAAAGGCGCTCTGCAGCGCCGCGCCGTGCAGATGGCCGTAGACCACCGTCCGCACGCCGAAGGCCTCCAGCAGCGCCGTAAAGCCCGTAGGGGTTTCTTTTTCGGCAAAGGGCGGGTAATGCATCATCGCCAGCAGCTCGCCCGGCTCCGGGCCTTCCTCCGCCCTGCGGACGGCCTGCTGCAGCGAAAGCTCCAGCCGCTGCACCTCGCGCCGGTAGATGCGCTCGTCCTCCGCGCCGAACTGCTGCGCGCCCGGGCACAGCCAGCCGCGCGTCCCGCACAGCACATGGCGTCCGAAGCGCAGCGCGTCGTTTTGCAGCGCAAACATGCCCGCAGGCAGCGCCGCGCGGACCCGGCCGATGCCGTTCCACCAGTAGTCGTGATTCCCGCGCAGCAGCACTTTCCGGCCCGGCAGCGCGCCGATGGCGTACAAATCCGGCAGGGCCTGCTCCATTTGCATGGCCCAGCTGAGGTCGCCCGGCAGCAATACCAGGTCGTCCGCCTGCACCCGCGCGCGCCAGTCCGTGCAAATCCGTTCAAAGTGTCCTGCCCAGTGCGCGCCGAACACGTCCATGGGCTTGCACGTGCCGCCCGGCAGATGCAAATCGCTGATGGCGAATATGCTCACAGTTCCTCCTGGTCGTCCTCGTCGTCGTCCAGGGCTTCCTCCTGTTCACGAATGTCGTCCAGAGAAAGCTCGCGGTCGATTTCCCCGAGCTCCGCGCCGGGAATGTCGTCGTCGCCGTCGATGGCGATTTCCTCCATCTCGCTGGCCTCTTCCATCTCCAGCGGGTTTTCCACCGGCGGCACGTCTTTGGACGCCTCCTGCTTGCTCATCTCCATCAGGCACAGCAGGCACAAGTCCTTGCCGGGCAGCACGGGATTTTCGTTGCAGACCGAGCAGAGCTCCTGCAGCGGGTCGCGTTCCCGTTCTCCCTTCATTTCTCTGCGGCAGACCGTGCAATACGGCTGGCCGTCCAGAATGTAATTCAGTTCACACCGCGGGCATTTTTTCAGCGCCAAGCTGAACTCCTCCATTCCCTCTCGTCAAACGGTAAAACTTTCCATGGCAACGCGATGCCATTTTTGTTGCAAGGTTTTTTCAAAATTATTACAATCCCGTTAAGCCCTGGCAAACCAGGGGATATACAGGAGGTGAAACCATGTCTTTACGCATTCTGCGCTCCCTGCGTTTCTTCGCCCTCTTTCTCGGCCTTCTCTGCCTTGCGCCATGCGCGCTGGCCGACTGCCCGCCCTCGGCGGGCGACAGCATCCCCGAGGGGCGCTCCCCCGTGCCGACCTGCCCCATGATTTCTTGGGAGGAACAGCGTGCGCGCGCGGCGGCGTGGCCGGCGCAGGCCGTCCCGTGCTCTGTCCCGTCCGGCTCCGTCCAGGACGGGGACAATGCCGAAGCTGACGAACCGTCCCCGATGCCGGACGGGTCATACGACGATGGACATTATACACCGCAAGACGCTACACCGCAAGAGCAGAGTTTGTACCAGGCCATCAACGAAGAGCGCCTGGCAAACGGACTGGAGGCGCTGCCGCTGGACGAAACGCTTTCCGCCCTCGCGCGGGAAAAATCGCAGGACATGATTGACAACGGGTATTTTGCCCACGAGTCCCCCACCTACGGCAGCGCAGCGGACATGCTGGACGCGGCGGAGTATGAATACGTCAGCGTCGGCGAAAACATTGCGCGCAGCGCCAGCGTGGAAAAGGCGCATGCGGCCCTGATGAGTTCCGCCAATCACCGCCGCAACATTCTTGGCTCGCAGTGGACGCGCGTCGGCATCGGCGTGGTCAACGACGCCAACGGCTATCCCTATGTGACGGAGTTTTTCGCCCGCTGAGCGCCCGGCTGCGGACGGGCACGGCATGTTCCGCCGCCTCACGCACGCCCCTTCGCCGCCTGCGCGGCGGAGGGGTTCCTGCGCGCCCGCCGCGCGGCGAGCAGCCGTCGCACGACAAACCCCCCGACCAGCATCAGCAGCCCGCCGGCGGGCAAAACCCAGGACAGTCCGTCCATCGTCGCCCCGGTCACGAAAAGCGAATACCCCGCGCCCAGCAGCACCGTATTCCAGACAATCATCCCCATGGCGGAATACAGCGCGAACGCGCCGAACGGCATGCGCACAATGCCTGCGACAAAGGAAATCCAGGTGCGAAACAGGGGAATCACCCGCGCCACCATCATGGAAAGGCCGCCCGTTTCCGCCTGCCAGCGGCTGGTCTCCTCCAGCTGCGCCCAGGCCCGCGGAAACCGGCGCAGCAGCCTTTCCAGCAGCGCCCTGCCTCCGTATGCCCCCAGCGCATAGCAAAGCGCGGAGCCCGTCAGGCCCGCCAGCACGCTGACGGCCGTCACCAGCGCCAGCGGAAAGCCGGCCGCCGCTGCCGCGAGCCCCGCCAGCGGCAGGAGCACCTCGCTGGGCATGGGCAGGCAGGCATACTCCAGCGCCACGACCACAAAGATGCCCAGCAGTCCATGCTGCTCCAAAGCCGTCACGGCCCAGCCCCAATCCATCCCCATACCTCCTTTCGGCAGACCGTATGCGCGCACCGCCGCGCGCATGACAGAAAGCGGGCGTCCGCGTCCGGCCGGACGGAAAAAGGCCGGCTGCGGGGGCGGGCGCTTTCCGGCGCGCACGCCGTATTTTATCTGTTTTCTCTGTATATTTTGCATATTATTTGGATATACATTCAAAAAATTGCGGAAATTGTCCGTTGCCCCTTTACATCACCGCATTAGCGTGTTAAAATGTACAACCGTCAGGGGCCGGTGTCTCCGGCCGTGCAAACGAAACTGGGGAGGATATCATCATGAAGAAAATGCTGTCTTTTGCGCTGGCTTTCATCCTGTGCCTGGCCATGACCGCCGCGGGCCTGGGCGAAGGCGAACAGAGCGATTTGGGCTATGTGCAGGAAAAGGGCGCTGCTGGAAAGGCTGCTGCGCCGGTTTCCGCGGGCCTGGGCGCAGCTGGAGGAGACCAGCCGCTGGCAGGCGGAAACGGGCGGCCTTTCCATGATGGTGGCGCGGGTGATTCC
>DVFI01000057.1 GCA_018713305.1 Candidatus Avichristensenella intestinipullorum
CTACGGCACGCTGCCTTCCAACCAGCTCAAGAGTCCGCCGTTCGACGAGGCCACCTATTGGATAGTCAAGGACGACACCTCCCTGCGCGAGAAGGCGGGCAATTTTGAAATGTACACCGCCGAGGGCGAGCAGCTCCTCAACCAGGGCGTGGCCGTGCAGCTGCACGGGCAGTTCAGCCTGGACCTGGCGCAAAAGAGCTTCCGCATCACGGCCAAGGCCAAATACGGTTCCGAAACGCTGGCCTATCCGTTCTTTGAGGACCGCCCCTTTACCGAGTACAAAGCGGTGCTGCTGCGCAACGGCGGAAACGACGGCGCGTACACGCGCATCATCGATTCCCTGCAATCGAAAATCGTGGACTGGACGGATTCCGAAATCATCCATATGGCCTCCACGCCGGTCATCGTGTACCTCAACGGCGAATACTGGGGCCATTATAACCTGCGCGAGCGCATCAACGAGCATTCCATCGCCGCCTACGAGGGCTGGTCAGATCCGAAAAACGTGGACCTGATCAAGGGTGACAACGATGTGCTCAACGGCTCGTATGACAACTACGGCGAGCTGCTGGATTTCGTGGAATCCCATGACCTGGCCACGGATGCCGAGGCCCTGCAGACGGTGCTGGACTGGGTGGATGTGGATAACTACTTCGACTTTATGATTTTTGAAATGTACTTCGGCAATACGGACACCGGCAACATCAAGTTCTACCGGCGCAACGCCGAAGGCGAAAAGTGGAAGTGGATTCTCTTTGACCTGGACTGGGGCCTGTACAACCGCAACAACGACGGCTGTTTCATCTGGCTCGATCCCGACGGCTCGGGCAGCCGCAACTTCGACAACACGCTCATCCGCGCGCTGCTGGAGGTGCCCGAGCTGGAGGAGAAGTTCCTCACGCGCTACGGATACCTCTACCAGAACTTCCTCAGCGATACCGACCGCATCCTCGCGCTGATGGACGATATGGTGGCCGAGATTCAGCCGGAAATGGGGCTGCACTTCAACCGCTGGGCCGGCGAAACCAGCAAGCTCATCGCCTTTGACCCGCCCAGCGACCCCACCGCAGCCTATAACTACTGGTACAACCGCATCTATACCTACACCTACAATGTCATCCGCGCGCGTCCGTACTATGTCTGGGGACACGTGCAGGAATGGTTTGAGCTGTCGGACGAAGAGATGACCGCCTACTTCGGCCCCAGGCCGGAGAATACGGAGGATCGATAAGGAGGAGATCGGAACATGGACAATCAGGGAACGCTCAGTGCGGCGGACGTTATTCGCAGCAGCGTGCTGGATACTTTGGCCGTCCAAATGTCGGACATGACGCCGCTGTCGGTGGTCATCGCGCTGCTGGCGGCGCTGCTGGCAGGCATCGTCATCGCGGTCGTATATCGCCGGGCCTATCGGGGCGTGCTGTATTCGCCGTCCTTCGCCATCACGCTGGTCATGCTTACGCTCATCACCACGCCGGTGGTCATGTGCATCGGCTCGAACATCGCGCTGTCGATGGGCATGGTCGGCGCGCTGTCCATTGTGCGCTTCCGCACGGCGGTCAAGGACCCCATGGACACGGCCTATATGTACTGGGCGCTGACCACGGGCATCGTGCTGGGCGCGGGGCTGTATACCATCGCGCTGGTGGTGGTGCTGGGGATTGCGATTATCGTGCTGCTGCTCACCTTTGTCAAGCTGCCCAGCGCCAACAGCTACCTGCTGGTGCTCCATTATGACGAAGCGGCCACCGACGCAATTCAGAGCGTGCTCTCCCGCGTCAAAAACCGCCGCCTGCGCTCCAAGACGGTCACGCAAAACGGCGCGGAAATGACCGTGGAAGTCCGTATCGGCGAGCGTCAGGACATCATCAGCCAGATGCTGGATATTGACGGCGTGTATGACGCGACGCTCGTCGCCTGCCAGAACGAGGCGGGGGCATAACATGGCCGTCCGCGCGTCGCTTCGGCACGAACTGAAATACTATATCAGCTACGGCGAGTATACCCATCTGAGCCGCACGCTGGACTATGTTCTGCAGCGGGACCCTGCGGGGGATGAGTACAACGAGTACGCCATCCGTTCGCTGTATTTCGATACCATCTTTGACGATTTCCTTCATGAAAAAATCAGCGGCGTGGGCAACCGCCGCAAATATCGCCTGCGGATTTACCGGTATTCCGACAAGGACATCAAGCTGGAATGCAAGGCCAAACGGGGCGATTTGATTTCCAAGGAAAGCCTGCTCATCCCGCGCGATTTGGCCGAGCAGATTATCGCGGGCGATCCGACCGGCCTGGAGCGGGCGGCGGTGCCGCTGCTGGGCGAGCTGTATCGCCTGATGCGCACGCGGCTTCTGCACCCGGTGGTCATCGTCGATTACATCCGCGAGGCCTACATCCACCCCGCCGAAGACGTCCGCATTACCTTCGATAAACAGCTGCATACGGGCCTGGGCCGGCTGGACATGTTCAACCCCCGGCTCCCGACCGTGCCCGTGCTGGACCATAACCTTGTGGTCATGGAGGTCAAGTTCAACCGCGTCCTGCCGGATCATATCCGCGCCCTGCTCCACGGCATCAGCGCCCAGAGAAGCGCCGTGTCCAAATATGTGCTGTGCAGACGCTTTGAGGAAAAGGAGTTTTAACGGGCAGCCTGTCAAGGCTTCCGACCGTCGACATGTCGACGGTCTTTCGCTGCAAGGCTGGGAGCCGCCTTGCAGCGGAAGGAGACATCATGTTCCTGTGCGCGAAGCGCACGGCCGGAACATGATAGCGGAAGCGGCTTGCAGCCGCTCCTCGCGGCGTACACGCCGCCGCTGCGGATGAGATAGGAAGGGGCTGCCCGCCCCTTCCTGCATCCCCGCTGAAGTGTGTTCCATTTGTCGATATGCCAAGCTGCCTGCGCATAGGCAGACCCGACCGGCGAAAACCCCATTGGGAGGTCTGGAGGACC
>DVFI01000058.1 GCA_018713305.1 Candidatus Avichristensenella intestinipullorum
CGAAGCCCTCCAAATACAATCCGAACCCGGCGACATGTGCGGCGGGTTCGGAAGCCTTGCGCAGCAAGGTTTCCCTGCGCGTTTCCCCGGCCGCGCCCCCAGGCGCAGGGGAAACGTGTCCTGGCGGAAAAGGCCGGCAGCGCCAGCCTTTTCCGACAAGCTGGAGCGGCTGCAGGCCGCTTCCGCTATCATGTTCCGGCCGTGCGCTTCGCGCACAGGCACATGATGTTCCCTTCGCTGCAAGGCTGAGAAACAGCCTTGCAGCGAAAAACCGTCGACAAGACGTTGTCGACGGTCTCAGGCCCCGGCGGGCCTCATCCCCGATCGTACCGGGCCAGGAACTGGCGCGTGCGCTCCTGCTCGGGATGCTCGATGACCCGGCGGGCCGGCCCCTGTTCGACAATGAGGCCGCCGTCCATGAAGATGACCTGGTCGGCGACGTCCCGGGCAAAGGCCATCTCATGCGTGACGATAATCATGGTCGTGCGCTGCTCTGCCAGGGAGCGAATTACCTTGAGCACCTCGCCGGTCAGCTCCGGGTCCAGCGCAGAGGTCGGCTCGTCAAAGCAGAGGATATCGGGGCGAAGCGCCAGCGCGCGCGCGATGGCGACGCGCTGCTGCTGACCGCCGGAGAGCTGGTGCGGATAATGGTTTTCCCGGTCGGACAGGCCCATTTTCGCCAGCAGCTCCCGCCCCTCGGCCTGCACCTTGTCCAGGATTTCCCGCCGGTTCCGCTTGAAGTCCGGGCGCTCCTGCGCCAGAAGGCGCACAGCCAGCGTGACGTTTTCCAGCGCGGTATACTGGGGAAACAAATGAAAGGACTGAAACACCAGCCCGAAGCGCAGCCGCTTTTTGCGCACCTCGCTTTCCCGCTGCGTGGCGGGGTCGTCCGCGTCAAAGAGCGGCTCGCCGTGGACGATGATTTGGCCCCGGTTCGGGGTTTCCAGAAAGTTCAGACATCGCAGCAGCGTGGTCTTGCCCGAGCCGGAGGAGCCGATAATCGCCAGCGCCTGCCCCTGCTCCAGTTCAAAGCTGATATCGTTGAGCACGCGCGTGGCGCCAAAGTGCTTTTCAAGATGCCGTACCTGCAATATCGCCATGTCCTCACCCCCTCAGCGAAAGTACGCCAGCTTCTTTTCCAGCCATCCCAGACACAGGGTGACAACCCCGCTGAATACAAGATAGTACACGGCGGTAAAAAACAAAGGCCAGACCAGGCCGGACAGGCCCTTGTTGCCCTTCATGAAGGATTCGCCCATCCAGATGACCTCCTGCAGGGCGATGACCCGCGCCAGCGAGGTATCCTTGACCAGGGTGATAATCTCGTTGGACATGGGCGGCACGATGCGCTTGACCATCTGCAGGAGCGTTACCTTGAAGAAAATCTGGGAACGCGTCATGCCCAGCACCTGTCCCGCTTCCCGCTGGCCTTCGGGCACGCCCTGAATGCCGCCCCGGTAAATCTCCGAAAAATAGAAGGCGTAGTTGAGAATAAAGGCCACCGACACCGCCGTGAAGCGCGCGCGTTCGCCTCCGCCCCAGGTAAACAGGCCCAGCATGCCCGGCACATAAAACAGCGTGATGATTTGCAGCACCAGCGGCGTGCCGCGAACCAGCCACACCAGCAGACGACATACCAGGCTGACAGGACAAAAGCGCAGGCAGAACCGCGCCATCCTGCCGGGCGCGCGGCCGGTCCGCCGCAGCCCCCACCGGACGGGGCGCGCCAGCGGCGCCCAGCGACTCATGGAGCCGAAGGAAATCAGCAGCCCCAGCGGCAGCGCTCCCACCAGCGTGACAAAAAACAGCCGGAGCGTGACCAGAAAGCCGCTGTTGAGGGCGGAGACGACCGTGCGAAACTGTTCGCCGGAAAAAAAGTCGAGCATGGCTTGCAACATGGCGGTATCCTCTCCGTGTTATCGTTCATGGCCGTAACTGCAAGGGCAGAGGCGTCGGCCCCTGCCCTTGCTTCCGAGCGCGCGTCTGCCGCCACGCCGGTTACTCCAGAATGACCGACTCCTGCAGGCCGTAGGTCGTCGCAACCTCCAGCACGGTGCCGTCTTCCACCTTTTCCGCCCAGAAGGCGTTGAACGCATCCACCAAATCCGACCCCTTGCGGAAGCCGACGCCGTATTCCTCGGACTCCAGGCCGCGCGCCTCGTTGAGGTTGAGGGCGATGGCCAGGTTTTCATAGCTGGTGCCCTCGCCAATCATGGCGCCCGCCATCAACAGGTCGATGACCGCCGCGTCGGAGGTGCCCGCCACCACTTCCATCAGCGTGCTGGCCTGATTCTGTACCGGCACGGTCGTTCCGCCCATTTCGGCGGCCGCGTCTTCTCCGGCCGAGCCGGACTCAACGGCCACATACAACCCTTCCAGGGAAGTGGCGCTCTCATATTCCGCTGCCTTGTCCGCCGGCACCACCAGCACCTGCGCGTTGAGGCAGTAGGGGACGGAAGTGCCCATTGCGTTTTTGACATCCTCCAGCAGCGTCATGCCGTTCCAGACGGCGTCGATGCTCTTGGAGTTGAGCTCTTCCACCTTATAGTCCCAGTTGATTTCGATAAACTCGATATCGACCCCGAGCGATTCGGCAAACAGCCGCGCCATGTCCGCATCAAAGCCAATCCATTCGCCGGCCTCGTTCTGATAATCCATCGGCGCGAAGTTGGTAATGCCGACTACCAGCACGCCCTTTTCCTGCACATAGCCCAAATCGCTCTGTTCGCCTTC
>DVFI01000059.1 GCA_018713305.1 Candidatus Avichristensenella intestinipullorum
AAGCCTTTGCGGAAGCGGAAGAGACAACGCTCATCGTCGCGCAGTCGGTGGACGCCTCGACCATGGATCCGCAGAAGCAGGGCGGCATGTCCTCCATGAACGTGCTCATTAACATGTTCGACACCCTCGTCTTCCGCGACAGCGAAGGCAACCTCATTCCCGGCCTGGCCACGGAGTGGGAAGCGCTGGACGACCTGACCTGGCAGTTTAAGCTGCGCGAAGGCGTTACCTTCCACAACGGCTATCCCTTCACCGCCGAGGACGTCAAGTTCTCCCTCGAGCGCCTGATTAACCCGGACACCGGTTCTCCCATCGTGGAGCTGGCGGCGCTGGACCATGTGGACATCGTGGACGACTACACGGTCAACCTGGTGTTCAAGACCCCCGATCCCATCGTGCCCAACAAGCTGGTCATGTTCGGCGGCGTGATTATCTCCAAGCAGTACACCGAGGAGCATGACGCGGACTACCTGGCGACCAACCCCGTCGGAACCGGCCCCTTCAAGTTCGTTTCCTGGACGAAGGATTCCCAGGTCGTCATGGAAGCCTACGAGGATCACTGGCGCGGCGTTCCGGCGTATGACAACCTGATTTTCCGCGTCGTTCCCAACCAGGCCGACATGCTGGCCGCGCTGCAGACCGGCGAAATCAACATGACCAACAGCATCCCCTACGACCTGGCCGTCTCCGTGCAGGACGACCCGAACATCAGCATCGCTTCCCAGAAGAGCATCCGCGTGCAGTTTGTCAACATTGACACCGCCGTCGAACCGCTCAACGACAAGCGCGTCCGCCAGGCGCTGAACTACGCGGTGGACAAGCAGGCCATCATCGAGGCCATTCTGGGCGGCCACGCCACGCAGATCCCCACGCTCATCCCGCAGGAGAACTTCGGCTATGTCGATACCCTGGAGCCCTACGGCTATGACCCGGAGAAGGCCAAGAGCCTGCTCGCCGAGGCCGGCTATCCCGACGGCTTCACCGTGACCTTTGACGCGCTCAACACGGAGCTTACGGTCATCCAGGCCATCGTCGGCTACCTCGAGGCGGTCGGCGTGAAGGTGGAGATGAACGTGGTGGACAGCAGCACGCTGACCTCCCGCTGCGCGGCCAAGGAAGCCGCCAACCTCTACTTCCAGAACAACACCGGCTGGACCATGGACGGCATGAGCAACTACCAGTCCTATGCCCGCACTGACCGCCGCTATTCGCGCGGCGGCTCCGAGGAGCTCAACGCGCTGGTGGACATCGAGGAAACCACCATTGATCCCGAAGTCCGCATGGACGCCTTCGAGCAGGCGGAAGCCCTGATGTACGACGAAGCCTATTTCATCTATCTGTGGCAGATGGACAACCTCTATGCGACCACCGCGGACGTGGAGTACACGCCCAACAAGATTGGTCTGCTGTGGATGTTCGACGCCAAGCCGGTCGAGTAAGGTCTCAACTTCGCGCAGGAGGGGCCTCCGGCCCCTCCGCCAGACTGTCGACAAAGTCCGGTCGGGAGTCCCATGAAACCAAAACTGACGGCAAGTACGTCAGTTTTGTGCTATTTTCGGGCACAAACGCTTCCTGCGTTCGCCCGGGAACCATGCGCGCCGCACCGGACGCCGCCCGGAAAATCCAAAGGTTTTCAGGCGGTCGGCCCTGTTCCGTGATACGACGGAATCTCTCAACGGCCTGAGGAGGGGCCTGAGGGTCCCTCCTCGCATTTTCGGGAGAAATCGTTATCTTCCTTGCCGCGGCCCCTGTTTCCTCCTTCCCTGCACGAAGATACGCCGCATCTCCCCGGTTTCCCGCTTTTATTTCGCCCAGCAACGGGAGGCACCATATGCTAAAATACATCCTGAAACGGCTGTTCTATGCGGTGTTTGTTCTCTTTGGCGCCGCAACGCTCGTCTTCTTTCTGGCAAGGCTGACGGGCGACCCGATTTCCATCATGCTTCCGCCGGATGCGTCCCAGGAACAGGTGGATCAGATGACTGCGTTTTTCGGTCTGGACAAACCGCTGCTGGAGCAGTACTGGATTTATCTGGGGAACCTGCTCCGTCTGGACTTCGGCACGTCCCTGCGGTATTTTCAGCCGGTATTCGGCCTGATTATGGAGCGGATTCCCGCCACGCTGCAGCTGGCAGGCGCCGCCATGCTTTTTGCGCTGATTATCGCCATTCCCGCCGGCATTATTGCCGCTCTCAAACGCAATACCATTGTCGACCAGGGCATTATGGTGTTCATTGTCATGGGACAGGCCATGCCCGTGTTCTGGATTGGCATTTTGATGATTATGTTCTTCAGCGTCCAGCTGCGCTGGTTCCCGACGGGCGGATACGGCACCTTCCGTCACCTGGTGCTGCCGGCCATCGCGCTGGGCATGCACTATCTGGCCCTGACCGCGCGGCTGCTGCGCTCCTCGCTGATTGAAGTCATGAACACCGACTATATCCGCACCGCGCGCGCCAAGGGCGTTCTGCCTCGCCGCGTCATCACGCGGCACGCGCTGCAAAACAGCATGCTGCCCACCGTGACGGTCATCGGCCTGCAGATTGGCGGCCTGCTGGGCGGCTCGGTCGTGACGGAAACGGTATTCGCCTGGCCCGGCGTAGGCCAGCTGCTGATTCAATCCATCAACGCCCGTGACTTTCCCATGATTCAGGCGTGCATCATTCTGCTTTCAGCGGTGTTCGTGCTGGTCAACCTGGTGGTGGACATTCTGTACATGTTCATCGACCCGCGCATTTCTTACAAATAGGCGAGGTGATACCGTGTTTGCAAAGATTAAGCGGCATATGGGCAGCGCCGTCGGGTGGATGGCCAGTATTCTGCTGCTATGCTTTATCCTCTGCGCCATCTTTGCCCCGCTCCTGGCGCCCTACGGGGAAAACGAGATGGACATTATGAACCGTTTGAAGCCGCCGGCATGGTGCGAGGGCGGAAGCACCAAGCACCTGCTGGGCACGGACGAACTGGGCCGCGACCTGCTCTCGCGCCTGATTTACGGGAGCCGCTCCTCCATCCTGGTGGGCGTGCTGGCGGCCCTGATGGCCGGCAGCATCGGCGTGGCGACGGGCCTGCTGGCCGGCTACTTCCCCAAGTTTGACGCCGTGCTGATGCGCCTTGCCGACATCCAGCTCGCCTTTCCCTCGATGCTGCTGGCGCTGGCCATCATCGCGGTGTTCGGCGGGGGATTCATGAAGCTGATTCTCGTGCTGGGCGTTACCGGCTGGGTGTCCTATGCCCGCATCGTGCGTTCGCAGGTGCTGAGCCTGCGCACCAGCGACTATGTCATGGCCGCCCAGACCGTGGGCGTAGGGCCGGTGCGCCTGTTGCTTCGGCATATTCTCCCCAACGCCATCGGCCCCGTTATCACCATTGCCACCTTCCAGGTCGCATCGGCGATTCTGTCGGAAGCTTCGCTGAGCTTCCTGGGCGTCGGCATTCCGCCGACGACGGCCACCTGGGGCAATATCCTGCATTCCGGTCAGCTGTATATGAGCACCGCCTGGTGGATTTCGGTCTTCCCCGGCGTCTGCATCCTGCTGATTGTCATTGCCATCAACATTCTCGGCGATGTTCTGAACCTGTACATGGACCCCTACTCCAACCAACAATCCGCCTGAAAGGGGGAGGTAGCGCATGGCTTCCTATGCTCAGTGCCTGGTTTGCGACGATTGCGGCCGGGAATTCTCTCTGCGCGACGCGCTGAATACCTGCCCGGCCTGCGGCGGGCTGCTGGAAGTTCGATATGACATGGCGGCGATGCGCCGCGGCGTGCACAGCCTGGCAAGCTGCGAGCAGACGCGGTCCATCTGGCGCTACGGCCAGTTCCTGCCGCCGGTGCAGGAGGAAAACATCGTAACGCTGGGCGAAGGCGGCACGCCCCTGACGCCCTCGGTGCACATAGGCCCCGCGCTTGGGCTCAAGCACCTGTATTTCAAAAACGATACCATGATGCCCACGGGCAGCTTCAAGGACAGAGGCTTCAGCCTGGCGGTGAGCTACGCCAAGGAGATTGGCGTGCAGAACGGCTTTACCTATTCGTCGGGGAACGCCGGCGCCTCGTTTTCGGCGTATGCGTCCCGCGGAGGATTCCGCGCGCTGGTGTGCGTGGAGTATGTCGCCAGCCAGACCAAGATGGCCATGATCAACCTGTACGGCGCGCGTACCGCCATTTTGGAATTTGAGCGCTTCGCGCAGATTGAGGAGATGCTCTCCCGCGCCAGCCGCGAGCTGAACCTGTATCAGTTTGTCAATTTTATCAATCCCATCCGCCACGAGGCCATGAAGACATACGCGTATGAAATCGTGGAGGCGCTGGGATGCGCGCCGGACGCGATGTTCCATCCGGTGGGAACCGGCGGCGGGCTCTGGGGCGCCTGGAAGGGATACTGCGAGCTGGAAGCCCTGGGCATGACGGACCGGCGGCCGCGCATGTATTGCGTGCAGCCCGCGGTCACGGCCCATTTCCGGCAGGCGTTTGCGCGCGGCGAGCGCGAAGCGGCGCCCTATGGGGATCCGACCCAGACCATTGCGCAGTCCATCGCGGCCGACAGCCCGCTTCACGGCGGCCGCCGCATTCTCAAGGCCGTGTACGAATCCGACGGCGCGGCGCTGGGCGTAAGCGAAGAAGAAATCCTGCAAGCGCTGCGCGACCTGGCCCACGAGGGCATTGCCGCCGAACCCGCGTCGGCTTCGACGGTGGCGGCGCTGCGACAGGCCTGCGCGCAGGGACGAATCAACGCGGAGGATACGGTGGTCTGTGTGATTACGGGCTCCGCGCTCAAGCAGCCGGCCGCCGTGGTCAGCGCCTGCGGCGTGCCGCAGACGCGCATCCGCGCAGACTTTGACGCGCTTCGGGCACTGCTGGCGTCCGATGGCGGACGCGGCGGAAAAACAAGCGGATAACGGAGGAATTTGCATGTCCGAAACGATACTGGAGCTCAAGGAGCTGAAAACCTACTTTTCGCGCAGCGACGGCCTTTGGAGCAAGGCCGTGGACGGCGTCAGCTTTTCGGTGAAAAAAGGCGAGACGCTCTGCGTGGTGGGGGAGTCGGGGTGCGGCAAGAGCATGACGGCGCTGTCCATCATGGGCCTTTTGCCCAAGCCGCGCGCCCGTATTGTCGGCGGCCAGATTCTGCTGAACGGCCAGGATTTGACCGCGCTGGACGATACGGAAATGTGCAAGGTGCGCGGCCGGAAAATCTCCATGATTTTCCAGGAGCCCATGACCTCGCTCAACCCCGTGAAAACCATCGGATACCAGGTGGCCGAAGCGGTTTTGACCCATACGAACATTTCGCGCAAGGACGCCATGGACCAGGCGATTGAGATGCTCCGCATGGTCGGCATTTCCCGGCCCGAAAGCATTGTCAAGGAATACCCGCACCAGCTGTCCGGCGGCATGCGCCAGCGCGTGATGATTGCCATGGCGCTGATTTGCCGGCCCGACCTGCTTATCGCCGACGAGCCGACCACCGCCCTGGACGTGACCATTCAGGCGCAGGTGCTCAGCATCATCCGCGAGATGAAACAGAAGCTGGGCATGGCGGTGCTGTTTATTACGCACGACTTCGGCGTGGTGGCCGAAATGGCGGATTCGGTGGCGGTCATGTACGCGGGACAGATTGTTGAGTTTGCCAGCGTGCGGGACATCTTCAAAACCCCCATGCATCCTTACACGCAGGCGCTCATGGCGTCCATCCCGTTTATGGACCAGCAGAAGGAAGTGCTCTACGCGATTGCCGGCACCGTGCCGGACGCGTCGCGCTATCCGGACAGCTGCCGCTTTGCGCCGCGCTGCGAGAAGGCTTTGAACGGGGAATGCACGAACGCAGACCAGCCGGTGCCGCTGGTGGAGGTAACACCCGGGCACTACGCGCGCTGTATCCTATCCAACGCAAAGGGGGCGACGGCATGAGCGAGGCATTGCTGGAGGTACAGCATATTCAGAAATACTTTCCGGTTCACAAGGGCCTGCTTCGCCGCAAGACCGGCGACATCCAGGCCGTAGACGACATTTCCTTTACGCTGCATCGGGGAGAAACCATCGGCATCGTGGGCGAATCCGGCTGCGGAAAGTCCACGCTGGCGCGGCTGCTGATGAAGGTCTACGAGCCCACGGGCGACGGCAAGATATTCTTCAACGGCGAGGATATCACCCATCTGACCGGCGCGGCGCTGCGCAAACACCGCCGCCATATCCAGATGGTTTTCCAGGACCCGTACGCGTCCCTGAACCCGAAGATGCGCGTGGGCGATATTGTCTCCGAGCCGCTGTGGGTCAACGGTATCCTTTCGAAAAAGGAGGCGGCGGGCCGCGCGGCGGAGCTGTTTGAAACGGTGGGCCTCAAGCGCGAGGACATGCGCAAATTCCCCAACCAGTTCTCCGGCGGACAGCGCCAGCGCATCGGCGTGGCGCGCGCCCTGGCGCTCAGCCCCGAGATCATCATCGCCGACGAGCCGACCTCCGCGCTGGACGTGTCCATTCAGGCGCAAATCCTGAACCTGATGATGTCCCTCAAAAACGAGATGGGGCTTTCCTACCTGTTCATTTCCCACAACCTGGCCGCGGTCAAGCACATCAGCGACCGGGTGGCGGTCATGTATCTGGGCAATATGATGGAAATCTCCCCGCGCGCGGAGCTCTATTCCAACGCCATGCACCCCTACACCCAGGCGCTTTTGTCCATCGCGCCCGTGGCGGACATCGACCATAAGCACAGCGCCATCGTCCTCAAGGGCGATGTGCCCAGCCCCGCCGCGCCGCCGCCCGGCTGCCGGTTCCATACGCGCTGTCCGAAATGCATGGACAAGTGCCGTACCCAGCGGCCTGCGCTGGTCGACAGGGGCGGCGGGCACCTGGTGGCTTGTCATCTGTACGATTAGAAGGAGATAACAAGCATGCAGATTCGCATTCGCTATATCCGCCCCGACGGACAAATCGTGCCCGCGCAGCTGTGCAAAGCGCGCGACGGCGCGCTCTCGCTGGAAA
Organism: Candidatus Avichristensenella intestinipullorum; assembly: GCA_018713305.1. Taxonomy (GTDB): domain Bacteria; phylum Bacillota; class Clostridia; order Christensenellales; family Aristaeellaceae; genus Avichristensenella; species Avichristensenella intestinipullorum. The sequence continues at coordinate 6,989 of DVFI01000059.1, forward strand.
TGACGGAAAAGGACAGACCCGACGAGCAGGCGCTGTACCTTGGCGCGCCCTGGATAGACGCGCATTGCCACGTCTTTGAGGCCGTCACTTCCTTCGGGCTTTCGCCGGACAGCATCGGCCTGCAGACGGGCGTGCACCTGCTGGTGGACGCCGGCAGCGCTGGGGCGGAAACCATCGAGGCGTTCCTGCGCTATGTAAAACCGGCCGCCCGCACCAAGCTGCGCGCGTTTTTGAACATCAGCCGTATCGGCCTGGTGACCATGCGCGAATACTTCGACGCCCGGCTGCTCGATGTGGACGCCGCGGTCAAAACCATAGAAAAATACCCCGACTTTCTTTGCGGTATCAAAGTGCGCTCCAGCGGACAAATCGTGGAGTCGCAGGGCCTCCTGCCGCTCAGGCGTGCGGCGGAGGCCGCCGAAAAGGCGCGCCGCCCGATTCTGATGCATATCGGCGAGACGCCGCCTACCCCGGAGGAAAATCTGCCTCTGCTGCGCCGCGGAGACATCGTCACGCATTGCTTTCACGGCAAGGACAGGCCCCTGTGGCATCCGGACGGGCGCCCCATCGAGGCCATGGAAAACGCGCTGAACCGCGGCGTGCTGCTGGATGTGGGCCATGGCGCCGCCAGCTTTGACGCGACGGTCGCGGAGGCGGTCATTCGGCGCGGCGGCAGACAGTTCTCCATCAGCACCGACCTGCACGGCCGCAGCCTGAAAAAACCGGTGTGCAGCCTGGCGCATACGATGAGCAAATTCCTCGCGCTGGGCATGCCGCTGGGCGAGGTGGTGCGCGCCGTCACGGAAATCCCGGCGCGGTATCTGCGCCTGGAAGGCTGGTGCGACGCGCCGCAGCAGAACGCCACGCTTTTCCGGCTGCGCCCTGCGGCCCGCGGCGAATCGTTCGTGGACGCTGCAGGCCACGAACTGCCGGTGCGCCGGGCGATAGAGCCGGTCGCGCTGCTGCTCAACGGATACTGGATAGGTCTTGCGGAAGGATATCACAGCTTTGACGAGGTGGAACCATGATGATTCGATTGGCAGGCTTGCCGACGGAACGGAAACTGCTGGCGCTGTCGGCCATGCGGTCGCATACGCCGCCCGGCGACGTATCCGCCGTGGTGGAGGCGCTCGCGCAGTTCGGCCGGGATACCGGCGCGCAGGTGACGCTCGACAGCGACAGCGCGGCGGACGCCAACTGCCTGCTGCGCTATGATTTCGGACCCGGAAAAACGCTTGCGTTCAACACGCATATGGACGTCAACAACCCGCAGGGGCAGCAGTGGCGCTTCGCGCCGAACGAGCCCTTTATCGAGGGAGACCGTCTCTACGGCCTGGGAAGCTGCGACGCGAAGGGCAGCCTGGCCGCCATGCTCTCGGCGATTGAATCGCTGCTGGCGTCCGCGCGCCCGAATGCCGGCACGCTGGTGCTGACGGCGGTCATGGGCGAGGAGGCGGGCGGCCTGGGCACCCTGCGGCTGACAAAAAACGGTTTTCGCGCGGACGCCGCCGTGGTGGGCGAGCCCACGGAGCTGGCCGTCTGCACCGTGCACAAGGGCACCTATATGCGGCGGCTGACCTTTGAAGGCCGGGCCGTTCACTCCGCCCGCTCCTGGGAAGGCGTCAACGCCATTGAGCATGCGGCGGCCTTCTGCACGGCCTACGCGCAATACGCACAGACCCTGCTGCGCACGCCGCATCCGATTCTGGGGCCGGCAAACGCCAGCGTGACGGTGATTTCCGGCGGAACGCGCCAGAACACCATCCCGGAGCAGTGCTCGCTCATCTGCGACAGAAGGCTGCTGCCAGGAGAAACGTCGGACAAGGCGGACGCGGAGCTGGACGCGCTGCTGGCGGACCTGCGCGCGCGCATTTCCGGGCTTCGTGTCTCGGTGGAGACCATCGTTTCCACGGTGCCCTCGGAAACGCCGACGGAAGCGGACATCGTGCGCGATATGCTGGCCGCCGCGGAGCATGCGACGGGCCGCCGGGCCGCCCCCTCCGGGTTCAACGGAGGATGCGACATGTCCAAGCTGGTGACCATTGCGCATATTCCTACTGTCATCTTTGGCCCCGGCAGCATGGAGCAGGCGCATGCGCCGGACGAATTTGTTTCTCTGCCGCAGGTGCGCTGCGCTGAAAGGGCCTATGCAAACGTGGCGCGCAGATTCTTGGGAAAGGGGGAGTTTTTGTGAAGGAACTGCAAAAGCTCATCGAACAGGGGGCGGAAACGGGCGCCTATTCCTGCGCCGCCTATGAGATTGGCACCTCGGCGGGCTCGCTCGCGCGGGGGTATGCCGGGCGGCTGGGCATAGGCAGAGGCGAGGCGTCGCAGGAGACGCTGTACGATTTGGCCTCGGTCACCAAGCCGATTGTCGCCGTGGGCTTTATGCGCCTGCTGGAACAGGGCAGAATCTGCCTGGACGATACGGTGGATCGCTTTCTGCCCGCCTATCGCGGATATCCCAAGGGCAGCGTGAGCATGTACGCGCTGCTGACCCATACCAGCACCGTGCATGGACAGGTGCAGCTGTACCATACCTGCCATAGCAAGGAGGACATGCTGCTGGCCGTGCGCTCCATGCCGCCGCGCAGCCTTACGCCGCTGTCGGTGGAGTATTCCTCGCAGGGCTTCATGCTCATCGGCGAAGCCGTCGCCGCAGCGGCCGGCATGCCGCTGGACCAGGCGCTTGCCACGCTGGTTCTCGAACCGCTGGAGATGCGCAACACCTGCTTTAATCCCCCGGAGGCGCTGCATGCGCGCATCGCTTCCACGGAGGACTGCCCGTGGCGCGGGCGTATGGTGGTCGGCCAGGTGCATGACGAAAACGCGGTCGTAATGGGCGGCGTCGCCGGCCATGCGGGCCTGTTTTCCGACACGCAGGACCTGGCCAAGCTTTGCCGTGCCATGCTCACCGGGCTGGCGCCCGACGGCGCGCGCTTTTTGCAGCCGGCGACGCTGGCGCTGATGACGCGTTGCCATACGGCCGGCCTGAATCTGGCGCGTGGCCTGGGCTGGCAGATGAAGGACCCCCAGGGCAGCCCCGCGGGCGACCTGTTCTCGGCCGCCTCCTTTGGCCATACGGGATTCACCGGCACAAGCCTGTGGATGGATCCGACGAGGGACCTGTACGCCGTGCTGTTGACCAACCGCGTGCATCCGTCCCGAGAAAGCAACGAGATTCAGCATATCCGGCACGTGTTCCATAATCTCAGCGCGCTTTATGCCGATGCGTGCGCGCGGAAAGCGAGGTAGCCATGAACGCTTTGAAAACCGAAATCGGAGAAGACAGGACCCTGCAGCGCCTGCAGGCGCTGGGCATTTCTCTGCCCGAGCCGCCCGGCAGAGCCGGATTGTATACCCAATGCCGTCTGTTCGGCGAAAACATGGTATATCTTTCGGGCTGCGGCCCGCAAATCGCGGGAACGCCGTGTGCGCTGGGCAAGCTGGGCGGCGAAGTCTCCATCGAAGAGGGGCAGGCGGCTGCCAGGGCGTGCATGATCAATGCGCTGGCCATCCTCAAAAAGAACCTGGGCAGCCTGGACAGAATCGATAAAATGGTCAAAATGCTCGCCTTTGTGGCCAGCCGGAACGACTTTTATCAGCAGCCGCTCGTGGCGGACGGCGCATCCCGGACGCTGGTGGATATCTTTGGCGAGGAGGCTGGCTGCGCGGCGCGCTCGGCCATCGGCGTAAACGTTCTGCCCGGAAACATCCCGGTCGAAATTGAGCTTCTGCTGACCCTCAAGGCGTAGCCGCCGGCCTTCAGACCGTCGACAAGTCGACGGTCTTTCGTTTGTCGAAAAAGGCCGGCGCTGCCGGCCTTTTTCGACAGGACACGTTTCCCTGCGCCTGGGGGCGCGGCCGGGGAAACGTGCAGGGAAACCTTGCTGCGCAAGGCTTCCGAACCCGCCGCGCATGTCGCCGGGTTCGGATTCCATTTGGAGGGCTTCGGCCTTCAGAACGAAAGCTCCACCAGCGCCGTCAGCTGCCGGCCGCCGTAGATATCCTCCAGCGCAAAGCCATAGCGGTAGGCCCCCTCGGACAGGCGCCCGTAGCGCAGGGTCAGCCCCTGCTCGGGGACGGTCAGCGCGTCTCCCCGCACCGTGCCGGCATGGCGTCCGTCCGTATCCACAAGCTCGAACAGCGGAACCACGCGCTCTCCGGCCTCCAGCGGAATCAGCCCGCGCTGCGACGCGCCGTTGTCGTCATAGCCGACCGTTGCGCCCAGCACCCGCGCCTCCTGCGCCCCCTCTTCCAGGACGGCCACCAGATACATCGATTCGCCGTCCACCTCGGCCGGAATGACCGCCTGCACGCGCCCGTCCGCCAGCTCCATGGTTTCCACATGCGCCATGCGCCCCTCCAGCAGCGGCCATGTGCCGTCAAAGAGGCTGTATACCATACCCGTCTGCCAGTCCACCTGCGTGACGCCCAGCTCGCCCAGCAGCGCAAAGCCGTCGCCCTTCGCCGCCAGCAGTACGCCCTGCGCATCGGCAAGATGGTCGAGCGAGTCGCGCGTAAGCTGGATGGAATAGACGGACTGGAGCGCCTGGCGCGAGGCGGTGAAATAGCCGTGCGCCACGCTGGCGATGCTTCCGGCAGGCGCGAGCGCGGACGGGTTGCCCCACAGGTTGCTGTTGCTGTGGTTCGCGTCGTAGTACGCCTCGCCCGTCTGCGCCGCCTCGTCCCAGAGCGCCTGAACCCGGCGGTCCTGCTCGGACGCCGCGGCGGGAAGGTCCGCCCAGACGCCGGTGCCGTTGCCCGCGGCCAGCGCCGTCTGCGGCAAATCGCCCCAGACGCTGCCCGCAAAGCCGATAAAGCCGCTGGCGTCCGCGCCGTACAGCTCCTCCCACAGCTCGACAAACGTGCCGCTGGCCTCGCCCATGCCAATGGTGTTGGAGTACAGGTTTTCAGGCGTATAGGCTTCAAAGGCAAAGGCGCTGTCCATTTGCGCGCACAGGGAACGGACAAAACCGGTATACGCGCCGCTTTCCTCCAGCCCGGCATGCGCGCTGTCAAGGCGCTGGCCATCCGGCACGCTGTCGGAAGGGAAATACAGGGATAACCCGCTGACGTCATACCGGCTGGTGGCGCTGTAAACGACCGCCTCGCGCAGCGCGGCGAGCAGGCGGCCGGATTCGACCGGCAGGAGGGCGGCAAACGACTCGCACAGCGCCTGGATGTCCACCAGGTCGGCGGAGGAGCCGTCCGCGTACGTCCCGAAAGCGCGCGTGCTGCCGCGCGCGCGCACGATGTTCTTGTACAATCCCTGCTGCATGACGCGCGTAAGCGCTTCGCCAAAGGCGTCGAGCTGCGCCAGCAGCGCGTCGAGCTGCGACAAATCCACCACAGACAGCGTCGCGTTGCCGCCATAGCCGGAGCGGCCCGCGTCGGCGATATAGGTATCCACCGCCGTCTGCCCCAGCGCCAGCGTGGACATGCCGGGCTCGCGCGCCAGCGAACCGACCCAGGCGCCGTAGTCCATGCCGATGCCCGCGACCAAGTCCTGGCTGGCAATCATGTAGTCCGCATAGGGCGCCAGCGCCGCGGCCGTCTCCACCGCGCCCATCAGGCACGCGTCCAGCGCCACCAAATCGAAGCGTTCGCCCGCCGGAAGGCCGTCCGAGAGCGCCTGCGACAGCTCCGAGAGCGTCAGGGAGTCGCCGTCAAACAGCGGGTCGAAGCACACGCCCAGCAGCGGCCCGCTGCCATGGTCCCAAAGCACCAGGCCATAGCGGTCGGCGGGGTAGTGCGAAATGCCGTAGCGAATGAAGTCCGCAAGGGTTTCCGCCGCGCCCATATTCCGCCGGCCCAGGCCGCTTTCCACCGTTTCCAAACCGTCCTGCGTGACAAGATGCCGCTGATTTCCTTCCCCGGACACGCCCGCCAGCGCCCAGCTCTGCGAGCCGCCGGTTTCCACCAGCACCCGGACGCCGCCCCCGGCCGGCAGCCCGGCTTCCTCGATAAGCTCGCGCAAATCGCCGCTGGCATGCGCGGCGTCCGATTCCAAATCGGCGCCGCACATGTACACCAGCAGGGTAAACGTATCCTGCCGGGCGGTTTGCGCCTGCGCCGGTGACGTGATGCCGGTCAGCAACGTCAGCAGCAGCAGGAGGGACAGCTTTCGCATGGCCATGTTTCCTCCAAACAGGGATGATGCAACGGGGAATCAGCGGATGGGCGTAAACGTCAGGAGCATTTGTTCAAACTGCGCCTTTTCCGTGTCGGTCAGCGCGCGGTATGTGGTAAACGTGGCGTCCTGGTAGGCATAGCAGCGCAGCCCGATGGCCCAACCGCGCGCCATGGTTTCGGCGTAGAGGAAGGGACCGCTGGCGTCGGACGCGCCGATGAGGATGAAGGGAATGCTGCTGTCCGTGCTGTATACGACGCCCAGGTATTGGCCGCTTCTGTCCGCGTAGCGGACCAGAAGGCGGTTGGCATAATCCTGAAACGCGTCTGCATCCGCGCTGAACAGGTTAAAGTCCGCCTGCTCCGGATAGTACCCCATCTCGATGCTCACGCATGGGGCGGATTCGTTCATCAGCAGGGAATCGGCGACAGACCATCCGTCCGGGCCAGTTATGGAAAAAACGCCGGGTTGCACGTACGTCTCCGCCAGCGCGGGGGACAGGGCCAGCGCCAAACACAGCGCCACCGCGCAAATTCCTCCTTTTTTCATATGCAAACACCTCCGACGCAGTTCTTGGCAGTATTATATGGCATTTGGATATCCCTGACAAGCTAGACGCACGCGAAGGCAAAAAGTTCCAGCCATGCGGCAAAAAGACAGGGCAGAGCGCGCGGAAAGGCGCTTGACAGGGGCGCGCGGGTTTGGTACAACTGTTCCATGGCCGGGACGGGCGCAGGGCAGGGCGGCTTTTCCCGCGCCGTTTGCGGAAGGAACGCGGGGGAGAGAATGAAGGAGGCGTTGATATGCAGCTGGCGCTGATTACCGCGCTGGGCGTAGGGGGCGCGACGGTTTTGGGCGCGGCGCTCGGGTTCTGTTTTAAGCGGATTCCGCACCGGTACAACGATGCGCTCTTGAGCTTTGCGGCAGGCGTCATGCTGGCGGCCGCGATTATGGGCCTGATTTTGCCGGCGGTGGAGCTGGGAGGCCGGCATGGCGTATGGATGGCGGCACTGGGGGTGTTCGTCGGCGCGCTGTTTCTGACCTTTGCAGACCGCCTGATTCCGCATCTGCACTCGCTGGCCGGCATGGAACGGGAGGCGCATGGCCGCAACCGGGAACTGGACAGGATACTGCTGTTCATCCTGGCCATCGCCATTCACAACTTTCCTGAGGGCGTGGCGGCGGGCGTGGCTTCCGGCCAGGAGGATATCGGCAACGCGGTCTCGGTGGGCGTAGGCATCATGCTGCAAAACATCCCCGAGGGCATGATTGTCATCTCTCCGCTGCTGCTGGCGGGCGTATCGCGCGGGCGGGCGTTTCTCATCGCCTCGTTTACCGGCGTCATCGAGGTTTTCGGGACGTTTCTGGGCTATTTTGCCGTGTCCATCGTTTCCACCATTCTTCCCTTTGCCCTGGCGTTTGCGGGCGGCACCATGCTGTATGTCATCGGCGACGAAATGATTCCGGAAACGCACAGCCACGGCTACGAACGCCTGGCAACGTATTCGCTGCTGGCAGGGTTCGTGCTGATGCTGGTGCTGGACGCCTATCTGGGATAAACGGGCACGCGCGGTTTTGAAGCGGTGAAACGGACGGTTCATCCGCTTGTTCTTGACGCCCTTTGCCGCGCGTGCTACGGTATAGGCGTGTCATTAGGGCTTTGCCGTCGCGCCGGCGGCGGGCGACGGAATCATATGCAAAAGCCAAAGACGAAAAGGAGAGACGCCATGAACCAGAAATCCGACGCACCCGATCATAAAAAACCCCTGGTATATTACGCGCTGGTGGCGATGATGATTCTGCTGCTGCTCAATACGTTTGTGTTTCCGTCGCTTCTGCAGCGGCAGGTGGTAGAGGTTGCCTACAGCCAGTTCCTGGAAATGGTGGAGCAGAGGAGCATCAAGGAGGTCGCCAGCGAAGAAGGCCAGCTGATCTTCCTGGCCGAGGACGCGTCCGGCAACACTTTTGTCGGCAAGACCGGCCAGTGGCCGGACGAGGCGCTGACCCAGCGCCTGCTGGATGCGGGCGTGCAGTTCAGCGCGGTCATTCCCACGCAGAATTCGCCGCTGCTGAGTTTCCTGATCAGCTGGATTCTGCCGGTGCTCTTCTTCACGCTCATCGGCCGCCTGTTCTTCAACATGATGAACAAGCGCGGCGGAAACATGATGACGTTCGGCAAGGCCAACGCCAAGGTGTACGTGCAGGCGCAGACGGGCAAGACGTTCCGGGACGTGGCGGGACAGGACGAGGCCAAGGAGGCGCTGATGGAAATCGTGGATTTCCTGCACAACCCGAACCGTTACGCGGCCATCGGCGCGACGCTGCCCAAGGGCGCGCTGCTGGTGGGCCCTCCGGGCACGGGCAAGACGCTGCTGGCCAAGGC
>DVFI01000004.1 GCA_018713305.1 Candidatus Avichristensenella intestinipullorum
CGCCTGTCAGCAAGCTCAGCCGGGAAGCGGCGATGTACCACTTTGTGACCGGCTATACCGCCAAGCTGGCGGGCACCGAGCGCGGCATCACCGAGCCCGTGGCGACGTTCTCCACCTGCTTCGGCGCGCCCTTCCTGCCGCTGGCCGCCAGCCGCTATGCGGAGATGCTGGGCGACCGCATCGACGAGTTCGGAGCGAACGTATATCTGGTCAACACCGGCTGGTCCGGCGGCCCCGCGGGCAAGGGTGGCAAGCGTATGGCCATCAAGTACACCCGCGCCATGGTGACCGCGGCCCTCAACGGCGATTTGGAGAAGGGCTCCTTCCATCTGGACGAGACCTTTAACCTCCTGGTGCCCACGAGCTGCCCGAACGTGCCGGACGAAGTGCTCGTGCCCCGGAACACCTGGGCCGACAAGGAGGCGTACGACAAGGCGGCCAAGGACCTGGCGGCGATGTTCGTGAAGAACTTTGCCAAGTACCAGAATATGCCCAAGAAAATCGTCGAGGCCGGCCCGAAGGCATAAGCCGGCAGGCGCGCGGCCGGAACATGATATTTCCTTCGCTGCAAGGCTGAGAAACAGCCTTGCAGCGAAATACCGTCGACAAGACGTTGTCGACGGCCTGAAGCGAGTCATGGACTCGCTTTTTTTGTTGCCGCGCCCTGCGCACAGCGCGGAAGGAGGGAGCCTGCGGACGCCGGCGCATTCCACGCTCCCGGGCGCAGCGGGCAGCGACACAGGCCCGGCTGTCGGGTTGCCCGCGCCGGGCATGTCAACGGGCTGTGGCGCACGAAACCGCATGACCGTGTGCGCCTGCCGCATATGCTGTCGCGCAGGGGCAGGCCCGAAGCCGCGCGCCGCGCCGGCACGCGGGGGAAACTTTTTTGCCTTTTCCGGCGCGGGACGCTGCGTGCGGTCTCCGGGACGGCGCGCATGCATTTGCCCACCGTCCGCCAAAGGGCGCGCCCCGCGCGGAAACGGCGGCGCAGGCATGCGCAAAACCGGGGTTGTCATTCTTCCATCGATCCCCGCTTGCACTTTTCAGATTTTGTGGTATACTATGAATATCAAAGATGGTCAAAAACGGGGGAGGATCCAGATGAAACCATTGACCGACAGCATTGAGGCGTTTATCAAATCACTGCTGGAAGAAGGGCAGGAACAGGTGGACGTACAGCGCAACGAGCTGGCGCAGTATTTCCGCTGCGCGCCCTCCCAGATTACATACGTGCTGTCCACGCGCTTTACGCCCGACCATGGATATATCATCGAAAGCCGGCGAGGCGGCGGGGGATACATCCGCATCGTGCGCCTGCGCGAGTCGCCGGGGAGCAACCTGCTGTATCTTATCAACCAGCGCATCGGCTCCGCCATTTCCCGCCAGGACTGCGAGGCCATCATCTCGCAGCTTCGGGAAAACGGCGTCGTGACGAAAAACGAAGCGGGCCTGATGCGCGCGGCCGTATCCAATGAGGCCATTCATCTTCCGGTCGCCTTCAAGGACACGCTGCGGGCGAGCGTTTTGCGCGCCATGCTGCTGCAGATAGCCGGGCGACCTTCTGCGGAGGAGGGAAGCGTGCATGATGTGCGATGAGTGCGGGGCCAATCCGGCCGTCATCCGGCTGTTGACCCATGTGGACGGAAATCTGACGGAGCGAAACCTCTGCGCCCAGTGCGTTGCCAGGCTGGGCAGGCGGACGCGGTTGAACCCGCAGGCGCTGCTGTCCGCCCTGATGGGCGCAAACGGCGGGGCGAACGCGCTGCGTTGTCCCGCGTGCGGCATGATGTATTCCGACTTTCTGGCCAACCGTCGCCTGGGCTGCCCGGACTGCTATCAGGCGTTCCGGAAAAACCTGACGCCCTGGCTGCAGGGCTACCACGGCATCGCGCGCCATCGCGGCGGTATCCCCGCCCGGGCCGGCGCGGAAGCGAGGCGTATTTGCCGGCTGGACGCGCTGCGGCGGGCGCTGTCGGAGGCCGTCGACCGGGAGGACTTCGAGCAGGCAGCCGAGCTTCGGGATGAAATTCAGACGCTGTGCGCGCAGGGGAAAGGCGAGGGTTGCCATGACTGACGCCGCACGGGACGTCGTGCTGACCACGCGGGCCACGCTGGTTCGCAATCTGGACGGGATGCGCTTCCCGCCCTGCCTGCCCGGACGGCCGGACGACGACGAGGCACGCCGGACGCAGGAGCGGGTGGAAGAAGCGTTCCTGCGCGCCAACCTGCGCGGGGAATACGCGCGCCTGCCCCTGGACTGCCTGAAGGCGTGGGAAATCAGCGCCCTGGCAGAGCGCGGGCTGGTGGACCGCCGGCTGGCGCAGCGGGGCGTGGAGGGCCGCGCCGCCCTGGTGCGGCGCGATCAGCGCCTGTGCGCGTGCGTCAACGACGGCGACCACCTGCGCATGCACGCCGTCTGGCCGGGCCTTGCGCCGGAGGCTGCGTACCGCGCGGTGTCCGGGCTGGACGCGGCGCTGGGCGAAACGCTCGACTATGCCTTTGACGGGGAGTACGGCTACCTGACCGCCGACCCGGCGGAGGCAGGCACGGGGCTGCGCGTCCGCGTGAGAATGCACCTGCCCGCGCTGCTGCGCGGCGGACAGACGCCGCTGGCGCGGCCGCTGTGCGAGGAGCTGCGCGTGGGGCTGTCGCGGGTGCGGGACGGAGATATGGTGGAGCTGACCAACGTGGCGGGCATGGGCATGTCCGAGGCGGAAATCCTGGAGACCGTCACGACCGCCGCGCACCGGATTGTCGCCCGGGAGCGGCAGGCGAGAGAAGCGATGCTGCTTTCGGATAAGGAAAGCCTGGAGCAGGCGCTGGCGGAGGCGCTCAGGGAGGCGGCTACGGCGCAGACCCTGCGCTTTGAGCATTTTCAGACGTGCTGGAGTACGCTGCGGCTGAGCGTCGTGGCGGGCATTTTGCCCCATACCCTGGACGCGATGGACGCGCTGTATCTTTCCGCGCAGCCCGGCCATCTGGGCCTTCGCGCCGGGGCTTTCCTGGAGGACGATTCCCGCCAGACCGCGCTGGCCGAGCTGCTGCGGGCAACGCTGGACGAAACGGACGAAACGTATAAGACGCTGAACCTGTGAGCGGTGGCAGAGCGAAACAGGCGAGGCTTTGCAAGCTGTAAAACGGATAGAGGAGAGCATTATGGCATTTGCAGGAAGATTCACCGAGCGCGCCCAGCGCGCGCTGATGGCCGCACAGGAAGCGGCGAAAGGCATGGGGCACGACTATGTGGGCACCGAGCACCTGCTGCTCGGCCTGCTCAGAGAGCCGGGCGCGCAGATGCAGGCGCTGCTGGGCGGCATTACCTATGAAGCCGCCCTGGCGCAGGCCGAGCGCCTGGTGGGCCGTGGGGACGGCTCGTCCGACCGGCTGACCTATACGCCCCGGACCAAGAAAATTCTGGAATTCAGCCTGGTCGAGGCGCGCCAGCTGGGCCACAAGTACATCGGCGCGGAACATCTGTGGCTTTCGCTGATGCGCGAGGGCGAGGGGGTGGCCGCGCGCGTACTGCAGGACCTGGGGCTGGATTTGCGCAAGACGCGCGAGAAGCTGCTCGCGCAGATGCGAGAAGGCGCCACGCCCGACACGCGCGGCAGCACGGAAACGCCGACCCTGGACCAGTACGGCCACGACATGACGCGCGCCGCGGAGCAGGGAGAGCTGGACCCGGTCATCGGCCGGCAGACGGAGATAGAGCGCATCACGCAGATACTCATCCGCCGCACCAAGAACAACC
>DVFI01000060.1 GCA_018713305.1 Candidatus Avichristensenella intestinipullorum
TCGCCCTGCCGCCATACTCGCCGCCACCGGCGCCGGTCAGTTCGCTCAGAGCGACGGTGTTGTCTTTGTCTCCATATCTGCTGTGCAACGAGAAATTATCGCCCAGAATACTTCGAATCTTCTCCTCGGTCAGCGCTGTCTCGCCTACGCGCAGGTTCAGCTTCAACTCCATGCTGCGCTGCAGGATGTAATAGGTGCCCAAGTTGTTACCAATCGAAGGGAACTGCGCCTGATTCTCTTCCGTGACGATGATGCGCGTATAGCCGCTCGCGTCCATCGTTGCGCAGCTGATGTCCGGAACATTCCAGGAAAGCTCATGCGTCGTTTGTGCGCCAAAGATATCCGTCACGGTATACTTTGTCGGCAGCGCCGGGCGAATGGACAGCGTATACGTGCCGACGTGTTCCGTGACCGTCAACTCGGGCATGGCCGATGCGGGAAGGCCCAGCGCTGCCCAGCTCTCCGCCGTCAGCGTGGTTTCCTGACCGTCATCCAGCCGGAATGTGAGCGGCAGCCCCGATAGGTACGCCTCTACCTCCTCCACGGTGGGACGGATGCTGCTTTCATTATTATTATCCACCCAGTAAAGTATCTGCTCGTGCGGGGTCGTATCATATTCGACAATCTCGTATTGGTCATCAAAGCTCGCAAGGGCGGCGCTGATAGCAAAGTAGTAGACCGTGGGAGCGGCATTGCGCGCGCTAAGGACCCTTGCGGCTTCCGGTTGGTCCATGAGCGTGTAGCTGGGCGGCGCGTTGGGCTCCATGCGCCAGGTGACGGCATGCTCGCCCTCCCCGTCCGAGATGCGGACGGGCAGCACGCCGGAGGCGATTGTCAGGGTGAACAGGTAGGTCGTATCCCCGTCCGCGGGGGCAAGGACGGCATCAGGCATGGATTGCATGCCGAGCGAAGCCAGCGTCTCCTGCGTGAGCAGCGTCTCCGCGCGCCCTTCGATGGTGAAATAGAGGGCGGGCTGCGGAAAATCCGTCAGAGCCGGGCGGGTCTGAAACATGTCGCCGTAGTCCAGGAAGGCGACCTGCACCTCCAGCGCCCCGGCATAGTCCAATGCCTGCACCGTCTGCCCGGCAGACGCCCGGGCGCAGGTATCCCCGTTCTCATTCAGGCACAGGGTCCACCCGGCTTCGCGCAGGCCGGCGGCCAGGACAAGCGCGCTTCGCTGGTCGCCCGCGGCAAGGCCCACGAGCTGCGCGCCGTCATCCGCAAAGGAAACGGTGTACGCTCCGCCTGCGTTGGACGCGTTCACCGCGATGGGAGTGCCGTCTGCGGCCGGGGACGCGAGGCGGATGCTCCCTTCCACGGAAAGTCCCCCGCCCAGCGCCAGCGTTCCGCCCTCCAGGCGGACAGCGGTTCCTGCTCCGGAAAGCGCCGCGTTCTGCAGCGTGAGGAAGCCTCCGGCAGGCACGGCAAACAGCGCGCCGTCAAACGCGGCGCCGCCGCTTTCCCCGCCATAGGGCACAATGGCCGCGCCCTGCGCATCCACCGTCTGCGTACCCTGTACGACAAAGGTGCTCAGGCACACGATGCGTTTTGCACCGCCCGCCAGCTCAACGGCCCGCTGCAGCGACAGCACAGGGAAGAGCACGCTCTCCCCGTTGTTTGCGTCGCTTCCTGCGCCGGCGGTGACGGCCCCGCCTGCGTCATGGATGGCCGAAGCGCCGGGATTCCAATATACGGCGTCCCCCGCGCCCTGCAGGGTCAGCCGCACAGGACCGGACTGCACGGGCTCCGCATCCTCCTGCGGCGCCAGTGCCGTCACCCGGTACTGCGACAGAAAGGTTTCCGCCCCTGCCTGCAGGACGTACTGGGGGCCCGCCGCCCCCTCAATATTCTGCCAGTTCTCGCCGTCTGCGGATATCTGCCACTGCCATATCAGTCCCTCGGGCGCCTGGCCGGTAATATTCGCAGAAAGCGTCGCCGTGCCGCCGATGCCTGTTTCGGCGGGAGATACGACGGCCTCGACAGCAAACTGGTACGCCTGTTCGTCCTCCTGCTCCGCGCCGCCTTGCGCCTCCGCCTCGGGGAGCAGCTCTACAAACTCCGCCATCACATAGCAGAGGGCTTCCCCGTTTTCCACGCAATACCACGCCGCTCCGTCCTCTCCGGTCTGGGCATGGCGCACGAACACGCTGTCCCCCTTTTGCTTCACAAGGAGGATGTCGTAGCGCTTTGCGGGACCCGCGCGCAGGTTTACGTCATTGTGGGTGACAATTCCCTCCCGTCCGATGGTCTCCACCGTTTCCGACAGGTCGCCGTCCTGCGCTTTTCCGTCCCCTTCCTCATCCCCGTCGGGCTGCGTCCCGGCGCCAAGGAAGTTCACGACCGGCAAGGCTACGCCGCCTTCCTCCGCGTAGACCACATGCGCCGATGCCGCAACGCTCGCGGCTGCGCCCTCCTGATCCGCCTCCGGCGTCAGCCTGGAGGCCCTGACATAGCCCTCGCCCGCCTGCGCGCCGTCTTCAAGCGCAAAAGCAAACGCTGCCTTCATCCAGTCGTCCGAAACACGTTCGATGACGTAGATGACGGCGTCGCCTTCAAAGCTCCCTAGAACTTCCGACGAGGAGGACGGAGAGTGGTATACATTCGTTCCGTCTTGCACGCGCGCATACCCGCGGGAAAATATCTCGGCTGTCTCCGTGGGTACGGCCGTCTCCGTTGGCACGGCCGTCCCCGTTGGTGCGGCCGTCCCCGTTGGTGCGGCCGTCGCCGTGGACACGGCTGTCTCTGTTGGCACGGCCGTCTCGGTTGGTGCGGCTGTCGCCGTAGGCTCAACTACCTCCGTTGACGCGGCCGTTGCCGTGGGCACGACTGCCTCCGTTGACGCGGCCGTTGCCGTGGGCACGACTGCCTCCGTTGACGCGGCCGTTGCCGTGGGCGCGACTGCCTCCGTTGACGCGGCCGTTGCCGTGGGCGCGACTGCCTCGGTTGACGCAGCTGTCGCCGTGGGCGCGACTGCCTCGGTTGACGTGGCCGTCGCCGCAGGGACAGCCGCCCCCGTGGGGACAGCGGTCGCGTCGGCCACGACCTGCTCCGCAAATACGTTGACCGGCATGGTGTTGAGCAGGAGCAGGCAACACAACGCCAGCAATGCTATCTTTTTCATCACACAATCCCTCCCAACATGTCGCGGTTCGCTATACAGGGATGTCGCTGTCAGTGCTTCCGAATACCGTCTGCTGCTTTCCCATGCCAGGCTTCCGCAAGGCAAGAAAAAAATGTGCAAGAAAAGGATATAATAGTTGATATGCTGCAAACTGCCGCAAAACTACAATTTTGCGGCAGGTCCTGACCCCTTGGTATTCCTATGCTTTTTTAGGTCAACCACGGCTTTTGACGGCGCATGCTTTCAGCAGGCGGCCAGGAGCTCCATGGCCGACCGCTGCTGGTCAAGCATGCTGTGGGCATAGAAGTCCAGCGTCGTTTTCGCCGAGCTGTGCCCCAGCAGCACACTGACCGTCTTAACATCCACCCCCAGCTCCAGCAGCCGCGTGGCGAAGCTGTGCCGCAGCGTGTGAAAATGCGCTCCGACGATGCCCAGCCTGTTCATCATCCTTTGGAAACGCCGCTGAAGGGTGCGCGGATCCGCCGCCCGGTTGGATACGCCAAACACATATTCCGACGCCGCGTCGGCCATCCATTCCTGCAGCCGTTCCAGCAGAAATGCAGGGACCGGCAGTATGCGCTGCGACCGCACGGATTTGGGCGAACTGACCATGAGCATCGTCCTGCCGCCATCCTCCGGCTTCATCCGCGCCACGCGCTGCGCGGTGCGCCGTACCGTGATGGTCCGCTTCTCCCAGTCAATGTCCGACCACCGGAGCGCGCAGACCTCGCCCAGACGCATGCCGGTGTACAGGCCCAGCAGCGCGGAAAGCTCCTTCTGCGCCTCGGGCAGCGTACGAATCCTGTCCTGTTCGCGTCGGCTCAGGACACGCTGTTCGGAAATCTGTACGCCCTGAATCTTGATCTTCCGGCAAGGGTTTTGAGCGATTTGTCCCTCCTCCTGCGCAAAGCGCAGCGACGCCGCCAACAGCCGGTAGACGCTTTTGACCGTGCTGCCGGCCAGGCCGGATGCCGCCAGTTTTTCTACGAAGTCGTGGATGACCGCCGGCGTCAATTCTGACAAATCGTATACGCCCAGCAGCGGCAGCAGATGTCCGTCGATCTGGCGGCGATATGTCTGGTAGGAGGAGGGCTTTACGCTGCCAAGCACCTCGTTTTCCATCCAGCATTCCATCCATTGGGAAAGGGTAACGCGGCGTTTGGCGCAGGTCCCCATCCGTTTCTGCTGCAAAGCCTTCTTTTCCAGAAGCAGCCTCCGCACCTCGGCATACTGCCTGGCGTACACGTAGCCGAAGCGGGTTTTGCCGTCTTTTGTTTTCCCGGTCACATAACGGCCTTCATATCGGCCGTCCTGCCGTTTGTAGATGTTCTCTCCATGCCTTGCCATATGATAATTCCTCGCTTGTATTTGAATGTAAACTGACGGTTGATTTGACGGCTTACTTTTCCTGCAATATGCAGCCCTGTTTGCATGCCTTCCACCTGGCCACATCCATTCTGCCGGTCAAAGGAAGAAGGGTCAAGCGTTGAGAAGTTGAACTTTATTGACATTTCAAGGAAGGGAAGGTATAATAGTGACATTCTAAGAGAGTTTCTCTGATGGCGGAAAGCTTTGCTTTTGTATGCCGCAAAATTGTAGTTTCACGGCATTCTGCCCGGTGTGCAGCCCCGCTCGTCCAGCCCCGCTCGTCCAGCCCCGGCGGCTCGCTTTGCTCCCGGCTATGCAAGCGGGTTGTTTGGAGGTGTTCATTTCCCGATCGATTGCTGTTTCCGTCCCGGAATCGGAAGGGCAGCTTTTTCGCGCCTTTGTATTCCCCCAGACAGACCGTGACCGATTCATCGCAGCGGCAAAGGGGCGCGCATCGAAGCGCGCCGGAGACTCCTTCTCCCGCAGCTGCGCCATGAACGCTTCCGGCCTCCGCTTCCCGCCGGCCTTCGCGGCCGGCTGCGCTTTCCGCGCTGCTCTTTTTCTTCAACGCGCCGCGCCTCGCGCTCGGCGTGTCGAAGGCGTGGTTGTATTCGTCCTGGTTCTGCGCGCTCTCGTCGTTCCTGCGCGCCATGCGCTCCCTCTCCGATATGCTTCGCCAGGGCCTTGCCTGCGCGCGTTTCCTCTCGCGGTCCTACTGCGCCGCATCCGTCAGGCCGGCGATTATCGTCTCGTATGGGGTAAAGATTTCGCTCCTGCGTTCCAGCATCACCCCCAGTGCCTTCTCAAGGGCTGTTCCGAGTCCCTCATGGGGTGCGGGGCAGGACGGCCCTTCCTTTCATACTTCCGATGACAGCGGCAGATGACGCTTCCGCAGGCGTCGGTGCTGTACCAGACCCTGCTGCCGAAGTATGCGCCGCATTCCCCGCAGACCAGCCGCCCGAAAAAGGGTTGTTTGCGTTTGTTTTGATTGCGGCAACGTTTATGATACTATATTCTCCGAGCCATGCACGTTTCCCTTTTATGTCCCCTGGTTATTTTGGAAGGACGACCGATGTGCGCCCCCTTTGTCGACAAGCCGGAGCGCGCGGTGCGCTGTGCAGGGATTTGTAATGAAAGGATGATAAAAAAACTCGTCGCAAGCGATATGTCGCTTGCGACGAACTGGTGCGGTCGACGGGACTTGAACCCGTACCCTCTCGGACACGCCCCTCAAACGTGCGCGTATGCCTATTCCGCCACGACCGCGGACGCAAAACTGATTATAAGGTATCCCGGCGGCTTTGTCAAGGGGCGGTCCGGCGCGCCGCAAAAAATCCCCGGCGTCGGGCCGCGGGAAACGGAGCATCTCCCTGCGGTTCGCCTTGCACGGGCGCGAAATTTGCGGTATAGTATCCTTATGTATCGAATCCATGCTATATAGGGGGACGCTTTATGGAAAAACTCCGGCTGCGGGACTTTCTTTCGTACCAGTTTCTCTCCGGCCTTATCTTCTCGCCTGACGGACGCCATGCGGCGTTCGTTGCCGCGACCGCTAAGGCGGACGAAAGCGGCTATGACCGCAATCTCTGGCTCTTCAACGTGGAGACCGGCGCCCTGCGCCAGCTGACCTTTGGCGGCGACGCCTCCGCCTGCGAGTGGCTGGACGCGCGCACGCTGCTGTTCAGCGCCATGCGGGACGCCAAGCTGAGCGAGCGCACGGAGAAGGGCGAGGCGCTGACTTCCTACCTGACGCTGGACATCGACGGGGGCGAAGCGCGGCCCTTCTGCACCGTGCCGGCGAAGGTGAGCCGCGTCAGGGCGCTGGATTCCAACCGCTTTGTGTTCCTGTGCGAATTCCGCATGGACGGCCCGGACCTTTCCGCGCTGGAGGGCGAGGCCAAGAACAGCGCGCTGGAGGCGCTGCGCAAGGAAAAGGATTACGAGGTGCTGGAGGAAATCCCCTTCTGGCGCAACGGCGTCGGGTTTACCAACCGCAAGCGCAAGCGCCTGTACCTGTACACCCGCTCTACCGGCGAGCTGTCCCCCATCTCGCAGCCCGACGCCGATGTCGGCTCGTTCGGCCTGTGGGACGGATGCGTGCTCTACGTTTCCTGCGCCTTTGAAGGCAAAATGGAGCGCACCAACGGCCTGTTCCTGTACAACCCGGCCGCCAACAGCACCCGGACGCTCATTGAACAGGGCCAGTTTAACATCCGCGAAGTCGGCATGCTCGACGGCGAAATCGTCTTCTTCGCCAGCCGGATGCAGACCTACGGTCTGAACGAAAGCCCCGCCCTCTACGCGCTGCGCGACGGAAAGCCGGCGCTGCTGTGGGCCAAGGACGAAGCCCCCGGCAGCAACGTGGGCTCGGACTGCCGCCTGGGCGGCGGGCAGTCGATTCTGTTTGCCGGCGGCTGGGTGTACTATACGGTGGCGCGGCATACCGGCACGGCGCTGGTGCGCGTAAACGCTGCCGGCAGGGAAGAAGTGCTTCTGCCGCCCGAGGGCTCGGTGGACTGCTTCGACCTGGCCGGCGAGACGCTGCTGTTCGTGGGCATGCGCGGCATGCGCCTGCAGGAGCTGTATGCGCTGCAGGCCGGCGAGGTGCGCCGCCTGAGCGCCCTGAACGAGCGCATCGTCGCGGAAAAGACGCTCTCCAAGCCCGAACCCCTGTTCGTCCCCAGCGACGATGTGACCATCGAAGGCTTTGTGATAAAGCCCGTCGATTTTGACCCCGCGCGCCGGTATCCCTGCATTCTGGACATTCACGGCGGGCCCAAGACCGCCTACGGCAGCGTATTCTTTCACGAAATGCAGCTGTGGGCCAACGAGGGCTACTTTGTGGTGCTGTGCAATCCGCGCGGCAGCGAGGGGCGCGGTGACAGGTTCGCGGATATCCGGGGCTGCTACGGCACCATTGACTACGACGATTTGATGCGCTTTCTGGACGGCGCCATCGCCGCCTATCCGCAGATTGATCCCCAGCGGCTGGGCGTAACCGGCGGTTCCTACGGCGGATTCATGACCAACTGGATCATCGGGCATACCGACCGCTTCCGCGCGGCCGCTTCCCAGCGCTCGATAGCCAACTGGATTTCCAAGTTCTGCACCACGGACATCGGGTACTACTTCAACGCAGACCAAATCCAGGCCACCCCCTGGCACGACCCGGAGAAGCTCTGGTGGCACTCGCCCCTGCGCTATGCGGACAAGGCCGTCACGCCCACGCTGTTTATCCATTCCGACGAGGACTACCGCTGCTGGATGGCCGAAGGGCTGCAAATGTTCACCGCGCTGAAATACCATGGCATCCCGGCGCGGCTGTGCCTGTTCCGCGGGGAAAACCACGAGCTGTCCCGCGGCGGCAAGCCCTGCCACCGGGTGCGGCGGCTGGAAGAGATTACCAACTGGTTTGCGGCGTATCTGCGCTGAGGAGGCCGTATGCGGACGCACGCGTTTCGCCTCACGCGCGGGCAGGACCTGCGCGAAGGCATAGAAGCGTATCTGCACGCCCACGCCATAGAGGCCGCGGCGGTGGTTGCCTGCGTGGGCTGCGTCTCCCGCGCGCGGGTGCGCGACGCCGGCGGCGAACGGATTCGGGAGATTTGCGCGCCCATGGAAATCGTGTCGGTCACCGGCACGGTCTCCATACACCGCACCCATCTGCATATCGCCCTGTCCCGCGAGGACCTCGGCGCCGTGGGCGGCCATCTGGTCTGCGGATGCATCGTCAACACGACGGCAGAGGTCGTGCTGCTGGAGCTGGAAGATTGCGTGTTTCTCCCCCGCTTCGACCCGCAGACGGGCTATCATGAGCTGCATATCGCCCCAAAACGGCAGCAGGAAGACCCCTGACGCGCGTCAGGGGCCGGACCGTCGACAACGTCTTGTCGACGGTCTTTCGCTGCAAGGCTGTTTCTCAGCCTTGCAGCGAAGGATTGTATTTGGAGGGCTTCGGCCCTCCAAGCCTCCCCCAAGGGGGTTTTCAGCGGGCCGCCTTGCGCGCCACGACCAGCAAATCCCGTTCGCCCGTCGTAGCTTCCCGATAGTCCACCTCGCAGCGCTCTATCGTCAGGCCGGCGTCCTCCAGAAGCGCCCGCACCTCGCCGACATCCAAGGCGCTGTAATAAAACGTCTGCCCGAACATCTCGCCATGGATTTCTCCCCCGGCCTTGCCATGGGTAAAGAGCAGCCCGCCCCCCGGCTTCAGCCATGCGGACAGGCGCGCGTACAGCGAGCGCTGCTTCGCGTGCGGCACATGCCAGAGGGAATCAAAGGCAATGACGGCGTCACAGGCGCTCTCCGGCGCAAACTCCAAAACGTCCGCCACAATAAAGCGCGCGCCCGGCAGGCGCAGCGCACGCGCCTTTTCAATCATGCTGGCCGAGCGGTCGATGCCCGTCACCTGTAACCCCTGCCCGCTCAGGTAGCGGTCGATGGGGTCTCCGCCTCCGCAGCCGATGTCCAGCACCTGTCCGCCGCGCGCGATGCTCTGCGCAAATTCCGCCACGCAGCGGTTGACGGGCGAGGCGCTCCGTTGGGCGCACCACTTTTCGCAAATGGCGTCGTATGCATCCGGGGAATCGTGCATCATGCTTCCCCCATCTTCCGCAGCGCATCGCCCGCGATGCGGTATGTCGTCCAATCCCCCATCGGTTCCGCGCCCAAAGACAGATAAAAGTCAATGCTGGGCCGGTTCCAATCCAGGCACCACCACTCCAGCCGCCCGCAGCCGCGCTCTACCGCAATCTGCGCCAGCTTCTTCAGCAGCCCTTTGCCATGGCCGTGGCCCCGGTATTCCGGAAGGACGTACAAATCCTCCAGGTACACGCCCGCGCGCCCCAGGAAGGTGGAAAAGTTGTGGAAAAACAGGGCAAAGCCCACCTCGCGCCCGTCCTCCAGCGCAAAAATCACCTCGGCCGCCCGCTTGTCAAACAGCCACTCCTCCAGCAGCGCTTCGTCGGCGACCACTTCGTTTTCCATTTTTTCATAGGCCGCCAGCCCTTTGATAAACGACAGGATAAGCGGCGCGTCCTCCCGCCGCGCAAATCGGAACGATTGTGTGCTTTCCGCCATGCTCTGTCCTCCCTGGCGCCGGCCTGCAAGGCCGCGCGTTTTTTTACGTGGCGCCTCGCTGCGCGCCTGCCGCCCGCTTTCCCGCCGCGCAGGCGTTCCGGCCGCCCCTGCGGCTGCCCGTTTGATGGCATTTTACTGGTTTGAGCGCGCCGTGTCAACGCCGCTTTTCAACAGCGCCGCCAGCCCGTCCGCATCGCGCGGCGTCACCCGCCTGCGCCCCAGCTCCACCAGGCCCCGCCGCTTCAGGTCGGCCAGCTCCCGCGCCGTCTGTACCCGGGAGGCGTTGATGGCGGACGCCAGGCTGTCTTGGCTGAGCGGAATATAGCCCAGGCGCCGGTACTCCGCGCTTTCGGCATACAGCTGCAAAAAAGTCAGCAGACGCTGTCGAACGTTGAGGACGGACTGCGTCTGCGCGTCATAGCACATCAGGCGCAGCACGTCGCCCATATATTGGCACAGCGTCAGAGCGAACTCCGGCTCGGCCGCGACGACGGCCCACAGCTTCTCCGGCGTGATGGGCACTGCCTGCACCTTCGTTACGGCCTCCGTGGTGACCACCGCCGGATCGCCCGCGCGCAGGCCGTCGAGCCCGAACAGGGAGTCATGCTTGTGATACCCAATCAGGCGGACATATCCGTAGCCGTTGAGCGTATAGACCTTGACCAGGCCGTCCGTCAGGTAATACAGGCATCGGACGGGTTCGCCGCTGCAGCTAAAGCGCGTGCCCGCCTCATAGGTTTTTGCCGGCAGGCCGACAAACAAACGGCGATAGGCGGCAAAATTCCCTTCCAGGATAAACTGCACAGAAGACGACATCACACGCCCCCTTTCTCCCCAAATTGTATCATAGGATATAGTCGCGGACTGTCAACCGCGCTAGAATAAAGATGTCAAAAATTTAACAAAGGAGGCCGCGCGTATGTCCAAACTCTTCCCCACGCTCTTTTCTCCGGCGAAAATAGGCAATGTGACCCTGAAAAACCGTATTCTGAAAGCGCCGCAGTCTTCCGGCATGAACAACAAGGACGGGACGGTGTCCGAGCGGGCCATTCGCTATTACAGCGAGCAGGCGGCGGGCGGTGCCGGCTGCATCATCGTAGAGTATGCGTATGTCGATGAAATCGGCTCCAAGTCCGCGCATTGCCACCTGGGCATTTCCAACAACGAGCACATCCCCGGCCTGAGCTGGCTGGCGGAGTGCATCCAGGAAAACGGTGCGGTGCCCGCCATCCAAATCGAGCATTGCGGTCGGCAGAAGTTTCCGGGGACGCAGCCCATCTGCGCCGCTTCGGAAATCCCGTGGCCCAAGCTCTGGGCGCAGTATGGCACGCAGGCCGTACCGCACGCCCTGACCATCGAGGAGATTGAGGATGTTGTGCATGCCTTCGGCGATGCGGCGCTGCGCGCCAAGACGGCCGGCTTTGAAATCGTGGAAATTCACGGCGCGCACGGCTACCTGCTGACCAACTTCTTCTCGCCCCATACCAACCACCGCACGGACCTGTACGGCGGCAGCCTGGAAAACCGCATGCGCATCTACCTGGAAATCGCCCGCGATGTGCGCAAGAAAGTGGGCCCCGACTTTGCCGTGACCATCCGTCTGAGCGGCACCGATTACGAGCCGGACGGATTCCCCATTGAGGACACCGTCGCCCTGGCCCAGGCCCTGGAAAATGAGGGCATCAACGCCTTCCACCTCTCCGGCGGCGACCACCACACCATGATTCACCAGGTTTCGCCCATGGCCATCCCGGTCTGCCACAACGTCTGGGCCGCCGAGGAAATCAAAAAGCATGTCTCCGTGCCCGTCATCGCCTCCGGCTCGATTACGCTGCCGGAATATGCCGAAGAGATTCTCGCTTCGGGCAAGGGCGATTTTATCGGCCTCGGCCGTCCGCTCTGGGCGGATCCCGAATGGCCCAACAAGGCCTGCGCCGACCATCCCGAGGACATCCGCCCCTGCATCCGCTGCAACGAAGGCTGCCTGGAGCGCACGTTCTTCCATCATAAGGCCGTCACCTGCGCGGTCAACCCCGTCATCAGCCGCGAAGGCGAGCTGCACATCCGGCCGGCCGCCACGCCCAGAAAGATTGCCGTCGTCGGCGCGGGCTGCGCCGGCCTGGAGGCGGCCCGCGTGGCCAAGCTGCGCGGCCATGACGTGACCATTTTCGAGGAGAAGGCCATGGATGGCGGACTGCTCAACGAAGCCGCAGCCGCTTCCTTCAAGGCCGACATCCGCCCCCTGATGCGCTACCAGAGCACGCAGGTGCGCAAGCTCGGCATCCCCGTGGAGCGCAAGCGCGTGACGGCGGAAGCGCTCGAAGGGTTTGACGCGGTCATCTGCGCCACGGGCAGCCAGCCCGTCCTGCCGCCCGTTCCCGGCGTGGACAAGCCCATCGCGGTGGACGCGCTGAGCGCCATCAACGGTTCCAAGCCCGTCGGCAAGCGCGTTGTGGTCGTCGGCGGCGGCCTGGTCGGCTCGGAAACGGCCCTGGATCTGGCGGAAAACGGCCACGAGGTGACGCTGGTGGAAATGCTGCCGCAGATTATGAACGGCGTTGCCGTCACGGACCTGCTGGCCTACACCGAACGCATCGCCAAGACGGACATGCGCATCCTCACCAGCACCCGCCTGATGGCCGTCACCGATGAAGGCGCCGTGGTGCAGGGGCCCAAGGGCGAGATGGTTCTCCCGGCGGATACGGTCATTCTGGCCATCGGATTCAAGCCCTGCCAGAAACTGTACGCCGCCCTGCAGGCCGCGGGCAAAGAGGCGTATCTGGTCGGCGACGCCGTCAAGGCCGGCAAGATTTATGACGCCTTCCATACCGCGTATCGGACGGCTCTGAAAATCTGACCCCCAACTCCTCCAAGCTTTCCCGGCCGCGTCTTCGCGGCCGGGATTAGGCCGTCGACAAAGCCTTGTCGACGGTCTTTCGCTTGTCGAAAAAGGCCGGCAGCGCCGGCCTTCAGACCGTTGACAAAACCAAGTCAA
>DVFI01000061.1 GCA_018713305.1 Candidatus Avichristensenella intestinipullorum
GGAAACGATAGGCATCAACATTGGTTTTCCCCTCCTGTCATGGAAGGGCATGGGGAGGGTATCACCGGAGGAGAAATCAAAAGAAAATCAAGAGAAAACCAAAGAGAATGCGCCCGCCCCGTCCCGCCGCCGCAGGGGACGATGAAAGCGCGAAAGGGCTTCGGCCCCCCTCGCGCTCTTCCATGAGGTATTTGACAGCCGGAACGGACGGCGCGGCCGCCCTTGCTTTAAGAAATTGAGCGCCCCGCGCAGAATTCTGCACGGGGCGCCTGAAAGCGATGACGATTACTTGATTTCGATAACCGCGCCCACTTCGGCGAACTTGGCCTTGATTTTCTCGGCCTCGTCCTTGGCGACGCCTTCCTTGATGGTCTTCGGAGCGGCCTCGACCAGCTCCTTGGCTTCCTTCAGGCCCAGGCCGGACACGACTTCGCGCACAACCTTGATGACCTTGATTTTCTCGGCGCCGGCATCCTTGAGCACGACGTCAAACTCGGTCTTCTCTTCAGCAGCCTCGGCGGGGGCGGCGGCCACGGGGCCGGCGGCCACGGCGACGGGGGCGGCGGCGGAAACGCCAAACTTCTCTTCCAGGGCCTTTACCAGCTCGGCCAGCTCCAGCACGGTCATGGACTCAATGGCAGAAATAAGCTCTTCGCGGTTCATGATATACCCTCCATTATTATTCGTTTTATTCGGTTCAGGCGGCGCTCGGCCGCCCGGCGGGCCGCAGGCTTACGCCTCGCCGCCCTTCTGCTTGCGGATAGCGTCGATGGCGTACACCAGCGAACGCAGCGTCGCGGACAGCACGCCCACGAAGTTGGTAATCGGCGCGTTCAGGCTGCCCATCATCTTGGCGATGAGCACTTCCTTCGGCGGCAAATCCGCCAGCGCCTTGACGCCCGCGACATCGATGACCTTGCCGTCCACCAGGCCGGCCTTGATTTTGAGATGTTCGCTCTTGGTCTTGCCGATAAAGTCGCTGAGCACTTTGGCGGGCGCGACCGGGTCCTCATAGCCGAACGCGAAAGCCGACGGCCCTTCCAGAATCGTGTCCAGGCCCTCGATATTCAGCTCGGCCAGGGCGCGCTTGACCAGCGTGTTCTTCAGCACGACGTATTCCACGCCCGCGCCGCGGAACTGCTTGCGCAGCTCCGTGACCTGCTCGACGTTGATGCCGCGATAATCGACAATCACCACGCTGCCGGCCTTTTCGAACTTGGCCTTGATGTCTGCCACGACCTGTTGCTTCAGCTCAAAATTCTTCGACAATGCATTGTTCCTCCTTTCTTCCCGGATGGAAGAGAAAAACCCCTGCGCGTGGGCGCAGGGGCAGACAAATGCAAACCCTCGCGCCTCGGCGGGCAAACATTATGCGCACAGGGCGCACCCGCTGTCTACGGCACAGGTTTCTCTTCGGAAACCTGAACGATTATAGCACTGCGCGGCGCGAATGTCAACCGTCCTTTGCGAAAAAGATGCGCCTTCGACGGCGCGGCCGTTTTTTCTTCCGCGGCCGTCCGCCGCGGCGCCGGGAGGATGGGCCGCGGGGCGCCGAAGGTTGCGAATCCATGCAGGACATGGTAAAATAAGTATCATTGTCAAAGGAGGGAACTTTATGAAAAAGTGTCTTGCGTCTTTCCTGTGCGCCCTGTTCTTTTTCCTGCCCTCTTTTGCGCTGGCAGCCTTCCACAGCGATTATGAGGCAATCAACAGCGCGGCCCAGTCCGTGCTGAGGCTGGAGGTGTACGGCCGGCACAATACCCTGCTGGGCACCGGAAGCGGGTTTGTCGCCTTCGACGGGCAGACCCTGGTCACCAACGCCCATGTCATGGAAGGCGCGCTGTACGCGCTGGCATACACGGACGACAGCAAGGAATGCTTCCGCGTCGAAAACGTGCTGGTCTACGACGAAGAGGCGGACATCGCCATTCTGCGCTTTTCCAAGCCCACCGGCCTGACTCCCCTGCCGCTGCCCCGGGAGGACGATACGCTGCTGCGGGGAGAGCCCGTCGTGGCCATTGGCAGCCCGCAGGGCATCACCAACACGGTTTCCATAGGCAACATCTCCCTGCTTTACCAGGAAAACGGCATCTCCTATATCCAGTTCACCGCGCCCATCTCCAGCGGCAGCAGCGGCGGCGCGCTGCTGGACGACGACGGCTGCGTCATTGGCATCACGACGGCCGCCTATGTGGACGATGACGACAACTTCGTGCAGAACCTCAACCTGGCCGTGCATATCAGCGAAGTGGCGGCGCGCTATGAGAAGGCCGCGGCGCAAACGCCGGCGGACGACGCTTTCCCGCTTCTCGTCCCGGAAGACGCCCAGGGCAAATGGGAGTATATCGCGGGCGATTTGCTGCGCTTTCGGGCCGAAGTGCGCAACGTCGGTGACCGGCCCGTCACGGGCTTTACGCTGTACTGCTATACCGAAGACCGGGACGAGGAGCGCCTCATCGGCGCCACGCAGGTGTATCAGAACGTAAGCCGCGTGTCGGTCGCGCCGGGCGAATCGGCTTTTTCGGAGGCATTTGTGCTGGAGGACGCGGAAAAAATCGCCTATGTCTGCGTCGCCGTACACAGCGTGGAGTATGCGGACGGCGCAGAGGAAATCAACCCCGAGCCCACGTACGTCTACTGGGCGCTGGACGAATGACGGCGTCGGCACGGCCATACGGGGCACGGCCGTCATGACAGGGCGTGGTCGGCTGACGACGCCCTGAATGCGCGCCGGCGGGTTTCGCAGAAGGCGGCATGCATGCGGAAACAGGCTGCGGCGACGCGTCAGACCGTCGAAACACCCATGGGAGAGGTTTGGAGGGCCAAAGCCCTCCAAATCAAATCCGCAGCAGCGGCATGTACGCCGCCAGGAGCGGCTGCAGGCACGAAACCATCTTTGCCAAGACGGCGGCCGAACGGGACGAAAAAGAGCGGACCGGCGCTGCGCGGAGGAACCGTCTATTCCCGAAACCATTCCTCCGCATGCTCGTCCAGCACGCGCATGACATCGTTGAGCATACGCATCCGGCGGTTGCCGGAGGAGAAGGAGGCTTTGCGCGAATCCGTGCCGGTGACGAGCACGTCCAGGCTGGCGTCCAGCACCTGGGAAAGCCGGACCAGCGTATCCAAACTGGCGATGCGCGTGCCGCGCTCTATATGGCCCATGAACGAAGTGGAAATATGCACGGCTTCCGCCAGCTGGGCCTGCGTGAGCCCGTTTCGTTTGCGCAATGCGCGGATGCGCGCGCCCATCGCCTCGTAATCCATTCCGCAACACTCCTTCCGCGCTTTACAGAATTCGACAGGTTTCGTCCGTTTCCTGCCGTCCGGCGCAAAAAGCGCGCGACAAGCCCCGCGCGCAGCCCCCGAATTCCCCGGATTCCCCTTGCAAGCGCGCAGAAAATCATGTACAATTTATCGTGTATGCCCGTCGCGGGAACGGCGGACGACAAAACGGGAAAGAGGGGAGAGAAATGCGTAAGCTGCTCAAGGAGTTCCGGGATTTTGCCACGCGCGGAAATGTGCTGGACCTGGCCGTAGGCGTCATGATTGGCGGCGCGTTCGGGAAAATCGTCTCGTCGCTGGTCGAGGATGTATTCATGCCCGTCATCAGCCTCCTGACCGGGAGCATCGACCTGTCCGGTCTGTTCCTGGCGCTGGACGGCCAGTCGTATCCGTCGGCGCAGGCCGCTGCCGACGCGGGCGTGGGGACGCTGAATTACGGCTCGTTTTTGACCAGCGTCATTGACTTTCTGCTCATTTCCCTTTGTGTGTTTCTGATTGTGCGCGCCATCAACCGGATTCTGCCCAAGAAAAAGGAGGAGCCCAAGCCCGCGCCGAGGCTGTGCCCCTACTGCAAGACCGAAATCCATCTGGACGCTACGCGCTGCCCGCACTGCACCTCGCAGCTGGAGACGGCGGCCGCGGAAAAATAACGACTGGAACCGGCAGGGTTCATGGAACGGAAAGGAACAGAGAAAGGAGTGTCCATGCGCAAGATACTGTTGTTGACCTTGTGTCTGTGCCTGCTGGTCTCGCCCGCCCTGGGCGAGACGGCAGGGGAACAGGAGGCGCTGAGCCGGACCGAATTGATTGCCTGGCGGGCGGCGCTGCTGCAGACGCTGAAGACGCTTCCGGTGCAGAACAATCCGTCCGAGACCAACGACCCCAACGGCAGCGATACCTGGCTGTACGCCTATGACTTTGGCATGGTGGAGCTGGGCCGGGAAAGCCTGGAGGGCGAGGGCAACCCCATCGAGAGCGTCGAGGTGCTGACGACGGGCGTCTCCTGCCCGCGCGACGTGGAGGTCGGCGATACGCTGGAGACGGTGCTGGCGGCCTATCCCAACGAGAATCCGACGCTGTCGGGCGACGCATCCTATGCGGCGCTGTACGTCCGCGAGGACGGGACGCTCGAGGGCGGCAACGGCTGGGGCTGGGTGCTGCGCCGCGGCTCGACGGTGGACTGCGTGCAGTATGCCGCCAGCGCGCCTGCGGAAGGGCTGCCCGGCTACCGAGAAGAGGTCACGGTGCGTTACCTGATAGAAAACGGCGTGGTCGCCTCGATACAAATCAGCGGATTCGACCAGCTCATTTCCGATGCGGAAAGCCTGGCCAACCTGGCGTCCGTGCAGGAAATTTCCGCCGTTTCCACCTTCACGCCCTCGGGCGAGCCGGTGTCGGGCGGCCCGTTTGCCGCGGCGGATTTGTCCTTTGACGGGCTGGATTTCACCGCCGCGCCGGAGACGTTCCAGGCCGTGCTGGGCGCGCCGCTGTCGGACGAGACAAGCGCGGACGGCGCGGTGCGAACGCTGACGTATGCGGGCGCGCTGGTGGAATGCGTGCAGGTGGACGGGCAATGGCGCGCCAGCGCGTTGCTGGCCATGCAGGCGGGCGTTCCCGGCCCGCGCGGCGTGGTGGTGGGCGATGCGCTGGAGGGCGTGCTGACGCGCTTTGGCGCGGATGCGCAGACGCTGTCGGGCGCGACGGTGCCGCTGTACGGCGAGGCGGGCGAGGGCGACTGGGGCCTGCTGAGCGACGGCGAGGGCGGCAGCCGCGTTGCGGAATATGTCTGCGTAACGGACGAAGGAACCTATGGCCTGCGCATGACCTTCTTTGACGGCGTGATGAGCGAATACCTGCTGTACCGTCAGGAGGGGGCGTAATCCCCAGCCGCCGCTCGTCCCGGCCGATGCGGCGCAGGATGCGGCCGGGCCCGGGCACGACGCGGCCATCCGGAAGGAGCGTGTTGGGATGCGTTTCCCCCGAAGCGGACAGACTTCCTTTCCGAAACGGCTGACGGCCGGGTTCCTGGTCGGGCTGGCCTGTCTGCTGCCGGGGGTCAGCGGCGGTACGCTCGCGGCGTCGCTCGGATATTACGAGCCGGCGGTCGCGGCGATAAGCGGCTTTTTGCGGGCCAGGCGGCAGAGCTTTCTGTACCTTTTGCCCCTGGGCCTGGGCGGGTGCGCCGGCGTGCTGGTATCGGCGCTGCTGCTTTCGCGCTGGATGGAAAGCGCGCAGACGCAGGTGGTGTGCGTGTTTCTGGGCATGGTCGGCGGAAGCCTTCCGTCCCTGTGGAAAAGCGCCCATCCCGATACGCCGCGGCCCTGGCACTGCCTGCTGAGCCTGTTGGGCATCGGCGTGACGCTGCTGCTGTTCCTGCTGGAGCGGGGAGCGGTCGAGAAAGCGGCGTTGCCGATGGGACCGCTGCAGGCGGTCCTGGCGGGCGTCATCGTTGCGGCGGGCACGGTCGTGCCGGGGGTCAGCGGGTCGTTTGTGCTGCTCTACCTGGGCTGGTACACGCCCCTGATGCGCGCGCTGGCTTCGATGGAGTTGCGGCTGGTAGCGCCCGTATGCGTGGGCTTCGGCCTGGCGGCGCTGCTGCTGTTCCGGGCGATGGACGGGCTGTTCCGGCGATGGCGGAGGGAAACGCTGAGCGTGGTGCTGGGCTTTGTGGTAAGCTCCATGGCGCTGGTGTTTCCCGGCGATTTTTTCGGCCCGCGCTGGCCGGTGAATCTGGCGCTGACGGCGGCCGGCGTCGCCGTCGGCTATGCGATGGGCCGCATGGAAAAGAAATAAACGTCGGGGAAAAGACGCCCCTGCGACGAAGGAGGAGAAGGAAACTATGGCACGCGGAGGTTTTCCGGGGATTCCCGGGGGCAACATGCAGCAGTTGATGAAGCAGGCGCAGAAGATGCAACAGCAGATGCTGCAGATGCAGGAGCAGCTGGACGAGCGCACCTATGAGGCGACGGCGGGCGGCGGCATGGTGCATGCCAAAGTCAGCGGCAAGCGCGAGCTGCTGGCGCTTTCCATCGACCCGCAGGCGGTGGACCCGGAGGACGTGGAGCTTTTGCAGGATATGATTCTGGCGGCGGTCAACGAGGCGCTGCGCCAGGGCGAAGAGGCGCGCGAGCGGGAGATGAGCCGCCTGGGCGGCGGAATGGGCGGCATGTTTTGATGGAACATAGAGCAGACCCCATCGCGCGCATGGTGGCGCAGCTTTCGCGCCTGCCGGGCGTGGGCCGCAAGACGGCGCAGCGCCTGGCGTATTATATTGCCTCCCAGCCGGAAGAGGATGTGCGGGAACTGGCGGCGGCCATCTGGCAGGGCCGTCAGGCCATCCGCATGTGCAGCCGCTGCGGCAACTATACCGCCGAGGACCCCTGCCCGCTGTGCGCCGACCCCAGGCGTCAGCGCGACGTGCTGTGCGTGGTGCGCGACCCGCGGGATGTGGCGGCCATTGAGCGCATGCGGGAATACCGGGGCGGATACCATGTGCTGCACGGCACCATTTCGCCCATGGAAGGCGTCGGCCCGGAGGATATTCGCATCCGGGAGCTGCTGGCGCGCGTGGGCGCGGAAGAAATCAGCGAGGTCATCCTGGCCACCAATCCGGATATCGAAGGCGAGGCCACGGCCGCGTATATCGCCCGCGTGCTCAAGCCGCTGGGCGTGCGCGTCACGCGGCTGGCGCACGGCATGCCCGTGGGCGGCGATTTGGAGTATGTGGACGAGAACACGCTCCACAAAGCTTTCGAAGGCCGGCGCGAGATGTAGCATAACCCGGCGGGAATCGGGACACACTCCCCTTGTGCGATACGCGAAATAAAGGAGGAGTGCACGATGCAAAAAGCGATGCGCATTTGCCTGGCGCTGCTTGCGCTTGCCGTGTTGATGACCGGCTGCAGCGCCAAGACCGAGGAAAACCCGATGCCCAGCCCGACCGTATCCCCGTCGGCCACGGCGACGCCCATGGCGACTGAGGACGCGGCGCAATCCGAGAAGACGGCCTTTACCCCCGTGGGCGAGGACGCGCAGATTATGGTGGGAGACGTAACGCTGACGGCGAAAGCCTATTACATGGGCGAGGAGGACATGCTGCTGCCGGTGGCGCAGACGGCGGAAGCCCTGGGCTGGACGGCGCAGGTTCCGGACGCCGCGGGCGCGGTGGAAATGAAGCTGACCCGGCAGGGCGAGGAGGATATCGTCGTCGCCTATACCGCGCCGGAAGATGATGCGCCGGTCGCCCTGGAAAACGTGACCGTCCGCAAGGGCGGGGAGGACGTGGACCTGCAGGATGTGCCCATGGCCTTTATCGACGGCACGCTCTACGCGGCCGAGGCGTTTTTTGACAGGGCGCTGGAGGAAATCGACGTGGCCTATGACGAGGGCACGAGGATTACGGTGGAAGCCGCAGCGTAATTCGGAACCATTTGCACAAACGAGGAGTGAGCGGCATGCGCTTTACGAAAATGCAGGGTGCGGGCAACGACTATGTGTACGTAGACGGGTTTCGTGAACGGGTGGAAGACCCCGCCGCGCTGGCGATTGCCATGAGCCGGCCGCATTACGGCGTGGGCGCGGATGGCTTGATTCTCATCCTGCCATCCGCACGCGCCGATTTTCGCATGCGGATGTTCAACCGCGACGGCAGCGAAGGCGCCATGTGCGGGAACGGCGCGCGATGCGTGGCGCGCTTTGTGTACGATTACGGCCTGACGGACAAGGCGGATTTTACGCTGGAGACGGGCGCGGGCATCCGGCCGATTCATCTGAACCTGCGGGACGGGGCGGTCGCCTCGGTCTGCGTGGATATGGGCGAGCCGCAGGACATCCGCCGGGAAAACGGCATGATTCGCCTGTCCACAGGCAATCCGCATGCGGTGATTTTCCGGCAGGACGACCCCTTTGCCTGGCCGGATTTTGCGCGGGAAGGGGAACGGCTCTGCCGCGAGCTGGACGCCAACATCGAGTTTGTGCAGCCGCTGGGGCCTCAACACCTGCGCATGCGCGTGTTTGAGCGCGGCAGCGGCGAGACGCTGGCCTGCGGCACGGGCGCGTGCGCGTCGCTGGTGGCGGCGCACGTGGCGGGCCTGTGCGAACGCCGGGCGGTGCTGGCGCTGCGCGGCGGCGAACTGGACATCGAATGGCGGGCGTCGGACGGACATATCCTGATGACGGGCCCGGCGGAAACGGTGTTCGAGGGCGAGTGGAAGCTGTAACGACAGCGGAACCATCTGATTTCATAAAGGAGTCGCTATGACCGTCAATGCCAATCTCTGCGCATTGCACGGAAGCTATCTGTTTTCCGAAACCGCGGCGCGCGTGGCCGCGTTTTCGCAGGAAAACCCGGGGAAAACACTGCTGCGGCTGGGCATCGGCGATGTGACGCTGCCCGTCGCGGACGCCGTGGTGCGCGCGCTGTGCGCGGCGGCGGAGGAAATGGGCCGGCCCGACGGCGTGCATGGATATGCGCCGACGGCCGGCTATCCCTTTGCCATTGAGGCGGTTCGAAACGGGTATTATGCGCCAATGGGCGTGGACGTGGCCGCGGAGGATATTTTCATCTCCGACGGCGCGAAGCCGGACACCGCGGGCGCGCAGGAGCTGCTTTCACCCGGCGCGGTGGTCGCGGTGTGCGACCCGGTCTATCCCGTCTATGCGGACAGCAACGCCATGGCGGGGCGGCGCGTGGTCTATCTGCCGTGCCGCGCGAAGGACGGCTTTGCGCCGCCCCTGCCCCGGGAGCGCGTGGACGCGGTGTATCTGTGCAGCCCCAACAACCCCACCGGCATGGCGCTGTCCCGCGACGCGCTGGCTGCCTGGGTGGATTACGCCCGGCGCGAGGACGTGCTGCTGCTCTTTGACGCGGCGTACAGCGCCTACGTCGCCGCGCGCGATACGCCGCGCAGCCTTTTTCAAATCCCCGGCGCGCAGGAGGTGGGCGTGGAGTTTGGCAGCCTGAGCAAGAGCGCCGGGTTTACCGGCCTGCGCTGCGGATGGACCGTGGTGCCGTCGGCCAACCGCTGGGGCCTTCGCCGCCTGTGGGCGCGGCGGATGGCGACAAAGACCAACGGCGTGGCGTATCCCGTGCAGCGTGCGGCGGAGGCGGCGCTGTCGCCCGAGGGGCTTGCGCAGTCCCAACAATCCGTGCGATATTATCAGGAAAACGCCCGCCTCCTGGGAGAGGCGCTGCGAAGGAGCGGATATGTGGTCTTTGGCGGCGCCGACGCGCCCTATCTGTGGGTGCGCTGCCCGGAGGGGCTGGACGGATGGGGCTGGTTTGACAGGCTGCTGCGCCAGGCACAGATTGTCTGCACGCCCGGGGAAGGGTTCGGCCGGTGCGGCGCGGGGTATGTCCGGTTTTGCGCGTTTGGGCGCCGGGACGAAATCCGGGAAGCGGCCGAACGGCTGGGCATGAACGCCTGAACAGGGACGGGAGAGAAAAATTGAGAGATATTCATAAAATTCCGTTGCGGAAAAGCATGATGTGATGTAAAATATAGTTCAACGATAGCCTGCGAACCGGAGAGAGAGGCGGCCGCGAAGGACGCCCGGGAACAACGGACAAAGCGGGCGCTTTGTATTACGGAAGCGAAAGGGGTTTCATCATGAGTCAAACGCTGCTGTGCCTCCTGCTGGTCCTGATGCTGTGCCTGCTGGCGCCCGCCGCGCTTGCCGGGGAAGAGACGGCCCGGGACGCCCTGGATACCAACCTGATTCTCATCACGACGGCGGACGATTTCGCGCTCGGGGAGCTTTCGGGCCTGGCGCCGGACGCGACCGGCGACGGCGCGCTGGTGCTGGCCGAGGGGGAGACCGAGGGAACGTTTACCTCGCCCGTCTACGCGGTGGCGGACTTTTACAAGATGGTCGCTTCCTGGAGCGCGGCCATTGGCGACGGCGCGAGCGTGGAAGTGCAGGCGCGCGCGCTGACCGACGGGGCGTGGGACGACTGGTTCTCCTGGGGCGAATACGGGTTTTCGTTCCTGCGCCGTTCGGTGCACGGAAGCATCGACGAATACCAGCCCGGCGGAACCATCACCCAGGCGCAGTTCCGCGCGATTCTCCGCCGCGACGGCGCGGACGTTGCCTCGCCCATGCTGCGCCAGCTGGCCTTTTCCGTCAAGGGCGTCGCCGAGGGAGACATTCCCGCGACCTATGCGGAAACGCCGGTGGAGACGCTGCCGGCTTCCTGCCTGAATCCGGCCCCGGCCTATTCGCAGGGCATTCGCGACCCGGAAATCGCGGACAGCATTTGCAGCCCCTGCACCGTTTCCGTCCTGCTCAACGCGCGCGATCCCTCGCTGGACATTCTGCCCGAGGAGCTGGCGCTGAGCCTGCACGACGGCAACTACGGCTTTGGCAACTGGTCGTTTTCGACCTCGGCGGCCGGCCTGTACGGCTATAACGTCTATGTGCAGTACGCCAGCAAGGACATTCTCCTGCAGGAGCTGGCCAACGGCCGCAGCGCGGGGCTTTCGGTCAGCTACTATACCGATGCGGACAGCGAAAAGTATCTGGAGGGCGCCTGGGGCAGCACCGGCGGCCATCTGATTGCCATTGTCGGCTATGAATATGAAGACGGCGTCATCGACGACGAGCACCTCTATTTCTATGCCAGCGATACCTTCTCGGCGGACGATGCCACCAGCTTCCATCGCTATGCCTGGACGCAGCTGGACAAGTGCTGGGACAACCGGGTGCTCTACCATGTTTCCTCCGAGCCGGAAGCGGGCGCGCAGGTCACCGGCGTGCAGCGCTTTGAGGCGGCGCTGGAGGAAGCGGGCGCGAACGAGTACGCCCTGACGGTGGCGGGCGAGGCGCTGGACCTGACGCGCTTTACCACCGGGAAAACCGCAACCCTGGGCCACGGCGTGCTCGCCTATACCATTGAGGGCTTCTCGACCGACGCCTCCGCGGCGGGCAGCGCGTCCGTGGAATACCCCGAGCGCATACAGGTCGGCGCCAACAACACCTTCTATTACGATTTGGACTTGACCGACGACGGCCATATCGCGCTGGATGCCGGCGACGTCCTCGCCCGCCGCGGCGTGCCCGAGGGCGAGGAGAGGCAGATTACCGTCTATGCCATGGCCAACAACGGACGGCGCTATACCGCCGCGCTGACCGCGCAGAGCCGCCGCGCGGAGGCGGAAACGGCGGAAGAGGACGCCCAGGCGGTGCAGACCGAGGGCAACCTCATCCATGTGGACGTGGCGGGCACGGGAACGCTGTCCGAGGGCGTGGTCCGCGACGAACAGGGCGGCGTGACGCTCGCGGAAGGCACGGCCTCTGGCGTGTATACCACGCCGGTCTATGAGAGCACATGGGATTGGGAATACCTGATGGCGACCCTCGGCGCGGTAACGCCGGGCGCGTCGAGCGCGGAGCTGGAGGCGCGCGTGCAGGCGCAGGAGGCGCAGGGCGCCTGGAGCGACTGGATGACGTGGGGCGAGTTCGGCGCGGGCGTGCAGAGCATGTCCGGCACGGAGAACGATGGCTATGTGGAGATGAACACGGACCTGCTGTATCTGCTGGGCGACAGCAGCGTGGCCAACGCCCGCCGGGTGCAGCTGCGCGTGACGCTGCGCGCGGACGAGGCGGGCAACGCTCCGGTGCTTTTCGGCCTGAGCTATACCATCAAAAAGGCGGCCTACAGCGCCGATGAGGCGGTCTATACGGGCCAGACCGCCGCGGATGCGCTGCCCGCGTCCGCGTCGGTGGACATTCTGCCCACCAGCTCCTATGGCGCGGCCAACGGCTCCATGGCCGGCTGGAACTTTGAAAACATGATGCTGATGATGCTCGACAGCCAGGGCGCGGACCTGCTCTTTGAGGAGGTGGCGCTCAACGGATATGATTACAGCGTCGGCTGGGGCAACTGGGCCTATACCATCTTCAAGGCGGGCCTGTTCGGCCACGAGGCGTACACGCAGTACGGCGCGACGCCGGACCTGGTGCGGCAGGCCATTGCAGACGGAAACATCGTGGGCCTGTATGTGGACGGCGGCGCCATCCCCACCACCAACAACGGCGATACCAGCCAGGTCGTGGTCTACGGCTATGAGACGGCGCAGGACGGTACGGTGACGTTTGACTACGTCTGCACCAAGGGCGACGTGAGCGAGCTGGAGGCGGGCGCGGTGCTGGGCCGTTGCACGCAGGAGGAGCTGGCGGCCGCCATCGCCGGCTACGGGAACGCCAACCCGAAGGGCGCCATGTACGTGGTCGGCAAACAGGTGCGTCCGTCCAGCGTGACGCGCGTGCCGGTGGAGACGGAGTTCGTGGATGCGACGACGGTGCGCCTCCTGCGCGACGGCCAGGCGCTGGCGCTGCCCGCCGACTTTAACGTCAACACCACGTCCGTGCCCGGCCGGGGCATGGTGATGTATACGCTGGCAAGCGAGGTGGACGAGAGCGCAAAGCTGGCGGCAGGCACGTTCTACTACCGGGTCGCCGTGACGAACGACGGCGCGCTGACGCTGCCGATGAAGCTGGAAGAAGCGCTGGCAGAGGGCGATACGGCCAACCTGTACGTGGTCTGCAACAACGGCGTAACGTATACCGCCACCCTGACCGCGCCGTAAGCGCTCTGCGCCCGCCGGGCGCAGAGCGAAACGGAAAGAAACGCAGCAGGCGGAAGCCTGCAGCCGCTCCTTGGCGGCGTACACGCCGCCGCTGCGGATGGCACAGGAAGGGGCTGTCGCCCCTTCCTCCATCCCCGCAGAAGTGTGCTCCATTTGTCGATACGCTGCGCCGTCTTCGGAAGACGGCCCCTTTTTTGTCCCGCGCCTTCGGGCGGCGGGGCGGGGCGGGCGCATTCTCTTTGGTTTTCTTTTGATTTTCTATTGGTTTTTCCTCCGGTGATATCATACACATGAACTTCAATGACAGGAGGGGAAAACCAATGTTGATGCCTATCGTTTCCATGAACAAAATGTCCATGAATG
>DVFI01000062.1 GCA_018713305.1 Candidatus Avichristensenella intestinipullorum
CGAGAGCGGATACGCCAGCAGAGAGCCAATCGTCAGGCTGATGGCCGTGCCCACCGCGGTGTTGCCCACCGTAATCAGGTACGCTTTGCCCATGGCAGCGCGGCGTTGCCAGATATACTCATAGGAATTGAGCGACCATTTTTCCGGCCAGAAGGAATATCCGTGGTTAAACAGCGCCGAGTCGTCCGTAAAGGAAGCCACAATCATCAGGTAAAAGGGCACGATGATGCAAATGGTGGCAAAACCCAGGACAACATAGCAGATGATTTGAAATATGGTGTTTTCCCGCGTCTTTATGGCGTTCATGCGATTCCCTCCCGCGCTTAGAAAATGGCGTTGTCCCGGTCAATTCTGCGCACAATGCCGTTGGAAATCAGCAGAAGCAGGAATCCGACAACCGACTGGTAGCAGGAGGCCGCTGTGGACATGTTCAGATTGTTCTTGACCAGCAGCGCGCGGTATACATACGTG
Source organism: Candidatus Avichristensenella intestinipullorum (assembly GCA_018713305.1). Lineage (GTDB taxonomy): Bacteria > Bacillota > Clostridia > Christensenellales > Aristaeellaceae > Avichristensenella > Avichristensenella intestinipullorum. The sequence continues at coordinate 472 of DVFI01000062.1, forward strand.
TCAATGGTGTTGGTGACCGGATAGAGAATGCCGGAATCCATCGGAACACGGTAAAACAGTCCAAAGTCGCTGTAGAACATGCTTCCGATGCTCAGCAGCACCAGAAACGAGATGGTGGGACGAAGCAGCGGCAGCGTGATCAGGCGAATCTGCTGCCATTTGCTTGCGCCATCCAGCGAGGCGGATTCATAATAGGCAGGGTCAATGCCGACAATGGAGGAAAGATACAGGATACAGGAATATCCCGTATTGCGCCAGCAGGTGACAAAGCAGATGATGAACGGCCAGTATTTTGGCGTGTTATACCAGCTGATTTTATTCATGCCAAAGCGCATCAGCAGGCGGTTGAGTACGCCGGACTGCGTGCCGAGAAAGCCGTAAAGCAGAAAGGCGACCAGCAGCCAGGAAATCAGGTAGGGCATCAGCAGCATTGTCTGGAAGGCACGCGAGAAGAATTTGCTGCGGATTTCGTTGAGCATAATCGCGGTCGATACGCCCATGACCACCGAAAGTACGATGAAAGCCAGGTTGTAGCCGACGGTGTTGCGCGTGATAATCCAGGCGTCCTTGGTTGCAAAAAGGTATTCAAAGTTCTCCAGGCCGACCCAGGCGCCGCGGAAAATGCCGTCCGCGTAGTTGATTTTCTGAAAGGACAGCACCAGGCCGATGATGGGAAAATAGTTGTTAATCAGCAGGTAGGCAAGGCCGGGAATCATCATTAGATAGAGCGGATACAGCCGGCGCAGACTTCTCGCGCCTCCTCCGCTCAGCGACCGTTTGCCTTGTTTGGGCAGGGCTATCGTATGGGAAAACATGGCGATCATACTCCTCTGCTCTGACGCATCATTCCCGCACCCCTTGGGAAAAAGGGGAAGCGCCTTCGCGCTTCCCCGCGCAGAAACTGCGCATTACTTGGCGGCTGCCCACTCGTTGAGCTGCGCCTGCTTGGCCTCGATAATCTTGTTCAGGCCCGCCTCTTCCATGGCAGCCAGGAACTGCGGATAGGCGCTGTCGAAGTCGAGCACGCCGTTGTACAGCCCCTGCTTGTATTCAGCCAGCACGCTTGTCACCGCGGCATATTCGGTCTCAAGTCCCGTGTAATCAAAGTGGAATCCCATCGCCGGGCTGACATTGACGGTTTTCCAGAACTCCATGACGTCGTCGCGCCAGGTCTCGGACTGGTAATTCCACGGCGGGGTCAGGAGCTGGTTGCCGGCCATGACCTTCTGCTCGGTCCAGGTGTTGTTGGAAGCGTCCACTCCCTCCGGATAGTCGCGGCGTCCGGTCTCGTCCAGCACATAGTTGGTGCCTTCGATGCCGCAGTAGAACAGCGTCATCAGCTCGTGGTTGGTGTAAAGTTCGTTGACGTACTTCATCGCCGCCGCGGCATGCTTGGAGGTGCTGGGGATGGTAATCGTGCCGTCATAGCTGGTCAGCAGCGGGTCCTGGATGTAGGCGACTTCCATCTCATAGCCGCAGTTCTTGGTGAAGATGTTCTTCGCGGTTTCATAGTCGAACGTTTCCACGCCCTTGCCATAGGCAAAGGTATTGCCTTCGCGCACCCATGCCTCGCCGGGCGTCGTGTTGGTCGCGGCATCGGGGAGGATGTAGCCGGCCTGATACCACCGGTTGAGCAGGCGGAGCTGTTCGACGAACGGTTCGTACGTCCACAGGTTGACCACGTTGTACGTCTCGTCTACCAGCACGCCGAAGGAATCACCCAAATCGTTGTAATAGGCGGCCGTGCAGGCGGGCATGGCGCAGGTCAGGCTGGCGTAGGGCACCAGGCAGTTCATGTTCGGGTACAGCTCGTGCACCTTGGCCAGCACCTTTTCCAAATCCGCAAATTCCTGGATGTCATCCACCGTGTAGCCGGTTTCGGCCAGGATATCGGCGCGCATCGCAAAGCAGCGGATATAGGACGGATCTTTCATAATCGGTATCGCATAGATTTCGCCATTGACGTACAGGTTGTCCAGCCAGAAGGACAGGCCGTCCGAATAGGCTTCCAGGATACCCTGGCCGTATTGCTCGTACAGCTCGCCCAGCGGCATGAGCATGTTCTGGCTAATCTGATCGACATACTGATTGTCGTCGGTCATCATCAAATCCAGATCCTCGCCACCGCTAATCATCAACTGCATGGTCGTCTGCAGCGGTTCCTTGGGATAGCCGAAGATGAGTTCCAGCTCCACGCCGATGCTCTCGCGCGTAATCGCGTTCATTTTTTCCAGCACCGCGTTCACGTCCGTCATCGTCGCCGGGTCGGCCAGCATGGCGTAGACGATTTTCTCAACGGGCGCTTCTTCGGCGCTCACGCCGGCGACAGGCAGGCACATCGCCAGCAAAACCAACGTTATCAGAGCGACTCGCAGGTTTTTCATAATCCTTCCTCCTTACAATGCTGTTGGAGCAGCGCTCCTGCTATTGTGGACATTATAGCAAATTGATTCTGAAAATATTGTTGATAATCGGCTGTTTTTTGATACTATTCCGGCTTCCCCCACTTCCTTCTTTGCGCAAAAAACGCAACTATCCCGTGGGCTTCTTGCATTTTGGGTCCACTTTGTAGGATAAAATGCATAGTTATTTTTCGGAAATTAAATCATAAAAAACAAAAAATCACATCTACGGCAACGTGTTTGCCCGTCTTTTGCTGCATATACGACCGGCTTGACATGGCAAAACGGCGGGAAATATACTGGGCGTGCGGCTTGCGTCCGATTTCGATATCGCAGGGTGAAAGGAGCGCTGGACATGTACGACCGAATCTGTCAGTCAGTAGACCGCAACGCCCAGGAGATCATCGCTTGGCGTCGCGATTTTCATCGCCATGCGGAGATCGCAATGCTGGAGATGCGCACCGCCTCGCTGGTTGCCAGCCGTCTGGCTTCCTGGGGATACAGCGTTTCTCTGGGCGAGAGCGTGTGCGATATGACCCATCTTTCTTATATGGCGACCCCCGAGCAGTTGGAAAGCCACTATCAAAGAGCGCTGGGCGAGAATCCCGCAACGGCGTACCTGGAGCAGGTGCGCAACGGCGCGACAGCTGTCATCGGCCTTCTGGACTGCGGCGAAGGGCCGGTGGTCGGCCTGCATTGCGAGCTGGACGCCGTCCCTGTGACCGAATCCACCCGCGCAGATTACAGGCCCGTGCGCGAAGGCTTTGCCTCCATCCATCCGGGCATGGCGCATACCTGCGGCCACGATGCCAATCTGGCTGCCATGCTGGGCTGTGCAAAGGCGCTGAGCGAGGTTCGCGACCATCTGCACGGCAAGGTGAAATTCATCTTCAAGCCTGCGGACGAGCGAGGTCAGGGTGCAGCCATGCTGATTCCCAAGGGCCATCTGGACGATGTGGATTATCTGTTCTCGACGCATTTGTTCGGGCGGGAACTGGGCGTTCCCGGCGCGGACATCATGTCCAATTTTCCCGAGACCCTGGCCACGGGCCGCATGGAGGCGGTCTTTCGCGGCAAGGCGTCCAGCCCCACCGCCCATCCGCAGCTTTGCAAAAACGTGATTACCGCCATGGGAACGGCGATTACCAACCTTCAAAGCATCCCGCGCCACGGCGAAGGCGTGACCCGCGTCCAGGTGCTGCATGTCCATGCCGGAGAAAAGCGCGGCGGCGTGCCGGAAGAGGGCGTGATGGAAATCAGCTATGCCGGACAGACCATGGAAATCCGCAGGTTCCTGGAGGACTATGCACTGCGCATTTTCAAGGCTTCGGCCGAGATGCATGGCGTGACGTGCGATGTGCATCAGACCGAGGGGTTTCCGCCCATCCTATCCGACGCCGAGTTGGCCGAACGGATGGAAAGCGTGGCCAATGCGCATGTGCCCGGCGTATGCGTGCGCTATGTGCCGCATCGCACCCTCTACGGCACGGACGATTTCGTCTATATGATGGAAAAGGTGCGTGAGCATGGCGGGCTGGCCACCGACACGCAGCAAATCTCCGATGTACAGGGCATTGTGCATACCGGCGAGTTTGACTACGATGAGTCGGTCATTCCCAAAACCGCCAAGGTCTTTGCCGCCACCGTCTACGACCTGCTCAAGCAGGCTGTGAAGGAGGAAACGCCATGATGGCTCAGGATACGAACAGGACCACCCTTCGGGACCTGCTCCGCCGGGGCCAGATTTTTGTGCCCTGCATCTGGGACAGCTTCACCGCGACCGCCGCAGAGCTGAGCGGTTTCCCCGCCACGCTTCTGTCCGGCGGCGCGCTGTCCGGCAGCCTGGGGTTGCCTGACATCGGGCTGATTACCGCGGACGATTTGGTCACCCGCACGCAGTTCCTCTGCGCTCATTCCGCGCTTCCCTGCATCATCGATGCGGACGATGGATTTGGCGAAAGTCCGCTTTGCGCGTATCGTCTGGCCAGACGGCTGGCGGAAGCGGGTGCGATGGGGCTGACGCTGGATGATACGACCGGGCTGCGCGGCTATAACCGCTGGGGCGAGGATTTCCGCGGCGGAGCGCAGGACGGCAAAATGCGCCATCCGGTCATCTCGCGCGAGCAATGGCTGGCTAAGATTCGGGCGGGCCTGGAAGCGACCCGCGGCACGGACTGCCTGCTGATTGCCCGGACGGAAGCCAAGCTGCAATACGGCCTGGACGAAGCCATTGCGCGCTGCCGGCAGGCTCTGGACCTGGGCGCGGAAATGACGCTCATTATCGGATTGAAAACGCTGGAAGAGGCGCGCGTTGTCGCCGAGCGGGTGCCCGGCTGGAAGATGTGGCCGGATGTGATGACGACCGATGGCGTGCCGGACGTGCGGCTGGAAGACATTGCGCCGCTGGGCTTTAACCTGGTCACCATCCACATTTTTGAAAAGGCGTCCATGTATGGGATGCTTCTCTTCGGGAAAAAAACCTTTGCCGATCGCACGACGGTCTTTTGCGATACGCACGACAGCGGCCTGAGCGAGGAGGACAAAAAGAAGAGCATCATGGTCAACGGCTGCCTGACCGGGGCGACGGACTGGCTGGAAATGGAGAAGGAATTCTGGAGGACGTGAGCGCTCCGTGGGGCGGACGACAGGAGGGCATGGCATGAACGTGCTAATTGTGGACGACGATGTGAGCATGGTGCGAAGGCTGCGCGAGCGCATTGACTGGCGTCGTTACGGCATCGCAACCGTGCTGAGCGCCTACTGCGTCCGCTCCGCCCAGGAAATCATGGAAGAATTCCCCGTGGATATCCTGTTTTGCGATATTGAAATGCCGCAGGGCAGTGGACTGGAGCTTGTCGCGTGGGCGCGCGAGCGCGGCTATCCGGTAGAGGTCATCTTTCTGACCTGTCACAGCGAGTTTGACTACGCGCGTCAGGCCATCGCCGTGGACAGCTTCGAATACCTGCTTAAGCCTTGCAGCGAGGAAAAACTTCAGGAGGCCATCGAGCGGGTGGCGGAGCGCGTGCGCACCGTCCGCGAAAAGGCACGGTACGTTCGGTATGGGAAAATCTGGGAGCAGAACCGGCCGGTGCTGAAGGAAGCGTTCTGGCGCGATATCCTTTCCGACAGCCGCGGCGCTTCCTCGCCGCGCATTCGAAACCTGGCGGAAAGCCTCGGCGTGGCCATCGACCCGCAGAAAGCCGTCTGGCTGGTGCTGCTGCGCGCCCGGAGCTATACGCAGGATTTGCCCGCGCAAAAACCGGACGGGTTGGATGAAATCGTTCAGGGCCTGGCCGCTCAATGCCTGCCCATGGACTGCCCCTCCAGTTGCACGTTTACTCTGGAGAGCAAAAACATCCGCTGCTGCGCCGCGGTGATATCGGGCGCGCCGGAATTGCCCGCAGCCAAGGAGATGGAACAGCGCTGCCTGCAGCTGATTGACCGCTGCTCCAAGGCGACCGGCTGCTTTCTTTCCTGCTATCTGGCGCGCTGTCTGCCCGGGGAACTGTCGGCTGCCTGCGCGCGTCTGGAGGCGATGGATGCCGCCTCGTCCCGTTCCAGCGGTGTGTTCTTTCTCAAACAGCGAAGCGGTGCACAGGCGGGATACCAGCGCGCGCTGCCGGATATGCGCTTGATGGGCCGGTATTTTCAGCAGCCGAACGGTCTGGAACAAATCGTGGGCCTGACGGCCGACTGGCTGGAAGCCCGCGATACCTCCGACCGGCTGTTGATGTGCACCTTTCGGGAGGCGTTCTGCCGCGTGCGTGACGAGGCGCTGCGCCGGTACGGCATGAATCCGCAGGAGATTGACGCGTTTCATATGGCCTATCGACTGGAGGCGGCTTCTCTCGAATCGGCTGAGGGTATGCTGGCCTATGTCCGCCATATGGCGGGACGCTACTTCGACCTAATCGCACGCAAGCCCGTGCCGGATACGGCCGCCGTCGCCATGGCCAAAGCGTTCATCCGGGAGCATTACGGAGAAGACCTGACGCTGGAGGATATTGCGTCCCATGTTTATCTGAGCGCCGATTATCTGGCCAAGCTCTTTCGGCGCGACACCGGCGCTTCGGTGATGGATTTTCTGATTGACTGCCGTATTTCACACGCCGCCACGCTGCTGGCGCAGACAGACGATCGCATTGGCGATATCGCGGTACAGGTGGGCTATGACAACTTCCCGTATTTTTCCCGCCTGTTTCGCCAGAAGACGGGCATGTCGCCCCGCGAGTACCGACGCCTTCACGGACGCTGAATTCCCTCCCGGTCCAGACCGCGCGCGAGCTTCGTGCCGTTTATGGAAGAGTCTGGCCTGCAGGGAAAGGACAGCGTAACCTCTGCGCCGCCTTCCGGCAGATTGCCTGCACGGAAGGTTGCCTGCTCGCCGTAAATCAACTCCAGCCGCCGCCGAACGTTCCAAAGCCCGATGTGCAGGCTCTCCCGTTGCGAAACGCTCTCTTCCTGCTCTATCTTTTTCAGCGCCTCCTCCGAAAACCCTTCGCCGTTATCCCGCACGGAAATCCACAGCCTGTTTCCGCCGGGCGACAGTGTGCACGATACGTCGACTTGTGTCGGCCCTTGGCGGTGAAATCCGTGCTTGATGCAGTTTTCCACAAGCGGCGTCAACAGCAGACACGGCGTAGGAATCTCTTCGCAGGCCGGGTCGACATCCAGGCTGTAAAAGAGCATATCCTGATAATAGCAGCGCTGGATTTCCAAATAGTCGCGGATATAGGAAATTTCCCGATGCAGCGGGACGATGGCGCGGTCGGAATGGAGGGTATAGCGCAGATAGGACGTCAGATGCTCGATGACTTTGCGAATCAGTTCGTCGTTGCCGGTATAGGTATTGTTGTAGATAAGGTTCAGGGTGTTGACAATAAAGTGCGGGCGCATCTGATGCTGCAGGTTGGCAATCATCAGGCGCTGCTCTTCTCTGCCTTTTTCCCGCAATTCTTCCTGCAGGCGTTCAATTTGGGTGGACATCTGGTTAAAAGCGGAAAAAATCTCCTGAAGCTCCGCAGAACCGCCCCCGGACGTGATTCGATAGTCCAGCGAACGGCTGCCGATGCGCGCGATGGCCACGGACAGTTCTCGCAGCGGCAAAAGCACGACGCGCCGCAAAACGCTCAACGTCCAGGGAATCAGGATAAGGACGGACAGGACGGCCGCAATGAGCCAGACGCGCTGGAAGGTATCCAGAGAATGCCAGAAGCCTGCGACGGGGCGCGCATAGACGATATGGATGTTGCTGTTGCCAAACGATTTGGCCAGGGCCCTGTAGGAGCCGTTTGGACCGGAAAAGCTCCAGCTTCCGGTGCGCGAAAGATTGATGCCCAAGGCCTCCGCTTCCTCCGTCGCGTGTAACGGCGTACCGGCGGAGTCGGCCAGAAAGATGAGGCCGTCTTCGTAGAAACGCTGTTCTCGCAGCCCTTCGGCCAGTATTTCCACGGAGATGCAGGCGCTCAGATAGACCCGGTTGTAGCGGTAGAGACACAGCAGATACCATTCCCCGTCGGCTTGCACGGGCGTCCATGTGCCCAGAAAAGCGATGTCGTCGCCATAGGGATTGGCCAGCAGGAATGTCTGCAGCGCCGCCTGGCGCTTGCCGGCGATATAGCGTTCAAAGCTATGGATTTCAAACAGGTATTCGCTCTGCGGTTCAAAGACAAAGAAGGCGACCACGTCGTCGTACAGCCCCAGCAGGGAGTATAGGCGGTTAAAGATGTCCTGCTCGGCAAAAAAACGCGCGTTGTTGCCCAGAATCGGTAGGGTGGACAGCTGCGGAACGGTGGTTCCGGTCAGCATAAGCTGGTTGGAGATGGCCTCCAGTTGGGCGTCGAAGTCGCCGATATTCAGCGTCATGGCCTCCTGCGTAGCCCAGTCCGCGCTGTCGTTGGCCCTATCGATGGCGTATAGGGTTTCCGCCACCAGCAGCAACAGCAAAATGGCCATGCACAACCCCGTGGCAGTCGTGACCTGAAAACCGATAGTACGTCTCAAGGCGGCGAATTTTCCCATGGCGTTTCTCCTTCGCGCGCGCATTGGTCCGGCGGTCTTGCATCTGATTCCTCAATCGATTGCAATCAGTATAGCTTTCCCAGAAGCGGCTGTCAAATTGATTTTTTCGGTTGTTTTTTCAAAATGCACGGAAATCTTATGTGCGAGCAGGCGCGAAGAACGTGCTAATGCGTGAAATTGCAAAGAATCTCTTTATTTTTTGCCTCCAAATGGAGGTGGGGAGGCGAAAAAACCGAAAACTTGGGCAGGACCGGCATTTAAAGCGGTCTTGATACATCCGCGCGCGAGGGGATTGTATTTGCGAAAGGTTTTTGCTATACTCTGTATTGCAATCGATGCCAATTCAGGGGGAATGCCAATGGATATCGCAGTGCTGGGCGCTGGAGCGATGGGAACGCTGTTTGGCGCGCATCTGGCCGCGCGCCACAACGTGCTGATGGTGGATGTCAGCGAGCAGCGCGTGCGCAGGTTGCAGGAGCAGGGCGCGCGCATCTGCAGCGCGGAGGGAGAGCTGGCGCGGCCACTGCGCGCGGTAACGAGCGCGGCGGAGAGGAAACCGGTGGACCTGGTGCTCGTCTTTGTCAAAGCCATGCACACCGCCGCGGCGTTGGCGCAGAACCGGGCGCTGATTGGCCCGCAGACGTACCTGATGACGCTGCAAAACGGCGCGGGACATGAAGAAATCCTCGGCGAATTTGCACCGGCAGGGCGCGTGATTCTGGGGACCACGCAGCATAATGCATCCTTCCTGCCCGATGGGCGCGTGCACCATGGCGGAGGCGGGGAGACTTGGATTGGCCTGCTGACGGGTGAAACGGCGGCGCTGGAACCGATTGCGGCGGCATTTACCGCCTCGGGCCTGCACACGGCGGTCATGGACGACGTGCGCCGCTGTATCTGGCAAAAGCTGCTGCTGAATACGTCAGCCAGCGCGCTGACGGCCATCCTGCAAATGCCGCTCGGCTATATTCTGGATAATCCCGATGCGCGGGCGCTGATGCAGACGCTGGTGCGCGAGGCAGTGGCGGTCGCCAATCGTCAGGTTCGCACGCCATTGGACGCGCAGGAGGAAATTCTCCGCATCGAGTCTGCGCTCCACGGCGCGCGGCAGGGATACACGTCCATCTGCATGGACATTCGCGCGGGGCGTCAGACGGAAGTGGATACGATAAGCGGTTATGTGCTGGCCATGGCCGACCGACTTGGCGTGTCCACGCCCTGCCATCGCACCGTCGTTGCGCTCCTGCATGCCCTGCAGTCCCGACCGGCCCATTCATGCTGATTTCAAGGAGGAAAGAACCATGTGCGTATCCGAAATGGGCAAGCTTCGCCTGATTGATTTGAGCAAGCCGCTGGATCCGGCCACGGAGACGCGGCGCTGCCACCTGTTCCGCTTCAATACCGGTGGCCCGATTCCCGACTTCCATACCATCATCGATATTACCAGCCATCTGGGCACCCATGTGGAATGCCCGTACCATCACCATGACGACTGGCCGGACGTGACGCGCCTGCCGCTGGATGCTTTTCTGGGCCGCGCGGTGCTCGTGCGCTTTGACGACGCCGCGCCGCGCAGCTATATCACGCCCCGGATGCTCCAGGCGCACGGCGGAAAGATTCGTGCCGGGGATATCGTGCTGCTCGATTCCGCCTATCCGCTTCCGCCGTTTACGGACAAGACCAACACCGACGAGGACCGCCGCCTGCTGGTCAACGGCGATACGGCGCGCTGGCTGCTGGAGCGGGGCGTGAAGTGCGTGGGCTTTGGCGACGGCGTGTCCATTGAAAACCGCTATGAGGATGTCTGCGCGTTTCACGACATCCTCATGGAAAAGAACGTCGTATTCCTGGAAGTGCTCAAAAACCTGGACCAGCTCTCGTGCGACGTGTTCTTCCTGTCCTATTCGCCGCTTCCCATCCGGGGCCTGGACTCCTCGCCCGTGCGCGCGTATGCGATAGAAGGGCTGGCGGAGTTTTCCTGACGGCGCAGCGGCGCTCTGCAATCCTCCTTTGCCCCGGACGCAGGCAAACGCCTCGCCGGGGTTTTTACAGGAAAAAACGGGCGCGACGCATCGCGGGCCGCGGCCCGCGCGCAAAGGCCGCCTTGCCTCCCGGAACAGAATGTGGTAAGATGGGGCAAAACAAAACGGTACCGCACAAAGGAGAGATTCATGCGTCATTCTCGCGCCGCAGCCATCGTTTGTTTCCTTTGCCTTTGCCTGGGCCTGGCCGGGAACGCCGGCGCCCAGGAGACGGGCTTTCAGGCAGTGCCGGACGTCCTCCGCCCCGGCAAGATGTACAGCGTTGAAGTCAATGCCCCCTATACCGGCGGCGCGTCCCTGTACCTGACGGACGACAGCGGCGCGCTCGTGTACTCGATTTACACCGGCTACCCCGTGTACGAAGGGCATAACAGCCTGGGCTGGGACGGGATGACCGCGGAGGAAAACGCCGTGGCGGAAGGCGAGTATACGCTGGTTTTTGAAATGGAGGACGGAACGCGCCTGTCCGCCCCGCTGCGCATCGGCGCGCCCTATCCGCTCATTACGCATGTGCTGCAGAATGAATGGGTGCTGACGGGGACGGAACCGTTGACCATCAGCTTTGAGGCGAGCGTGGACGGCACGCTGGAGGTGCAGCTGCGCGCCGACGGGACGCAGGAGACCACGCTGCTGCCTCCGGCGGCGCTGTCCGCCGGCGAGAACGTATACCAATGGAACGGACTGCTCGACGGCGAACTGGCGCCGGCGGGGGAGTATACGCTGCTGCTGCTCCTCCAGGGGGAAAACGGCCAGGAATCCATGGAGCACAACGTGTTCATCACCGTGGCAGACCCCACGCAGAACGCCACCGACGCGCCCGTGGCCATGGTGGACATCACACCCACGCCCGCGCCCACCGCAACGCCCGCGCCCACCTCTGCGCCGTATTCCAGCGTGGATGACGGCACCTTCTGGTCGATGCACCCGGGCGAGCTGGACGACGAGGTCATCTGGGATATCCTGACGCAGCCCATCGTGGTCTACGACGACGGGCGCGAGGCCGGCACGTTCGAGCACGCCTACCTGATGGAAAACCCGGACGGCTCCGGCGAGCGCGTGGCGCAGCTTCATGTGCAGTCGCAGGGCGTGCACGTCATCGGCGAGGAAAACGAGTACGGCTATGTGCTGGTGGAAGCGTTCAGCAATTATGACCTGGACTATAACGTATATACGCAGGAAGAACGCGAGCACGCCTTTGATTTGCGCCAGGGCTATGTGCAGGCCAAATACCTCAAGACCGTCGAGGTCAACCAGCATCAGGGCCTGCTCATCGACAAGCTGACCCAGCGCATGTACCTGTTCCTGGACGGCGAGCGGGTCACGGAGTTTCTGATTTCCACGGGCAAGATTACCTCCGATGAGAAATACCATTACGAAACCATCGCCGGCGAGTACATCACCATCAGCCGGACCGGTGCGTTTGGCGATGAGGACATGTACTGCGACATGGCCATCCGCATCAACGGCGGCATCCTCATTCATGAGGTGCCCTGCATGATTGCCCCGGACGGCTACTACGATTATGACCCCTATGAGCCCTACCTGGGCACCAAGGCCAGCCATGCCTGCGTGCGCGTGCAGCGGGAGCTGACGCCGGAAGGATATAACCACGAGTGGCTCTGGGACAATCTGGAGCTGAACACGAAGGTGCTCATCTGGGACGACGCCAACCGCCTCGATACGCCCACCACCTGGCAGCCCAACCCGTAAGCGCCGCCTGCATGGCCTATGCGGGCGAAAACATGCAAAAGGCCGGGAGGCGCAGGGAGGCGCCGCCCGGCCCGCCGGAAAGCCGTTACTTTCTGTTCGGCTTTCTTTTGACAGCCAACAGTTTCCCGTACTCCTCAAATTCAGCCGTATCCGTCGGCTCCAGCATCAGCCATTTTCCGTCATGATAGGTGGGAGCCTCGTCATATGCGCTTTGAACCTTCCGGGAGTAGCTTGCTCTGTCTGCTTCAAATGCTTCCCGTTCGTTTTTCCCCAAGACGACCATAAACCCCATACGGTTTTCTCCGGCATATAGCGCGCAGAGCGTTTTGCCGCCGCGGCGGTATTTGTATTCGTATTTCCATGCCCTGCCGCCTGCGTTCCACAGGCGTTCCATGGCATATTTTTCCTCAATGAAAGCGCACAGCGCGTTCCATATATCATACAGCGGCCGTCCGAGCAGACGAATCATTTCTTCGGCATGGGGGATGGTATCGAGCATGGTTGTCCCTCCTCCGCAGGCATTCCCGGCCGGATGGCGGGCCGTGATACATAAGCGCAGGGAGCGCTTTCCTTCGCCCGGCCGCTCCGGCGCAGGCAAAGCGGCACGCCCGCCTCGTTACGGAAGTGCCGCCCTGAACGCACGTGCAAACTGTCGCCTTACTCCCATTCAATCGCAGCCGGGGGTTTATCGGTCACGTCGAGCACCACGCGGCTGACATGGGGCACTTCCGCGGCGATGCGCTGCGAAACGCGCGCCACCACCTCATAGGGCAGGCGCGCCCAGGATGCGGTCATAAAATCGGTGGTATGGACAGCGCGCAGGCAGACGACGTTGTCATAGGCCCGTTTGCCGTCGCGGACGCCGACGGAGCGCGCGCCGGTGAGCACGGTGAAATACTGGCTGATGTCCTCCGCCAGGCCCGCGCGCTCCAACTCCTGGCGGAAAATCGCGTCCGCCTCGCGTTCGATATGCACCTTTTCGCGCGTAATGGCGCCCGTCACGCGCACGCCCAGGCCCGGACCGGGGAAGGGCTGACGGCGCACCATGCTTTCCGGCAGGCCGAGCGCCAGGCCCACCTGGCGCACCTCGTCCTTAAAGAGCATGCGCAGCGGCTCGACCAGCCCCTTGAACTGGATGCGCTCGGGCAGGCCGCCCACGTTATGGTGGCTCTTGATAACGCCTTCGCCCGGCGCGGAGCCGCTTTCGATGATGTCGGGGTAAATGGTGCCCTGCGCCAGGTAATCCAGGCGTCCCAGCTTCTCCGCCTCGGCGGAAAAGACGTCGATGAATTCGGCGCCGATGATTTTGCGCTTGCGCTCGGGGTCCTCCACGCCGGCCAGCTTGTCCAGAAAGCGATCCGACGCGTCCACGGCGACGAGATGCACGTCGAAGGTGCGGGTAAACACCTGCCGGACCTCTTCGGGCTCGCCCTTGCGCATGAGGCCGTGGTCGACAAACACGCAGTCCAGACGGTTGCCGATGGCCCGGTGGATCAGGGCCGCCGTGACCGCGCTGTCCACCCCGCCGGAAAGCCCCAGCAGAACGCGCCCGTCTCCGACCTGGCGCTCGATATCGGCGACGGCGTCGCGGATGAACATGTCCATATTCCAGTCGGCGCGGCATTCGCAGCGGGCGAAAAGAAAGTCGGAAAGCGCGTCGCAGTCCGACGGGCTGGAGACGCGCAGGATGGGCACGCCCAGGGAAAAGACGCCCGGATCGCAGGGATACCGGTCAAAATCCTCGCCTGCCAGCACCAGGCCGACGGGCTGCCTGGCGCGGATGGTTTCCAGGGCCGCGTTGCAGGGGAGCACCTCGCAGAATACGTGCTCCGTGCGAATCAGCCGCGCCACATGCGCGGCGTAGGGACCGCCGAAGTGCAAAACGAGCACCGTCTGGGACTGGGGCATGCGATATATCCTCCTTGTACAATGGCTGTTGCCTGATACGATGGCGACCGTTATCAAATAGTATAGCATAGGCGGCAGGGAGCGTCAAATTTGTCGAAGCGGGGCCGCGCCGGGCGCGGTTGACTTCTGGAGATGCGCAAATTATAATGGTGCTGTGCGGTTTTTCGCGCAAAGTACGAAGAAATAAGGAGAAATGCCATGGTTTCAGACAAGCGAAAGATGGCGTTTTGCGCTTTGCTGCTGGCGGTCGGCTTTTTGGTGACCGGCTGCGCCACGGTGCCTCCGCAGCCCATAGGGTCCGGGTCTTCCGCCACGGCCGCGCCGGCCGCGTCGGATGCGGCTGCGGTGGGCCAGGGCACGGCTGTGCCGGCAGAGAACACGGAACCGGTTTCCGCTCCCGCCGAATCCGCCGGCGTGGCCGACGCTACGGCCCCGGCCGTCGCCGACGCGCCGCAGACGGTGGAGATTTTTTATTCCGGCATGCCTTCCATGATGGGCTTTGCCGACGCGCCGCAGGCCACGGTGTATGAGCAGACCGCGGAGGCGCTGCCGGCGTGCGTCAGCCTGTGCTGGTCCTCGGCGCAGGTTTTGTTTTATCGCTACAGCGTGCAGACGGACAAGGCGGGCATGGCCGTAACGCGGGATACGCTGCTGCGCTGGGTGGGCGAGCCCGCCTTTTACCGCGACGAGCCCATGACGAACCAGCCTGCGCGCGTCAAGGCGGAAGGCGAAGCAATCAGCACGGAGGCGGCCCGCCTGAACGAACCGGTGCCGGATTTCTTTGCCGTGGCCGGCGTCGAAAGGCCGGCGGCTTCGGGAAGCCTGTCCGGAACCCCGGCGGCCGTCGCCGCGTCCGATCCTGCGGCGCTGACGCTGATTGTGACGGACTTGCACGAGCTGCGCATGGACGACGGCGCGCTGCTGTCCGCGCTGAACCAGTATGCGCTGGAAGCCGGGCGGACGGTGGGCGTGGCGGCCATCCGCAGCGAATTTGCCGGCTATGTGCCGGAGGTGGGCGCAAACGGCACGTCGTTTGTCTGGGGCGACGAGCCCTCGGGCTCTTTGGAGACGACGCTGGATTACGGCGACTATACGCTGGGCATATCCATTGACCCCGAACAGCGCCAGACCGCGCCGCGTCCCTTCTATGTGCTGTGCATCGGGGAGCAGGAGGCGGTGGACGCCTATCTGGCGGCGCTGTCCGGGCGCCTGCAGGGCGAGCTGGCCGCCAATCAGGCCTTCCGAATGGAAACGGCCGTGTTTGGCGGCGCGTATGTGCCGCAGGGCTATACAATGGCGGGCCATATGCGCTACCTGTCCGGGCAGGGCGTGACCGCCGTGGCCGACCCGTCCGCTCCGGCGGGCGTGGCGCTGGTGGAGCTGAAGGCTTCGCAGCAGACGCGCTACCTGGAATGGGAGCTGGACTATACCGTGCATGCCTCCGACCCGCGCGGCGCCAGCCTGGCGGCGGAGGACTTCACCTTCATCGCCGAGGCGGTTTCCGCGCAGCAGCGCACGGTGCTGCCCAACCTGTCCTGGCAGATTGCCGCGGCGCAGGGCAACACGGTGACGCTGCGGCTGCGCCTGGAACTGCCGCAGGGCGCGCTGTCCAGCGGTTCCTATACCATGGAAATCTTCGGAAGCCTGGCCGCGCCGGACGAGCTGCCCGGCTCGGACTGGGCGGCGGATTTCGGCTACGACGCCGACGGCGCGCAGATTCTGCAAATGGAGCAGGGAACGCTCGCCTTTGACGGCAGCCGCACGCTGTTCCTTTCGCGGCTGATTGACACGCTGGGCGTAGCAAACCTGGGACGCCTGGGCGTGACGTCCCTGGGCATGGTCAGCCTTGCGCTGACGGTGTACGCCTGAAAGGGGGGCGCTGATGAACCGTTTCCTTTCCACCTGCTGGCGCGTGCTGCTGATTCTGCTGGTCTATCTGGTGCTGGGCGTGCCGGTCGTAGGGCTGATGATTCCCGGCGCGGGCGGAGAAAGCGTGCAGATTCCCATGCTCTTTCAGAGCGCGCTGCGCGCGGCGGCTTACGGGCAGGGCTTTTTCCCCGACAACGTCTATTATGAAGACTGGCAGCAGTTTTGCAGCGCCTACGCGATGAACTGCCTGTTCCTGTCGCTGGGGCTGGTGGCGCTCTGGAACGTGCTGTACGCGCCCTTTGCGCTGGGCCGAAACCACGAAAACTCCGCGCGCGTGACGATATGGGTGTTCGTGGCGCTGCATATCGGCCTGCAGCTGGCGTATGCGTTTTATGTGTTTACCCTGGGCGCGCATATCTGGGCGTGGCTGATTACCCAGCCGTTCGGGCTGCGGCTGCTGTTGCTGCTGCCGCAGCTGCTGGTGCTGCCGTTTTATCTGTCCGTCCGCGCGCTATGCCCGTATCGGATTTATAACGTATTTCCCATCTTTGCCCGCCTGCGCGGCCAGTTGGGCCTTCGGGTCTATTCCCGGCGCGGCGCGCGCTGAAAGGAGCGAGGCATGGCCAATCATTTCCTGGTATTCATCGGGGGCACCGGCGCAAAATGCGCCGAGGCCTTTGTGCAGCTTGCGGCCTGCGGCGCGATGGGCGGGCCGGAAAACACCTATCATATCCTGACCCTGGACGTGGACGCAACCAACGGCAACCGCATGCTGGCGATAGAGGCGCTGGCGCGCTACCGCCTGCTGCGCGAGCAGTTCCCCGCGACCGGCCAGTTTGCCGGCAGCACGCTGCTGGGACCCAACCTGGTGCACTACGACTGGCACGTGCAGCTGCCCGACAATTTCCCCAACGCGGCGGGCGTCAACTGCCTTCACGCCATGCGCGCCCAGAACAACGCCGAGGAAGAGACGCTCATGCGCCTTTTGTATACGGACGAGGAGATGGGCTTTGACTTTTCCCGCGAGGGCTTCCATGCCATCCCGGCCCTGGGCGCGCCGGTGCTGCAGCATATCCTGGAACAGGGGCTGGCGCTGGGCGGATGCCAGGCGTTTGTGGACGCGCTGCGCGCGGAGACGGGCGTCAATTCCCGCCTTATCCTGGTCGGTTCCATCTTCGGCGGGACGGGCGCGTGCGGCATTCCGGCCGTCACGCGGTATCTGACGGACAAGACGCGCGACATCGCCATGGCTGGCAACCTGCTGACCTGCGGCGTGCTGCTGCTGCCCTACTACCATTTTGCTGAACCGGGGGAAGGGGACGCGCTGGGCGTGCATGCGCGCAAGTTTTACAACAACGCGCGCGGCGCGCTGGCGTTTTACCGGGATATGGAGCAGGAGCTGGGCTATGAACGCCTGTACCTCATCGGGTCTCCTTTGGATTTCAACATGGGCGCGTACCGCCCGGGCATGGAGAGCCAGAAAAACCCGCCGACCCCCGTGGAATGGGAAAGCGCGCTGGCCATCGCGCACTGCATTGCCTCGGAGCCGGACGAAACGCGGGGGCGGCAGTTTTACAAGTGCGTGGCGGGCGAGGGGGACGGAGAAATCCCCAGGCGCCTGTATGCCGGCTGGGAAGGATGGTCGCTGAACATCCGCGAAACGGTGGGCGCGATGGCGCGCTTTGTGGCGGCGTACATGGGCTATTACCGCCCCTACATTCGCCGCTTTGCCGGGCGGGAGCGCGGGTTTAAGCCGTTTTATGAGGAACTGCTCAAGGAGTATGTGGACACGCAGGAGGCCGAGCACAAGGGGCTGGCGGCGCTGGAGGCGTTTTGCGCGCGCTGGTGGGAATGGGCGCGCGCCTCGCTGAGCTACGATATGCTCACGCAGGCGTGCTTCAGCGGCCGCATGATGACCAGCGGCGGATATCCCTTCGCTGCCCTGAGCAGCCTGGCGGAGGGGCCTGCGGCGTCCAGCTGGCATGCGGTGGAGGACGCGATGTTCGACGGCATCCGGCCGCTGGACGGCCAGGAGGCGAACCGCGCCGGGCGCAACGCAGGGCTGTTCCTGCACGGACTCTACGCGCACTGCGCGCTGTAAAGGAGGCGAAATCAGGTGGCAAATCGAAAAAAGGGCGGCGCTGCGCACAGGAGCTTCCTGGCTTTGCCCCGTCTGCGCGCGGGGCACGGCCTGCAGGCGCCCGTAACCAGCCAATGGACGGAAAACGACCGCGCGCTGGCGCTGATTAGCCGCAGCATCGACGTGCTCAACAGCGCGGAAAAGGGACATTCCATCCCGGATATCTTCTCCCAGAGCATTCAGTTTGAGTTTGACCTGGGCATCGGAAACGCGCGCGCGGTGGAGCAGTGGCAGGGGTTGCTGGCGACGCTGCTGCTGGCCGGCGCCGGCGGACAGGCGCGCGTGCGCCCGCTGGATATGGACGCCCTGGGCGACGCGCCCTTTGCGCGCATCTTCCGCGCGGTGGCCGCGCGGCGTGGCATCGAAGGCATGACGCTCTTCGAGCTGCGCCGCACGGACGGCAGCTGGGGCGCGGTGGCGTTTCGCTTTGCGGGGATGCCGACGATGCTGTGCCCTGCCGCGGAAATCCGCGGGCCGTTTGTGGTGGACGACCCCTGGCTCCGGCAGACGGAGCGCGGATGGACGTTTGACGCGCCCCTTGCGCTGGTGGACGACCCCCGATACGGCGAACGGCGCCTGGCGCTGCGCAACGAAATCTATGCGCTGGCGACGCGCGAAATCCCCGCGCGGGAAAACCGCGACGGCCTGCAGATGATCCGCCTGCGCGCGTTCTTCGAGTTCCTCAGCCGCGGTGGGGACGGCATCTCGCCCTATCCGGTCAACGCGGAGGTGCGCGCGGCGCTGTTTACGCAGGACGCGGCCGCGGCGCGCCCGAGTTCGCCGGTGTTTACGGACAGAATCTGCCTGCTGCGGGAAGGGAATGCATACAACCGCATCCATGCCTGCGCGGTGGAAACCATGCGCATCTTCACCGGTGCGCAGGACAGCGGATGGCGGGCGCTGCTGCCGCTGCGGCGCGCCTTTGCCGAGCGGGAGCTGGACAAGCTGCGCGCGGGGACGCTGCGCGTGCGGCTGCGCTGGCATAACGGCGCGGTGGAGGCGGAGCTGCAGGACGAGGGCGACCGCGTGCTCGAATCCCGCCTGTACCGCATCCAGGACCTGGTCAACTACGCCCGCCACCGCAACGCGCCGCAGACGGCGGTCTGGCCGCCCAAAGCGCTGGAGGGCTGGAATCGCTATTATCTCCTGCGCTACGACGACGGCAACGCGCTGCCCCTGGCCGTGCAGGCGCTGGAAATGAACGCGGGCCCTACGGACCTGGCGCTTTTGCCGCGCATGCCGCGCGGCCTGGCCTTCTCGCTGGAGGGCGAGGAAATGGGCGTGCTGCTGTGCGAATATGAGACGATGGTCAATCCGCGCGCGCGGGCGTTTACCCTGGGGTTTGATTTCGGTACCACCGGCACGACGGCCTACAAATGCGACGCGGCGTCCGGAACGGTGACGCCGGTATCCTTCGAGGAGGACGGCGCGCTGTTCCTGTTTGGCCGCGAGGAGGGCGCGGATGTGGCGTTGACGGCCAATCTGGTCTGCGAGCATATCGCAGCGCGCGCCACACACTTTACGCTGCTGCGCCAAAAGGGCGAGGCGGACGCGGGCGCGCTGCTGGGCGCGACCATCCCCTTTGTCACCAGCGCCGCCTTTAACCCGGAACTGGTGCGGGACGTGTCCGACGATTTGAAATGGGGAACGCTCAGCGCGGACAAGGTACGCGCCAACCTTTTCCTCGAGCAGTACCTGATGATGTGCCTGTGGCATGCCTGCCGCTGCGGCGCGGCGTCCATCAGCTGGCGGGCCTCGTATCCGCTGTCCATGCACGGCCGCCTGCAGGAGGAGTTTATCGCCAAGGTCCAGACGCTGACGGCGGGGCTGTGCACGCATTGCTACCGGATGCCCTATGAAACCTATTTCTGCTCCGAGTCGGAAGCCGTCGGCTTTATGATGATGGACAACGCCATCCAGAGCCGCTTCCTGCGCGGCGTGACCATCAACGACGAGACGGGCTTTTTCTGCCTGGACATCGGCGGAGGTTCGACGGACTTTTCGCTCTGGCAGCACCGCAGGCCGCTGATGCAGGCCTCGCTGCGCTGGGCGGGCAACGCCATCCTCTGCGAAAGCGTGACGCGCGAGAACCACGGCGAGGGCTGCGCGCCGAGGGAGGAAATCATCGACAGCTTTTTTGCCACCGGCGGGGACGGACGGCGCGACGCGCTGGCCGAGCCGCTGCGCCAGGGCCGCTTTGACGAGTTCCGCCGCGTATGGAACGTGCTGGTGGACGAAATCACAGACGCCATGAAAGGCGTGCGCCGCACCGCCGAGCCCCTGGCAGGCTATTTGAACATCGTGCGCTTTAATCTGTACATGCTCCTGTTCTTTGCCGGCCGCATGGTGGGCAAGGCGCTGGAGGCGGGCTGCCGGGTCGGCATGCAGGGCGCGCCGCTGCCGGTGTGCGTGCTGGGCAACGGCGCCAAGATGATGACGCTCCTGTACAACGACGTGGAGCGCATTCAGCGGTCCACGCCGGACGGCGGCATGGAAAGCGTCGTACAGGAGCGCTGCAACCCGGCCCGCTACGAGGAAGAGATGGGGCGTTTCCTGCGCGTGTTCAAGGCCGGCTGCGCGACGGAAGGCTTTGAAGCGGTCATTATCGAGCCGTTCATGCCCAAGCAGGAGGCGGCGCGCGGCCTGGCGCTGGCGCCCGAGGCGTTTTTGTCCCGGCGCGCGCGGCAGGACCTGGCGGAGCAGGACGCATGGCCGGCGCAGAGCGCCTACGAGCGCGAGGCAAACGGCGTCGTCTGCCAGACGATGACCGACGATTTCCGCGCGCTGCTGTCGGACAGCTTTCTGGCGCTGCGCGCCGCGCTGACGACGGAAGAGGAGCTGCGCGCATTCCTTGCGTCGCTCTTCCCGCAGCCGGAGGGGGATGACCGCTACCAGGCGTCCGCCTATTTCCGGAGCATCTGGGGGCAGTGCCTGCGGCAAAACCCGGAGCCCACGCTGCCCGGCCAGCCGCTGCCGGCCCGGGATACCGTCTCCGGGCGCTTTGTCGAGGCGCTGGCGGCCATGAACCGGATGATGCGCGCCGGCCAGAGCGCGTAAGCTATCGCGGAGACGGAGGGGGTGCGAGGCGTGGACGCAACGGCATGGTGGCACCAGGAAATCGAAAGCATGCGCGCGGCGCTGGAGCGGGGCCATGCGGGCTTGCTGGCGGCGCTGTGCGTCCTGGGGGCGCTGTGCGCGCTGCTGCTTTTCCTGTGCCTGCGCCTCCGGGCCCGGGGACGCAAGGTGGAGCGGTGGCTGGAAGGAGAAATGGCGCGGCTGCATGAGGAAATCGCGCGGCTGCACGAGCAGGCGGCGCGGCTGCCCGAAACGGCAAGGGAACAGCGGCCCGGCGGCGAAGCGCAGACGCGGGGGCCGGTTCGGGCGCAGGCCGCCTCCGTGCGGCCCGCATCCCCGCCGCGCCCTGCGCCGCAGCCCAAATACACCCCGCGCGCGCCGGAAGCGCTGGTGCCGCTGCTGAACGAATGGCTTGCCGGCGAAGAGCCGTATAACTTTGTGGAAACCCTGCGCGCCATCGACCCGCGCCTGCCCCTGCAGCGCGTGACGCCGCGCGCGGGAACGGACCGGTTTGAAAAAGAAACAATGCTGGAAGACGGCGGCGACGCGCTGTTTGCCTATGTGCAGGGGGACGACGCGCTGCTGTTTCCCAACTATGGGCGCTTCAGCGCCACGCTGGACCCCAAGCCGCTGTTTGAAGGGGCGAGGTACGCGGGGCGCATTCACTCCATCGCGCGGCCGGCGCGCCTGGCGCGATGCGAGGGGGGCGCATGGAAGCTGTGCGAAAAGGGCCGCGTGCAGATGCGGCAGGGATGACGGAGGGAACATGACGATGCGAAAACATTGGGTGGCCATTGGGCTGGCGCTGGCGCTGCTGCTGAGCGCGGCGGGCGGCCACGCGCTCAGCCAGGCGGAGTATGAGGAACGGTATGCGCAGATAAGCGCCGAATACGGGCGCATCCGCTACGGGGACACCAACGAGGACATCATTCCCATCAAGGAACGCCTCAAGGAACTGGGGTATTACGCCTACAACGTCAACGACCGCTTCCACCGCACGCTGGAAATCGCGCTGCGCGTGTTTTGCCAGCAGATGGGGCTGGAGGGGGACGGACGGGAGCTGACGCCGCTTTTGCAGGCCATTTTGCGCAACGAGCCGGACCTGCCGGCCGCCATCTCGCCCCAGATTGACACCTCGCTCTATTCCTACGAGCCGGACGGGACGACCTACACGCCCTACACCTACGCGCGCCTGATGCGGGAGAGCGTGCGGGAGCAGGCGAGCGTCGGCTTCGAGGGACAGATTGTGCAGGTGGCCGGCGGCGTGGACGAGCCGTACCTTTACGCCGTGCAAATGGAGGAGGACCCCGAACAGATTGTCTATGTCTCCTACCAGCCGCTGCCGCGCACGACGGCGTTCCAGGCGGGCGACCGCGTGGCGGTGTTCGGCGTGACGCAGGGCCTGACCGCCGTTGCGCAGATGGGCACGGAGACCCAGCGCCTTTCTGTGGCCGCCGACCGGGTGGGCTTCCTGCCCTGACGGCGGAGAAGCGGAGCGCGCGGCCGGAAACGGGGGCGCGCGGCCGGGGCTTGCAATTTCTGCCGCCTTCCTTTATGATAGGGGGCGCCCGGGACCACGGGATGTAACCACAGGATTCGGAGGCAACAGGATGAGGCTTGATCATATCCGCAATTTCTGCATCATCGCCCATATCGACCATGGCAAAAGCACGCTGGCCGACCGCCTGCTGGAGGCGACGGGCGTGTTTGAAAAGCGGGAGATGGTGGACCAGATTCTGGACAGCATGGAGCTGGAGCGCGAGCGCGGCATTACCATCAAGTCCAAGGCCGTGCGCATGCAGTACCGGGCCCGCGACGGCCAGACCTACACCCTCAACCTGATAGACACCCCCGGCCATGTGGACTTTTCCTACGAGGTTTCGCGGGCGCTGGCCGCCTGCGAGGGCGCGCTGCTGGTGGTGGACGCCACGCAGGGCATCGAGGCGCAGACGCTTGCCAACGTCTATATGGCGCTGGATCATGACCTGGAGATTATCCCCGTCATCAATAAAATCGACCTGCCCTCCGCGCAGCCCGAAACGGTGCGCGCGGAAATCGAGGACGTTATCGGGCTGGACGCCTCCTACGCGCCGCTGGTCAGCGCCAAGCTGGGCACGGGCGTGGAAGACGTGCTCGAGGCGGTCGTGCAGCATATTCCGCCGCCCCGCGGGGACGAGAACAAGCCCCTGCAGGCGCTGGTGTTCGATTCGTTCTATGACAACTATCGCGGCGCTATCTGCTATGTGCGCGTGATGCAGGGGCAGGTGCGCGCGGGCACGTGCATTCGCATGATGGCCACGGGCGCTACCTTTGACGCCGTGGAAGTCGGCTCCTTCCGGCCGGGCTATGCGCCCATGGACGCTCTTTTGCCGGGCGATGTGGGCTATATCGGCGCGTCCATCAAGGACGTGCGGGATACCCGCGTGGGCGACACCATTACCGACGATGCCAACCCGGCCGACGCGCCGTTGCCCGGCTACCGCCAGGTAAACCCCATGGTATTCTGCGGAATTTATCCCGCCGACGGCGCGGACTATGAAGCCCTGCGCGACGCGCTGGAAAAGCTGCGCCTCAACGACGCCTCGCTCTCCTTCGAGCCGGAAACGTCCGCCGCGCTGGGATATGGCTTCCGCTGCGGTTTTCTGGGCCTTTTGCACATGGAAATCATCCAGACGCGGCTGGAGCGGGAGTTTGATTTGGACCTGATTACCACCGCCCCCAGCGTCATCTATGAGCTGACCCGGACGGACGGCGCGGAAATGACCATCGACAACCCCACCAACCTGCCCGACGTCTCCCAGATTGCCGAAATGCGCGAGCCCTACGTCCTGGCGCATATCCATACGCCGCAGGAATTCGTCGGCGCGCTGATGGAGCTGTGCCAGCAGAAGCGCGGCGTTTTCCGCGACATGCAGTACGAGGGCAGCCGCGTGGTGCTCCGCTACGAGATGCCGCTCAATGAAATCATCTTTGACTTTTTCGACCAGCTCAAATCCCGCTCGCGGGGCTATGCCTCCCTGGACTATGAGCTGTGCGGCTATGAAAAGAGCGACCTGGTGAAGCTGGACATCCTTCTCAACGGCGAAATCTGCGACGCCCTGTCCATGATTGTCCATCGCGACCGGGCCTATGCCCGGGGCCGCTCCATCGCCGAAAAGCTCAAGGAAGTCATCCCGCGCCAGCAGTTTGAAATCCCCATTCAGGCAGCCATCGGCGGCAAAATCATCGCGCGCGAGACCGTCAAGGCCGTGCGCAAGGACGTGCTGGCCAAGTGCTACGGCGGCGACATCACGCGTAAAAAGAAACTGCTGGAAAAGCAGAAGGAAGGCAAGAAGCGCATGCGCCAGGTGGGCACGGTGGAGGTGCCCAGCGAGGCGTTTATGGCGGTTCTGAAGATGGACTGACGGGGGACGCATGGACGGTATCGGGCTGTATCTGCATATTCCCTTCTGCGCGCGCAAGTGCGCGTATTGCGATTTCGCCTCGTTTGCGGGCCGGGAGGACATGGCGCCCGCCGTGCTGGCGGCCATGCGCGATGAAATGCGCCGCGCGAAAGGCCTGAAAATCGCTACGGTGTACCTGGGCGGCGGCACGCCCACCTGCCTGCGCACGGAGCAGCTTCTGGGCCTGCTGGCGGAGGCGAAGGCCTGCTTTGACATAGCGCCCGGGGCGGAAGTGACCGTCGAGGCCAACCCGGGCACGGTGGATGCCGCCAAGCTGGCCGCCCTGCGCGAGGCGGGCGTAAATCGCCTCTCGCTGGGCGCGCAGGCGATGCAGGATGCGCTGCTGGAAACGCTGGGCCGTATCCATCGCTGGGCGGATGTGGAGCGCGCCGTGTCGGACGCGCGCAGCGCCGGATTTGACAACATCAGCCTGGATTTGATGTACGGCCTGCCCGGCCAGACGCCGGCGGATTTTCGCGCGTCGCTGGATGCGGCGCTGTCCCTGTCTCCGCGCCATCTTTCGCTGTACAGCCTCATCGTGGAGGAAAATACGCCATTCCATGCGCGCTATGCGGACCATCCCGAGCTTCTGCCCGGGGAGGACGCGCTGTGCGAAATGGCGGACGACGCGCTGTGGATGGCCGAATCCGCCGGCCTGCTCCGCTACGAGATTTCCAACTACGCGCAGCCGGGCTTTGCTTCGCAGCATAACCTGGGGTACTGGCTGCGCCGGGATTATCTGGGCATTGGCTGCGCCGCGCATTCGCTGCTGCATAATTTCCGGTGGGGCAACGCCGCTACGCTGGAAGGCTACCTGGCGGGAAAGCGGGACGAAGAAATCGTCGTTTCCGAGGAGGAGGTCCGTTTTGAGCGGCTGATGCTGGGATTGCGCCTGGTGGACGGCATCGCATGGGGCGAACAGGCGCTGTTTGACCAGTTCCGCCCGGCGCTGGAAAAGCTGCGCATGCGCGGGCTGATGGAATGGGACGAGGAGCGCGTGTGGCTGACGCCGCGCGGGCTGGATGTGCAAAACCGCGTGCTGGCGGAGCTGATGCCATGATTGCCCCGCGGCCTCGTGTCCGGAAAAGGCGGTGGCCCAGGCGGCTGCTGCTGACGGCGCTGGCGCTGGCGCTGCTGGCGGGCGCCGCGCTGTTTCAGGGGCTGGTGGTGCGCACCTATCAGGTCAAAAGCGCCAAGCTCGACAGCGGGGCGGAAATACGGCTGGTCGTCCTGACCGATTTGCACGGCGCTGTGTACGGCGAGCGGCAGGAACCCATTGTCAGGCGCGTGGCGCAGCTGCGGCCCGACGCCATTTGCCTGGTGGGGGACATGGTGGACGACCGCGTTTCGCCGGAAGGCACGCGCGTGCTTCTGGAACAGATTGCGGGCCTTGCGCCCACGTTTTATGTGACCGGCAGCCATGAATACTGGTCGCCGGAGCGCGAGCAAATCGTGCCGATGTTCACGCACTATGGCGTGACCGTGCTGCAAGGACAGACCGTCTCCGTTACCCTGAACGGCCAGCGCGTGGCCTTCAGCGGGCTGAACGACCCGGTCTATACCCCCAATTACGGCTACGACGTGCTCCTGCGCCCCTTTGAAAACCTGGATTCGGACGCCTTTCATATCCTGCTTTCCCATCGCCCCGACCCCATAGAGACCTTTGCGCAATATGGCTTTGATCTCGTCCTCTCCGGCCACACCCACGGCGGCCAGGTGCGCGTGCCCTTTTTGCTCAACGGCCTGTACGCGCCGGATCAGGGCTGGTTTCCTCCCTATGCCGGCGGCCTGTATCAGGTGGGCGGCAGCGCCCTGGTGGTCAGTCGCGGCCTTTCCTATGACCCGCAGCTCCCCCGCGTTTTCAACCCGCCGGAGATTGTCCTGGTCCGCGTGACCGGTCCATGAAGCCGCCCGGTTTGCGTGTTCAAAAATCGTTAAAACAACATTCATACGGGAAAACTGAAAACAGGCGGTTTGACTATTGACAAAGAACGTCAAACATGCTATCCTATGCCCGTGGTTAGCACTCGACGATTGAGAGTGCTAATAACCGGAGAAAGGAGGCGGGCGAATCGTGCGGCTGGACGAACGAAAGTATCGCATATTGCAGGCCATCATCGACGACTACATCATGACGGCCATGCCGGTTGGCTCGCGGACGATTTCCAAAAAGTATGACATTGGCGGCCTCTCCTCGGCGACCATCCGGAACGAGATGAGCGACCTGGAGGAGCTGGGGTATCTGGAACAGCCGCACACCTCGGCGGGGCGCGTCCCTTCGCTCAAGGCATACCGGCTGTATGTGGAAAATCTGCTGCGCGGCGCGCATACGCTGCCGGCGGAGGAGGCGCGGGCGCTGCGCAACCACTTCGACGTGCGCGCGCGCCAGGTGGAGAACGTCATCGCCAACGCGGCGCGGGCCATTTCCGACGTCACGCGCTACACCGCGGTGGTGACCGCACCCAGACCCCGCACGCCGCGCATCCGGCGGGTGCAGCTGGTGCCGGTGAGCGAGGGCGCGGCGCTGCTGGTGCTGGTAACGGACGCGGGGACGGTGAAGGACGCGCTGATTCCGGTGGACGCGGCGATGAGCGCGGACGATTTGCATGCGGTGAGCAACCTGCTCTCCGAGCAGTTGGAAGGCGCGACGTCCGCGCAGGTGAGGGAGCGCCTTTCCGCGCTCGGGGACGTGTTCCGGGAGCACCGGCAGGTGTTCGATGAGGTGCTGGAGGCCGCCGAACGCAGCAGCCCCATGGACGTGATGGTGGGCGGACGGTCGAATATCCTGCACTATCCGGAATACTCGGATACGGAGAAGGCGCGGGCGGTTTTAAGCGTGCTGGAGACGCGCGACAAGCTCCTGCGGCTGATGCAGGGCTCGCCCCAGATGACCTTCACCATCCGCATTGGCGACGAAACCGGCATGCCGGAGACGAGCGACTGCTCGGTGGTCTCCATGACCTACCGCCTCGGCGACGAGACCTCCGGCACCATCGGCGTCATCGGGCCCATGCGCATGCAGTATGCGCGCGTCATCCCGGTGCTGGATTATATGGGCAAGGCGCTCGGCGAGCTGTTGGGCGGACAGAGCGCGACGATACCCAAGGGAAAGGGAAAGAGGAAAGAAGATGCAACCGAAGGATAACAGCCCCAAGGATACCAACCCCAAGGACACCCGCCCGAACGAGACCACTCCCGAGACGCCCGAGGCGGGCGCGGGCCCCGGCGCGCAGGAGCAGAGAGACCCTGCGCAGGAGGACGCGCAGGCCCTGGCCGAAAAGCTGGCTGAAAAGCTGGCCGAAGCGGAACGGCAGCGCGACGAGTACCTGGATATGGCGCAGCGCCTGCAGGCGGAGTTTGACAACTTCCGCCGCCGCAACAACGCCGTGCGCTCGGAGGCCTGGGAGGATGGAGCGCGGGAGACGGTGGCGTTGATGCTGCCTGTGATTGACAACCTGGAGCGCGCGCTGGAGGCGGCCAAGGACAAGACGCCGCTGCGCCAAGGCGTGGAGATGGTGCACAAGCAGATGCTCGAGCTGCTGGCCAAGCGCGGCGTTACGGTCATCGACCGCGTAGGCGAGGCGTTCGATCCCGAGCTGGAAAACGCAGTCATGCAGGCGGACCCCTCCGAGGGCGAGCCGGGCACGGTTTGCACGGTGCTGCAAAAGGGCTACCGTACCGCGAACCGGATTATTCGCCATGCGGCAGTACGCGTGGTCGCGGCCGAATAGGCTGCTTCATATAGATTTTCACAGACGATTTCGGCTTTTATCAATAAGGAGGAACTATCATGAGTAAGATTATCGGCATCGACCTGGGCACCACCAACTCCTGCGTCGCCGTCATGGAAGGCGGCGAGGCGACGGTTATCCCCAACGCGGAAGGCTCCCGTACCACTCCGTCGGTCGTGGCCTTTACCAAGGACGGCGAGCGCCTGGTAGGCCAGGTCGCCAAGCGCCAGGCTGTTACCAACCCGGACCGCACCGTCATCTCCATCAAGCGCGAGATGGGCACGGCCCATAAAATCAATATCGACGGCAAGGCCTATACGCCGCAGGAAATCTCCGCGTTTATCCTGCAAAAGCTCAAGACGGACGCGGAAAGCTATCTGGGGCAGAAGGTGACCCAGGCCGTGATCACCGTGCCCGCATACTTCAACGACAGCCAGCGTCAGGCCACCAAGGATGCGGGCCGCATCGCGGGCCTGGAAGTGCTGCGCATTATCAACGAGCCGACGGCGGCCTCTCTGGCGTACGGCCTGGATAAGGAAGGCAGCCAGAAAATCCTCGTGTACGACTTGGGCGGCGGCACCTTCGACGTATCGCTGCTG
Organism: Candidatus Avichristensenella intestinipullorum; assembly: GCA_018713305.1. Lineage (GTDB taxonomy): Bacteria > Bacillota > Clostridia > Christensenellales > Aristaeellaceae > Avichristensenella > Avichristensenella intestinipullorum. The sequence continues at coordinate 29,412 of DVFI01000062.1, forward strand.
GAAATCGGCGACGGCGTCTTTGAGGTGCTGGCCACCAACGGCAACACCCGCCTGGGCGGCGACGACTTTGACCAGCGCGTCATCGATTACATTGCTGAAGAGTTCAAGCGCACCGACGGCGTGGACCTGCGCAAGGACCGCATGGCGCTGCAGCGTCTGAAGGAAGCGGCCGAAAAAGCCAAGATTGAGCTGTCCGGCGTCATGAGCGCCAACATCAACCTGCCCTTCATCACCGCGGACGCCAACGGCCCGCGCCATCTGGATATCACGCTCACCCGCGCCAAGTTCGACGAGCTGACGCGCGACCTGGTCGACGCGACCATCAAGCCCATGCAGCAGGCGCTCAAGGACGCCGGCCTGACCGCGTCGCAGATTGACAAGGTCATTCTCGTGGGCGGCTCTACCCGCATTCCCGCCGTGCAGGAAGCGGTCAAGCGCATCACGGGCAAGGACCCCTTCAAGGGCATCAACCCCGACGAGTGCGTGGCCGTGGGCGCGGCGATTCAGGGCGGCGTGCTGGGCGGCGAGGTCAAGGACGTGCTGCTGCTGGACGTGACGCCGCTGTCGCTGGGCATCGAGACCATGGGCGGCGTGTTCACGCGCCTGATTGACCGCAACACCACCATCCCGACCACCAAGAGCCAGATTTTCTCCACCGCCGCCGACGGACAGACCACGGTAGAAGTCCACGTCCTGCAGGGCGAGCGCGAGATGGCCGCCCACAACAAGACCCTCGGCCGCTTCCAGCTGACCGGCATCGCGCCCGCGCCGCGCGGCGTGCCGCAGATTGAAGTCACCTTCAATATCGACCGCAACGGCATCGTCAACGTCAGCGCCAAGGACCTGGGCACCGGCAACGAGCAGAAGGTGACCATTACCGCTTCGACCAACCTGACCGAAGAGGAAATCCAGCAGCGCGTCAAGGAGGCGGAACAGTACGCCGAGGAAGACCGCCGCAACAAGGAGCAGGTGGAAACCGTCAACCGCGCCGACAGCCTCATCTACGAGACGGAAAAGCAGCTCAAGGATTTGGGCGATAAGCTTTCGGCCGAAGACAAGGCAACGGTCGAGGCGGAGCTGGAGACGCTCAAAAAAGCGCGCGAAAGCAACGACGCCGGCCAGATTAAGACCGCCATGGAAGGCTTCAGCGATAAAGTCTATCAGATTTTCGGCAAGATTTATCAGCAGCAGCCGGGCCAGCAGACCCCGCCGACGGGCGACCCCGGCGCGGACGCGGGCCAGACCAACGCGGACGGCAGCGTGGACGCGGACTACGACGTGAAGTAAGCAACCCAATTCGCAGGCGAAAGGGCGCCGCCTGCCGCCGGTTCGGAGGGTCCGGGCCGTCGGCGGGGCCGGCGGCCCTTTGGCGTGCCAGCAGAAGGCGGTGTGAATTTGGCCAAGCGGGATTATTACGAGGTGCTCGGCGTATCCAAGAACGCAACGGAGGCGGAAATCAAAACCGCGTACCGGCACAAGGCAAAGGAATGCCACCCGGACCTGCACCCGGACGACAAGGCCGCCGAGGAACGGTTCAAGGAAATCAACGAGGCGTACGAGGTGCTCTCCGACGCCAACCGGCGCGCGCGCTACGACCAGTTCGGCCACGAAGGGCCGAACATGGGGGGCGCGGGCGGTTTTGACTTTGGAGGCGGCTTTGGCGGGTTCGGCGGCTTTGGCGATATTTTCGATACGTTTTTCGGCGGAGGCAGCCGGCAGACGCGCAACGGCCCCGAACGCGGGGCGGATTTGCGCTACGACGTGACCATCACGTTCGAGGAAGCCGCCTTTGGGTGCAAAAAAACCTTCAAGTTCCAGCGCAGCGAAAACTGCGAGGCGTGCCATGGGACGGGGGCCAAGGACGGGTCCTCCCTGAAAAGATGCACAGTCTGCAACGGCACGGGAACCGTGCGGACGACCACCAACTCGCTCTTTGGGTCCATGGTGACGCAGCGGCCGTGCTCCGCCTGCAACGGCACGGGCCAGGTGATTACCGAAAAATGCCCCGGGTGCGGGGGCGCGGGCCGCGTGCGCGCTACGCGCACGGCGACGGTGAACATCCCCGCCGGCATTGACAACGGCCAGGTGATCACCATGACGGGCCACGGAGAGCCGGGCCTGCGCGGCGGCCCGCCGGGGGATTTGCATGTGTACGTTGCGGTCAGGCCGCACAAGCTCTTCAAGCGGGAAGGGTACAATCTCTATTGCGAAATTCCCCTTTCCTTTACGCAGGCGGCGCTGGGGGGCACCCTGGAAATCCCCACGCTGGAAGGCCCCATGGAACACCATATCCCCGAAGGCACCCAGACGGATACCGAGTTCCGCTTTCGCGGAAAGGGCATTCAGATGCTCCGCTCCTCCGGCCGGGGCGACCTGTTCGTGCGGGTGCGCGTGGACGTCCCGCGCCGCCTGAGCGACCGGCAGAAGGAGCTGCTCAAGCAGTTCGAGGACTCCCTGACCGGGAAGGAATATGAAACGCGCAAGTCGTTCTTTGAGCGCATGCGCGACCTGTTCAGCGACGGACGAAACTGATACGCAGGGAGGGATGGGGCATGGACTGGCTGAAAGTGACCGTGCGCACCAACACGGCAGGCGCGGACATGGTCAGCGAGGCGCTGATGCGCGCGGGCGCGTCCGGCACGCTGATAGAAGACCGGATGGACGCGCAGGCAGAGCTGGAAAACCCCGCCAAGTGGGATATGGTAGACCCCGCTTTGGTCGAAGCCATGGACGAGGACGTCCTCGTGCACGCCTATCTGCCGCAGGATGCTTCGACCCTGGAGCGCGTGGCGTCGCTGCGGGCAACGCTGGAGGCGCTGACGCCGGACGCGATTGGCTTTGACGCCGGCGCGCGGACGCTCTCGGTAGAAAACGTGCGCGAAGAGGACTGGGCGGAAAACTGGAAGCGGTACTACAAGCCCTTCCGGGCAGGCCGGCGCCTGGTCGTCAAGCCGGTCTGGGAGCCCTTTGCCGCCGGGCCGGACGACAGAATCGTCGAAATCGACCCGGGCATGGCCTTTGGCAACGGAACGCATGAAACCACCTATATGTGCCTGGAACTGCTGGAAAGCTGTCTGCGGCCGGGCGATACGGTGCTGGATGTGGGCACCGGCTCGGGCATCCTGGCGCTGGCGGCCGCCCGGCTGGGCGCATCCCATGCCCTGGGCGTGGACATCGACCCGGTGGCGGTGCGCGTGGCGCGCGAAAACATCGCGCGAAACGGCCTGGAAAGCGTGGTGGAGGTGCGCCAGGGGGATTTGCTGCAGGGCCTGAACGTGCAGGCGGATGTGGTGCTTGCCAACATCATCGCCGACGCGGTCATCCTGCTCAGCGGCGCGGTGCGCGCGCATCTGAAGCAGGGCGGCGCGTTCCTGTGCTCCGGCATCATTCGCGACAGGGAAGCGGACGTGCGCGCGGCATTGCAGGCGGCGGGCTTTGCGGTGGAACGCGCAGAATACAGGGGCGAATGGGTCGCCCTGGTGGCGAGGTAAGGGCATGCATCGGTTTTATTTTGACGAAGCGAAGCGGCAGCGGGACAGCGTGCTCCTGGACGAGGCGGAGGCACGCCATGCCGTGCAGGTTCTGCGCCTGAAGAAGGGCGCGCGGGTGGTGCTGCTGGACGGACTGGGCGGCGTGTTTGAAGCGGAGCTGACCGAGGCGGGAAAGCGTGTGACCGCGCGCATTCTCCGCCAGCTGCCGGACGGGGAACCGCGCGTGCGCGTGACGCTGTACCAGGGCTTGCCCAAGTCCGACAAGCTGGAGACCATTTTGCAAAAGTGCACCGAGCTGGGCGTGCATGCGCTGCAGCCGGTGCTGTTCTCCCGCTGCGTCAAGGAACCGGGGAAAAACGCGGAAAAGAGCCTGCAGCGCCTTCGCCGCGTGGCGCGCGAGGCGGCCAAGCAGTGCGGCCGGGGCCAGGTGCCCATGGTCGGCCAGACCAAACCGCTGACGGAGCTGCTGGAGCGCATCGCCGGGCATGACAGGGTGCTGGTGCCCTGGGAGGAGGCGGCGGACACGCATATCGCCGACGCGCTGGGCAGCGAGCCGCCCCAGGAAATCGCGCTGGTCATCGGGCCGGAAGGCGGCATCACGGCGGAGGAAATCGAACAGCTGCGCGGCGTGGGCGCGCGCGTGGTCACCATGGGCCCGCGCATCCTGCGCACCGAGACGGCGGGCATGGCGGCGCTCAGCGCCATTCTGACGCTGACGGGGGATTTGTAATGGCCCCCACCGTCGCGTTCTGCACCCTGGGGTGCAAGGTCAACCAGTATGATTCGCAGGCCATGCTGGAACGCCTGGAAAGCGCGGGGTATACGGCTGCGCCTTTTTCCGCGCCCTGCGACGTATATGTGGTGAACACCTGTACGGTGACCGGCACGGGGGACAAAAAATCCCGCCAGATGATTCGCCGCGCCGCGCGCGAGCATCCCGGCGCCGCCATTGTCGTCACCGGCTGCCTGGCGCAGCGCGCGGCGCAGGAGCTTGCGGCCATGCCGGGGGTGCGGCTGGTGCTGGGGACGCAGCGCCGCGGGGAAATCGCGGAGCTGCTCGCGGCCGCGCTGCGGCAGGAAGAACCCCTTATCGCCGTGGCGCCGCTGGGGCGGGATACGCCTTTTGAGGCGCTGACCGTGCGGGGCAGCGAGGGCCGCACGCGCGCCACGCTGAAAATTCAGGAGGGGTGCCAGAACGGCTGCGCCTATTGCATCATTCCCAGCGTGCGCGGGCCGGTTCGCTCCCGTCCCCTGCCGGATATCGCCTCGGAGGCCATGCGCCTGGCAGAGGCGGGCTTTGCGGAAATCGTGGTGACGGGCATTCACCTGGCCTCCTACGGCCGGGATTTCGGCGACAGTGTCGGCCTGCTGGATGCGCTGCGCGCGGTGGCGCGGACGCCCGGCGTGCGCCGTGTCCGCATTGGCTCGCTGGAGCCGGCCATCGTGACGGAGGCGTTCGCCCGGGGCCTAAAAGAGCTCCCCGCCGTTTGCCCCCATTTTACCCTCGCGCTGCAAAGCGGCAGCGATACGGTGCTGGCACGCATGGGGCGGCGCTATGATACCGCCGGGTATCGCCGCGCGGTGGAGGCGCTGCGCGCCTGCTATCCGGATGCCGCCATTGCCTCGGACATCCTTTGCGGTTTTCCGGGGGAGACGCAGGCGGAATTTGCGCAGACGCGGGATTTCCTCCGGGAGATTGGCTTTGCGCGCATTCATGTCTTTCCCTATTCGCCGCGCGAGGGAACGCGGGCGGCCCGGATGCCCGGCCAGGTACCCAAATCGGTTCGGGAGGCGCGCGCCGCGGAACTCATCGCGCTGGGCGCGCAGCTGGAGGCTGCGTACCTGTCGCGCTGGGTGGGCAGGACGTGCGAGGTGCTCTTTGAGGAAAGCCATCCGCTGGGCGCGCAGGGGTATACGGCCGAGTATGTGCGCGTGGCGGCCGGCGGTACGCCGGGCCGGTTTGCGGCCGTGAAAATGGAGCGGGTAAACAATTCCATTTTGGAAGGCTCCCTTGTGCGGGAAGAAAAGGCGTGCGCTATCCGTTGAATGGATGGCAGCGTTTTCCACGGAAAGAGGTGAGGAATTTGGAAGACTGCATCTTCTGCAAAATCGTGCGCGGGGAAATCCCGACGAAGAAGGTGTACGAGGATGAACGCGTGCTGGCGTTTTACGACGTGGCGCCCCAGGCGCCCGTGCATGTGTTGATTGTTCCCAAGGCGCATTCGCAGGATCTGCTGGATTCGCGTGCTCTGGACGACGCCCTGCTGGCGCATCTGCTGCGTACGGCGGCGGAAGTGGCCGTGATGCTGGGGCTGGACAAGACGGGTTTCCGGATTGTCTCCAACTGTGGAGAGGACGGACGCCAGTCGGTCAAACACCTGCATATCCATCTGCTGGGCGGGCAAAAGCTCTCGGAGAGGATGTCGTGAAATCCCCGGAGAGAATGTGAAAATTTTGTGATTACAGTTGACGCACATCCGCAAACGCGTTATAATAATTCGCGTGTCCGCTCGGAACGGGGCGGGCGAGATGAGCGGAGGGGAGGGATACTAAGTGTCTGAAGTCCGGATTAGGGAAAACGAATCCCTGGAAAGCGCTCTGAGAAGGTTCAAGCGCCAGTGCGCGCGCGCTGGTGTTCTGGCGGAAGTGAGAAAACGCGAGCATTATGAGAAGCCCAGCGTCAAGCGCAAGAAGAAGGCGGAAGCTGCCCGCAAGCGCAAGTACTGAGCCGATTTTCCGCAATGGCGGTATTCTCTGAGGCAAGCGGCGCCCGGCCATGAGGCCGGGCGCTAAGACCGTCGACAAGGTTTTGTCGACGGTCTTTCGCTGCAAGGCTGTTTCTCAGCCTTGCAGCGAAGGGGACATCATGTTCCTGTGCGCAAAGCGCACGGCCGGAACATGATAGCGGAAGCGGCTTGCAGCCGCTCCAGCTTGTCGGAAATGGCCGGCGCAGCCGGCCTTTTCCGACAAGCTGAGCGCCCGGCCATGAGGCCGGGCACTGTTTTTTGCCCTTCGGCGATGGGATGCAGAGGCCGCAACGGCGCGGCTGCGCCAGGCCGGAGGAAAGCGCCCGGTTTTCCGCCTGTCAAATGCCTTTTGCAAGGCATTCCGGGGAAAAACAGCGTCGACCGGCCGACGGGACGGCCTGCGCAGCAAATGCCGCCTGCGCTCCCGCGGCCGTGTCTCCCGCATACGCATGCGGGAGGGGACGAATCGCCGTCCGCCCTCTCCCGCGCGGTGTCCCGCAGGAATGCGCCGCCTCAGGGCTGCGACGGGCCGTCCTTGATGAACAGCACGTCTTTCTTGGCCAGGCTGACAGTCAGCGTCTGGCCGATATCGCGATGACGCGTTCCCTCGTTGACAAACTCCACATCAACGGATATGCCGTTTCCTTCCAGCGTATAGCGCATGATGCTGCCAATCATGGAAAAGCGCGTAATCCTGCCGGTGACGCTGTATCCGTCCGCAACCGGCGCCACGGAGAACACCTCCGGCCGGATGGCGACCACGTCGCACGCCGGCGCAGGAATGCCCAGCAGCTGCGCCGCCTGCGCGGGGGACAGGACGTTATAGTGTCCGATGAACTGCGCCACGAAGGTGGTTTTCGGCTGGGTATAAATGTCCTCGGGCGCGCCTTCCTGCTCAATGATGCCGTTATGCATGACGCAGATGCGGTCCGAGATGGCCATGGCCTCTTCCTGGTCATGCGTGACGAAGATGGCGGTAATGTGCATGCTTTGCTGAATTTCGCGAATCTGGATGCGCAGGTTCTGGCGAATCTGGGCATCCAGCGCGGAAAGCGGCTCGTCCAGCAGCAGGACCTTCGGTTCCATAATCAGGGCGCGCGCAAGCGCGACGCGCTGCTGCTGGCCGCCGGAGAGCTGGCTGGGACGGTGGCGCTCCTTGCCCTCCAGGCCCACCAGCGCTATCATCTTTTTCACCTTCTCGCGGATGACGTCCTTGGGTTGCTTCTGGATGGTCAGGCCAAAGGCGATGTTCTGCGCGGCCGTCATGTTCGGGAAGAGCGCGTAGCTCTGAAAGACCATGCCGACCTGGCGATGGCGCGCGTCAATGGCCGTGACATCCTTGCCGTCGATGAAGACGCTGCCGCTGTCAATAACGTTCAGGCCTGCAATCGCGCGCAGCAGCGTGGACTTGCCGCAGC
>DVFI01000063.1 GCA_018713305.1 Candidatus Avichristensenella intestinipullorum
CCTCATCGTCAAACAGGGCTTCTTCAATCTCGGACAGGTCGTCGTCAATGCTCTCGACGTATTCGTCCAGCTCCTTGTGGTCGTCGGCCAGCTGCTGCATTGCCTCGGCCACGCTGCCCAGCGTGTCGATGATGGCCAGCACCAGCTTGCCCATCTTGCTTTCCTCGCCGATTTCCATGCCTTCGGCCAGGCCCTTGAGGTAGGATACGCGGTCGGACAGATTGCTCATGGGGGAGGCTCCTTTCTCATGTCGTGTTTGCGCGTAACTTCAAACGCCTTGCCGGCGATTCGGGCGGCAGGGCGTGTGGTTCGTCCGCGCCGTCCGCCCGTTGCGGGGGGGGCCGGCGCGCATCGTTCGGGGGAGACGTTCGCGCGAAACCCGGCGCGCCGCCCGGCCTCCGGCCGTGCTGCGGAACCGTTCGCGCAGAGGATTACATGCGCTCCATGTATTCGCCGGTGCGGGTATCAATGCGGATATGGTCGCCGATGTTGATAAACAGCGGCACGTTGACCACATAGCCGGTTTCGGTCGTGGCGGGTTTGGTGGTGTTGGAAGCGGTGTCGCCCTTGAAACCGGGTTCGGTATCGACGATTTCCATCTCCACGAAGTTCGGCGCTTCCACCGAGAAAGCCTTGCCCTTGAAGAACTTGACGGACACGTTTTCATTTTCCTTGACGAAGTGAATCATGTCCTCGACTTCGGACTTGTTCAGCGGGATTTGCTCGTAGGTCTCGGTGTCCATGAAGTAGTACAGCTCGCCGTCGTTGTAGAGATACTGCATCTCCTTGGTTTCGATGTGGGCGCGCGGCATTTTGTCGGTGGGGTTGAAGGAGCGTTCCACCACCGCGCCGGTCATGATGTTCTTGATTTTCGTGCGCACAAACGCCGCGCCCTTGCCCGGCTTGACGTGCTGGAAATCCACGATAATCCATACGCCGTTGTCCCATTCCACGGTAACGCCCTTGCGAAAATCGCCCGCAGTAATCACGAAAAGACCCCTCCTACAGTATAATCAGTTCCTTGGTTGCCGGCGTCAGCCGGCGGCAGCCGTCCGGCGTGACCAGGACGGTATCCTCAATGCGGCATCCGCATTGACCCGGCAGGTATACGCCCGGCTCGTTGGTAATGACGATGCCCGCCTCCAGCACCTGCCCGCATGTGGGACTCAGGCGCGGGCTTTCGTGGATATCCAGGCCCACCGCGTGTCCCAGGCCATGGCCGAACCGGCCCGCGTAGCCGCGCTCGTCAATGAACGAGCGGGCGATACGGTCCACGTCGCTGCACCGGGCGCCCGGACGGATGGCGTCCAGCGCGCGCAGCTGCGCCTGCAATACCGTATCGTACACGTGCCGCTGCTTGTCGTCCAGCGAGCCTACGGCCACCGTGCGCGTAATATCGGCGCAGTAGCCGCCGTATCGCGCGCCGAAGTCCATGGTGACCATGTGCCCCTTTTCCACCACGCGGTTTCCGGGAATTGCGTGGGGCAGGGAACCGTTGGGCCCCGTGGCGACGATGGTGTCGAACGCAAGCTTCTCCGCGCCCCCGCGATAGAGCGCGTTTTCCAGCGCAAAGCGGATTTCCAGCTCGGTCATTCCGGGCCGGATGACGCCGAGCATGTGCTCAAAGGCGGCGCAGGAAATGGCGCAGGCCTTTTCAACCAGCGCGATTTCCTCCTCGTCCTTGCGCTCCCGGAGCATCTCCACCCGGCGGTCCACCGGCACAAAGCGCACGCCGGGCATGGCCTCCGTCAGCGCCTTCATGCCGCGCACGGTCACCTCGTCGTCCTCAAACGCCAGCACCGCAGCGCCCTGCGCGCCGACGAGCTCCGCCGCCAGCTTTTCCGCCGTGCGCTCCGCCGTGGTCATATGGACGGTATAGTCCGGCGCCTGCTGTTCGGCCTGCTCGGTGTAACGGAAATCGGTCAGAATGGCCCGCAATCCGTCGGCCACCAGCACCAGGCCCTCCCCCGTGTAACCGCTGAGCCAGCGCATGTTGGAAGGCTTGTGAATCAGCGCGCCCTGCGCGCCCGCGGCCTTCAAAAGCGCCAGCAGCCTGTCCGTGCGCTCCTTGTACATATCCCCAGCCACCTTCTGCCACAGAATAAACCAATATATTATACCACAGTGCACGCCGCCTGTCAAAACCCGCGCTCCGCGCCCTCAATCCTCCAGGGTATACCGGGCCCGTGAGCCTCCGATGAATTTGGGGCGCGTATATGCCATCGTCACGCGCGCCTGGCCCAGCAGCGGCGTTTCCGGGCGCAGCGGCACCGCCACGGGGCGCAGGTGCATCCCGATGAGCGTTTCGCCGATGTCCAGGCCGGCTTCGGCCTCGACGGCCTCCACCACCACGGGGTCGGGCAGCAGACGGTACATCGCCGCCGCACAGGAACCGCCCGCGTGCGGATGGGGCACGACCGCCACGGGCGCGTAGCCGCGCGACAGCGCGGCCTGGCGGGGAAGCACCAGCGCGCGGTTGAGATGCTCGCAGCATTGGACGGCCAGCGCGACGCCTGCCTCTTCGCAGGCCTCCCATGCGCCGCGCGCCACCTCGTAGCCGAGCTGCGGCGAGCCGGCTTTTCCGATGCGGCCGCCCGCGATTTCGCTGGTAGAGCATCCCAGAACGAACAGCGAGCCCGGCTGCACGTGTCCCTGGCGGCAGACAAAGCGCACCGCCTCGCGTACCTGTGCGTAAACCTCCTCCATAGGTCAATCCCCCTTTTGAAAATCCCGTTCCGTAAAGGCATAGGCCGCAATGGAAACGGCCATGGCCAGGTTGAGCGAATCGATGGCGTCGCTGTGGCGGATGCGCACGGCCTGGCCCATGCGCGCAAAGTCGGGCGGCAGTCCCGACGCCTCGTTGCCGAAAACGAGCGCGTAGGGCCGGCGGCCCTGCGCCGCCGCCTGCGCGAGCGGAAGCGCTCCGTCCAGCATAAACGGATACAGCGCATGATGCGGGTATGCCTCGCGGTAGGCCGGGAAATCGTCCACATAGCGCACGCGCAGGGAAAACAGCGCGCCCATGGAGGCGCGCACCACGCGCGGGTCAAACACGTCCGCCGCAGGGCGCACCAGCGCCACGTCCCGCAGGCCAAAGCCCAGGCAGGTCCGCAGAATGGTGCCCAGGTTCCCCATATCCGCAGGCCGGTGCAGCACCACATGCGGGGCGTCGGAAGCAAGCTCGTCGGAAAATTTGTCAAACACGACGGCCGCGAAGCAGTTTTCCTTCCTGCTCAGCCGCGCCAGCGCATGGTCCGCCGTTTCCACGCGAACGCCCAGCGCTTCGCACCGCGCGCGCAGCGACGCCACGCCCTCGCTGTCCGCCGCGGCGGAATGCACCAGCAGCCGCCGCGCGCAGGCGGGGCGCGCCTGCAAAAGCGCATGGCTGGGAAAAATGCCGGGCGCATAGGCGTAAGGCAAATCACGATGATACGGCGCAAGCTTGGGCACGCGAATCCCTCCGCCGCCATTGTAGCAGATTTGCCTCGCCCCCACAAGGGCGCCGTGAAAACGCGGTGGAGAACGGCATATTTTTATTTCCGTTCGCATAGAAAAAATTGTGCTCTTTGGGGCACAGGAGGTGCTGTCATATTTTACCGAGAAAAAGTAAAAGTTTCGTAATATTGTATTCGCATGTGTTCGCATCATATTTGTAAATGCAGGAGCAAAATAGCCGTTTATGCCAGGAAACATACGCTATATCGTGGGTTTCTGCCAGAAAGCGCGGGCACACGCGAACATTGTTCGTATTTGCCGCTTCGTCATAAATTTGTGACGTTTTTTCGCTGATTCGTAAAGGAAAAAATCTGCTCACAAGTCTTGCAAAGTGGGAGAAAGTGGTGTATAAAGGTAATAAGTGGATGAAAGTGGAGTTTCTCCGTGGCAGAGGAGGGGGTCGGCAGGATGACGGGCGTATTTGCGGGCACGTTTTCGCATAGCCTGGACGGCAAAGGCCGTGCAATCATTCCGGCAAGCTTCCGCGAGAAACTGGGTTCCAATTTCACCATGGCGCTCAACAGCAGCATCGAGGCGCTGGCCCTGTATCCGCAGGAAAAATGGGAGTCGGTGAACGAGCAGCTGGGGCGCGTGCGCGACACGGACGAGGAAGGTATGGACTATCTGCGCTATATCATGGCCAACGCGCAGACGGAGATGGAGATGGACGCGCAGGGCCGGGTGCTGTTGCCGGCCAACCTTCGCGAGGCAATCGGCCTGTCCCGCGAACTGACCTTCGTGGGCATGCGCGACCATATCGAAATCTGGGATACCGCCGCGTTTGTGGAGAAGACGCGCAAGGCGCGCGAGAACTTTGCAGCCCTGCGGCGTCATGTCAACGAGACGTACTGACCTTTGCGCGCCGGTGCGGCGTACCAGTCCGTTCCATGAGGGGAGGAATCGCTATGGCGTCCAGGCACATCACCCCGTATGCCAAAGCGTATTCCTTTGGAACGGATGGCAGCGCCGCGCTGGCGGGCAGCCCTGCAACCAGCCCGCGGCCGCTGGAGCGTCCCCGGTACCAGCGCCGGCATGCCGCGGGCCTGCGCCTGCCGCTGTGGGTGGTGCTGCTGTCGACGGCGGGCCTGGTGTTCGCGATGGCCTTCGGGCTTTTGCACCTGCGCGCGGAAGCCGCGTCGCTGAGCAAGCAAATCGACGCGTCCAAGGTCGAGGTGGCGCGCACGCAGGAGCTCATCGACACGCTGGAGGTGCGCATCGCAGAGGCGGGCGACGCCACGCGCATCCAGAGCATCGCGCTCAACCGCCTGGGCATGCAGATGCCGGACGCATCGCAGGTCATCACCGTCTATCTGCCGTCTGACGAAGCGCCGGTATCGGACATCACGGTGCAAAAGACGCCGCAGGAGAATCGAAGCCTGTTTTCGCTTCTGCTCGGCCTGATAGGAGGATAAGCGCAGCCGCCACAGAAACGCCGCGAACGGTTGGACCGGGAGGCGATGCGTTTGACCACACCGGGGATGATCATACGAAAGCGGCTGATCTGGCTGGGCGTGATCATCACCCTTCTTTTTTTCGCCGTGGTGGTGCGCGTGGGCAGGCTGACGATTGTGGACGCGGAGGCGCTGACCGCCCGGGGCGTGGCGCAGTGGACGCGCTCGGGCGTGATTACGGCGGAACGGGGCGCCATCCTCGACCGGAACGGGGACGTGCTGGCGCGCAACGCCACCGCCTATATCGTCAGCGCAGCGCCCCGGCAGGTGCAGGACGTGGAAGCGCTGTGCGACCTGCTCTGCCCCTTGCTGGGGCTGGAGCGGGAGGCGGTGGAGGCAAAGCTGGCCCGGCGCGACATGGCGACGGTCACGCTCAAGCGGCAGGTGACGCGCGACGTGGTGGACGCCATCCGCGACCTGGCGGCCGAGCAGCCGCAGGCCCTGGCCGGGATTACCTTTGACCAGGACAGCCTGCGCTTTTACCCCCACGGGACCATGCTTTCGCAGGTGCTCGGGCTGACCACCGTCGACGGGGAGGGCCAATCCGGCCTGGAGCAGCAGTACGACGACTTCCTGGCCGGCACGCCGGGCCGCATCGTCTCGGAGGTGGACGCGCGGGCGCGCACCCTGCCGGACGGGAAGACTTCCTATATTCCCGCCACGCCCGGCGCGAACGTGCGCCTGACGGTGGACAGCACCATCCAGGCGTTTGTGGACAGGGTGCTGCGGGAATGCCTCGCGGTCAACGGCGCGCGGCGCGTGATGGCCATCGTGATGGAGCCGGATACGGCCGCCATCCTGGCCATGAGCATCCTGCCCGCCTTTGACCCGAACGACCCGCCGCGCAGCGATTTGGACGCCCTGCAGGAAGGCATGCGCATCCAGCTCATCAGCGATGTCTATGAGCCCGGCTCGACCTTCAAAATCCTCACTGCCGCCGCCGCGCTCGACGCGGGCCTGACCACGCCGGAAGAGGGGTTCTACTGCTCCGGCTCCATCACCGTCAACGGAGACCGGATTCGCTGCTGGCGTTCCAGCCACGGCGCGGAGACGATGGCGGAGGCGCTGATGAACTCCTGCAACCCAGTATTTACCGAATTGGGATTAAGACTGGGCGTGGAAACGTTTTATCAATATCTCTACGCCTTCGGGCTGGGGACGAAAACGGGCGTCGACCTGCCGGGGGAGAGCGCGGGGCTGCTGATTGGGCGCAAATACGTCAAGGATGTGGACCTGGCGCGCATCGGCTTTGGCCAGAGCGTGACGGTCACGCCCCTGCAGATGATTACGGCCGCCTGCGCCGTGGTCAACGGCGGATACCTGATGCAGCCCTACCTGGTGGAGGAAATCGTCGCGCAGGACGGCGAGGTGCTCCAGCGGACGCTGCCGACCGTGGTGTCCCGTCCCATTTCCGGGGAAACCAGCGCGACGATGCGCGCGCTCCTGGAGAACGTCGTGGCGCAGGGCGGCGGACGCAATGCGGCCGTGGAAGGCTACCGCATCGGCGGCAAGACGGGCACGGCGCAGGTGTACCGGGACGGGCGCATCGCGCATGACGTGCACATCGGCTCGTTCGTGGGCTTCGCGCCCGCCGACGACCCGCAGGTGGCCGTGCTGGTGATTGTGGACGAAGCGGAATTGCAGCCGGATTACGGCGGCACCACCGCCGCGCCCTTTGCCCGGCAAATCCTGGCCGACACGCTGCCCTATCTGGGCATTCAGCCCGACGGCCGGAACGATACGGCCACGGTGCGCGTGCCGGAGGTGACGGGGCTGTCGGTGGAGGAGGCCATGGAAGCGCTGAAGGCCGCCGGCCTGTCGGGCATGACGGACGGAGAGGCGCAGACCGTGCTTTCGCAGCTGCCCGCGCCCGGCGCGGAAATGGCGGAAGGCTCGCTGGTGATGCTGTATGTGACCGACGGGGAACCGCCGGACGCGCAGGCGTACGTGCTGGTGCCGGACGTGACGGGCATGAGCATCGTGGAAGCCAGCCGGCAGCTGCGGGCCCGCAATCTGAACCTGCAGGTGGACGGCAGCGGTTTGGCGACGGGGCAGCGGCCGGCGGCGGATACGTTCGTGGCGCCGGGCAGCACGGTGACGGTGACGTTTGAAACGCGCTGAACGGCCGCGGGCAGGGGCGCGGAGCGCATATAAGGGAGGCTTGGCATGACACTTCGAAATTTGGCGGAGCAGGCGCCCGGACTGGTCGGCATTTCGGGCGAGGCGGATGTGGAAATCAGGGGGCTTTGCGCGGACTCGCGCCAGGCGGACCGCCTGGCGGGGAGCGCGTTTTTCTGCGTCTCCGGCGCGACGTTTGACGGGCATGCCTTTGCCCGGCGTGCGGTGGACGGGGGCGCGGCCGCGCTGATCGTAGAGCGCCTTCTGCCCGAAATCGACGTGCCGCAGGCGCAGGTGGAGAACGTGCGCGAGGCCATGGCGCACATGGCGGGCGCGTTTTACGGGCATCCGGCGCGAAAGATGCGCATGCTGGCCGTTACGGGCACCAAGGGAAAGACCACCTCGTCCTACCTGGTCAAATCCGTGCTGGAGCATATGGGCCTGAAATGCGGCCTGATTGGCACCATTGGCAAGATTATCGGCGATACGGTGCTTACCTCCAACCTCACCACGCCCGACCCCATCGACCTGCACGAGACGCTCTGGCGCATGGAGCAGGAAGGCGTGCGCGCAGTGGTCATGGAGGCGTCCGCCCACGCGCTGGACATGCACCGCCTGGACGGCATCGTCTTTGACGCGGTGGCGTACACCAACCTGTCCCAGGACCACCTGGACTATTTCCATACGATGGAAAACTACGCGGCGGCCAAGAAAAAGCTGTTCCTGCCCTCGCATGCGCGCAACTGCGCGTTCAACGCGGACGAGGAAACGACGGTCTTTATGCTGGAGGGCATCGAGCTTCCCTATGTGACATACGGCATCCGTTCCGACTGCGACATCGCCGCGCGGGACATCGAGATTTCCGAGGACGGCGTTTCCTTCATGCTGCAGCTGACCGGCGCGCTGGAAACGCCGATACATCTGCGCCTGACCGGCATGTTCAACGTGTACAACGCCATGACCGCGGCGGCGCTGGGGATGATTGTCGGCGCGCGGATGGAGGAAATCCGCGAGGGCCTGGAGGCCGTGCGCGTCGTGCCGGGCCGCGCCGAGGTGCTGGACACCGATACGCCTTTTAAGGTGGTTCTGGACTATTCGCACGCCCCCGCCGCGCTGGAAAACATCCTGAGCATGGTGCGCAGCTTTGCGCGCAACCGCGTGATTGCGCTGTTCGGCTGCGGCGGAGACCGCGACCGGGAAAAGCGGCCGCTGATGGGGGAAATCGGCGGACGGATGGCGGATTTCAGCATTCTGACCAGCGACAACGCCCGCAACGAGGACCCCTACGCCATCCTCGAGACGGTCGAGGAGGGCATCCGGCCCACGGGCGGCGCGTACTGCGTCATCGAGGACCGGCGCGAAGCCATCCGGTATGCGCTGTCCATGGCGCGCGACGGCGACGTGGTGGTGCTGGCCGGGAAAGGGCACGAGACGTATCAGGAGGTTCGCGGGGTCAAGCGCCCCTTTGACGAAAAGAGCATCGTAGCACAGCTGCTCAGGGAAATGCGGGAAAACACGGAGGCATGAAGCGATGCAAAGGATGGTTTGGGCGGTTTTGATTGCCTTTGCCGCGGTCCTCGCCGCGGGACCGTGGGCAATTCGGGAGCTGCGCAAGTTAAAGTTCGGGCAGAACGTTTATGAACTGGCGCCGGAATCGCACAGGCAGAAGCAGGGGACGCCGACCATGGGCGGCCTGCTGTTTGCGCTGGTCACGGTGGTCGTGGCCCTGGCGCTGCGCGTGGGCGCGTTTCAGCCGATGTCCGACATGGCGCTGGCCGCGCTGCTTTTTGCGGCGCTGAACCTGCTGCTCGGCTTTCTGGACGATATGGCGAAAATCCGCGCGAAGAAAAACCAGGGGCTGAGCGAGCGGCAGAAGCTCATCGGACAAATCGTGCTGGCGGCGGCGTTTTCGGCCTACTGCTACCTGCACCCAGAGATTGGCTCCGCCGTATACGTGCCTTTCCTGGACGTGGAATGGGAGATGGGCTGGCTGTATATCCCGGCAATGATGTTTGTCATCGTCTGCACCACCAACGGCGCCAACCTCCTGGACGGGCTGGACGGCCTGTGCGCGGGCGTGACGACCGTGATGAGCGCGACGTTTGCCATCATTGCGCTGCTGCTGGCCGGGACGCTGACGGCGTCCGCGCAGGAAAACTGCCTCAACCTGGCCCTCGTCTGCGCGGCCTGCTGCGGCGCGCTGCTGGGCTATCTGCGCTTTAACCTGCATCCGGCGCAGGTCATCATGGGAGACACCGGCTCGATGTTCCTGGGCGGGCTGATGGCGGCGGTCGCCATCATGCTGCGCCTGCCGCTGCTCATCCCGATAGCGGGCGGCGCATACGCGGTGTCGCTGCTGTCGGTGTTCCTGCAGAGAATCTACTTTAAGGCGACGCACGGCAAGCGCATTTTCAAAATGTCCCCGCTGCACCATCATTTTGAGCTGTGCGGCGTGCCGGAAACGCGCATTGTATCGATGTACGCCATTGCGACGGTGGTGCTGTGCCTGATTGCGCTGCTGGGCATTGCGGGGCATGGCAGCCTGTGAGGGCAAACCATGGGCGAAGATTGGAAAAATAAACGTGTGTTGGTCGTAGGCATGGCGCGCAGCGGCGTGGCGGCTGCCGGGCTTCTGTGCGCGCAGGGGGCGCTGCCGGTCCTCAGCGACAGCCGGCCGGACAAGGCGGGACTGGATACGCTGATTGCCATGGGCTGCCAGGCGCGCCTGGGCGAGATGCCGGAAACGCTGGTGGACGGGTGCGACGCTGTGGTCGTCAGCCCCGCGGTGCCCATGGACGCGCCGGTCGTGCGCCGCGCGCAGGCCCTGCACGTGCCGGTGCTGGGCGAGCTGGAGCTGGCGGCCCGGTTTGTGCGCGGCACGCAGGTCGCCGTCACGGGGACGAACGGGAAAACCACCACCGTCTCGCTGACCGGCGAAATGCTCCGCAATGCCGGGCGGCGCGCTTTCGTCGCGGGGAATATCGGGCTGGCGCTGTCCGGGGTGGCCCTGGAGACGCGGGAGGAGGACGTCTGCGTCATTGAGGTGTCCAGCTTTCAGCTGGAGACCGTGGACCGGTTTCATCCGCATGTGGCGGCGCTGCTGAACCTCACGCCGGACCATCTGAACCGCCACGGCACCATGGAAGCATACGGCGCGCTGAAGTCCCGCATCACCGAGCGGCAGGAAGCGCGGGATTTCTTTGTCTACAACGCGGACGACCCGTTCTGCGCGCAGGTGGCCTCGCAGACGCGCGCGCAGGCGGTGCCCTTCTCGCGCCTCACGCCGCAGGAGACGGGCGCATGGGTCGAAAACGAACAGATTCTTGTGGAGGGTCGGGCGCTGTGCGGCGTGGACGCGCTGAGCCTGCCCGGGCCGCACAATTTGGAAAACGCGCTGGCCGCCTCGGCCATGGCGTCCTGCCTGGGCGTCCCGGCGCCGGTCATCCGGCATACGCTGCGCACGTTTGCGGGGGTCGAGCATCGCATGGAGAGCGTGCGCGTGCTGGACGGGGTGCGCTACATCAACGACAGCAAGGGCACCAACCCGGATGCGTCCATCCGTGCGGTGGAAGGCATGACCGTTCCCACGGTGCTGATCGCCGGCGGCGACGAAAAGGGGACCTCCTTCGACGGGTTTGCCCGGGCCATCCGGGCCAATCCAAACATTCGCTCTGTGGTGCTGATGGGCAAAACCGCCGGAAAGATAGGGGAGGCGCTGGAAAGGGCTGGCTATTCGGCATACCAGACCGCGGGATACGACCTGGAAAAGGCCGTGCGCCTGGCCCGGCAGGCGGCCGAGCGGGGCGGCGCGGTGCTGCTTTCGCCCGCCTGCGCCAGCTTCGACATGTTCTCGGACTACGAGGAGCGGGGAAAACAATTCAAGCGGATTGTCAACGCTCTGGCATGAGGCCCCGGGACGGGCGCGTATCATAAATCAGACGAAAACCGTATAGAAAGGGTCGCGGTATGACGGAGCGAAGCGTCCGGCACATGCGACACGAAAGAGGAGCTGCGCTGAAAGAGACCGGCGGGCGCATGGACATGCGCGTGCTGGTCCTTTTGATTCTGCTGCTGATGTGCGGGCTGGTTTCGCTCTTCAGCGCCAGCTATTATACCTTCCAAGACAGCGGAGACGCCTACGCCAAGGTGCGCCAGCAGCTCGCGGGCATCGCGCTGGGCACGGCGGCGCTGACGGCCTGCTCGCGGATACCTTACCGCTTCTACCGCCGCCCGTGGGTCATCCTGAGCCTGCTGGCGGGAAGCGCGGCGCTGCTTGCGCTCGTGCTCATCCCGGGCATCGGGGTGCTGGCCAACGGCTCCCGGCGCTGGCTGAACCTGGCAGGGATGAGCTTTCAGCCCTCGGAGTTTGCCAAGTTCGCCATGATTGTTTATATGGCCAACGCCCTGTGCAACAAGGGCGAGCGCGTGCGCAGGTTCTTTACGGGCCTGCTTCCGGTGCTGCTGGTGCCGGGCGTCATGTTCCTGATGATTCTCGAGCAGCCCAACCTTTCCACGGCCGGCAGCATCCTGATTGTCGCCTTTGTCATGGTAGCCGTGGCGGGCGCCCGCGTGCATCACCTGGGCGTCCTGGGATTGGGCGGCATGGCGTTGGGCCTGTACTACGCCTGGAGCGAACCGTATCGCCGGGAGCGGCTGCTGTCCTTTCGCGACCCGTTCGCGCAGATGAGCGACGAGGGGTATCAACTCTCGCAATCGCTCATTGCCTTTGGCTCGGGCGGCCTTTTCGGCATGGGCCTGGGGCAGGGGCGCCAGAAGACGGCGTATCTGCCGTATCCGGAGTCGGACTTTATCTTCGCCTCTATCGCCGAGGACTTTGGGCTGGTGGGCTGCCTATGCGTCGTCGCGCTGTTTCTCGCGTTTGTATACGCCGGGCTGCGGGTGGCGCTGCGGTGCCCGGACCGCTTCGGCAGCCTCCTGGCGGCGGGCATCACCGCCATGATTGGCGTACAGGCCTTTCTGAACATGGGCGTCGTGGTGGGCATCCTGCCGACGACAGGGCTGCCGCTGCCCTTTTTCAGCGCCGGCGGCACCTCCGTCGCCATTTTTATGGCCGCGGTGGGCGTTTTGCTCAATATATCACGCGAAGACGAATGGCGGGTACGATAAACGATGCGTGTGCAAAAATGGGATTGCATTCCCGCAAGAAAGGTGATACAATACGCACGACAACCCGAGAAGGAGGTGCAATTTATGGCGTATAAGATTAACGATGAGTGCATCGCGTGCGGCGCGTGCGAGTCCGAATGCCCGGTGGAGGCGATTTCCGAAGGCGACGGCAAGTATGAAATCGATGCGGAAAAGTGCATCAGCTGCGGCGCTTGCGCGAGCGTGTGCCCCGTGTCCGCTCCGGAAGAGGAGTAAGTCTCGGCCTGTTTGTGCGTCACATAACCTCCGCGTAGGCGGGGGTTTTTGCGTCTTTTGGGAGATTTGCCAGGACTTGAAAACAAGCCGCGCATCAGCTTTCGGGAGAATCCTGGCAGCGAATGGCAGCGGCAAAATGGCGCAGCACGGCATCTTCTCCCTTTTTGCAGACGAGCACCAAATCAAAACTTGTAGGCCAGTTTGCTATGGGCATATACCGATCCCAGGCAATGATAAAATTGTCGGGAAGATAGGCGCTGGGCAGCGCCCATGGCGTTGTATACAGTTCGGTTGTGGTCTTAAACGCGCTCAAAAACATCCATACTAGCGGATATATTACCATAACAGACCATAACAGCAGTATGGTTCGTATGATGCCGGTAACAAGCCAACGCCTGATTTTCATACGCATCCTCCTCAGTACTCGACATCATCACGCCGGAGCAGACGCTGCATGACAAGTACGGTTGCAAAGGTAATGACCAATAT
>DVFI01000064.1 GCA_018713305.1 Candidatus Avichristensenella intestinipullorum
AGGACATAACGCCAGCAGCAGGAAGCAGCCACGGACTCATTCATGGACATTTTGTTCATGGAAACGATAGGCATCAACATTGGTTTTCCCCTCCTGTCATGGAAGGGCATGGGGAGGGTATCACCGGAGGAAAAACCAAAAGAGAATCAAGAGAAAACCAAAAGAAAACCAAAGAGAATACGCCCGCCCCGCCCCCGCCGCCCGAAGGCCGGGAGACAAAAAAAGGGGCCGCCGCAAAACCGGGACGCTCTGCCGTCTGTCCGGGCGGCGCAGCGGGATTCGCACCGGCATGCGGGACGTTGAAACACCGCGGAGGCTTCGGCCGCACGGATGCATACGGAGCGGCGGAGGCCTGCGCTGTCCGGAGGCTGATGTTCGGGAGAAAAACGCAAATCAGGAATATCATATCAATATTATACAAAATATGGAGAGAATTTTGTACGGTTTGGGGAGGGAAAAATGCATGCCGGATGCTTGCCCATTCATTCGGCATCGTGTACAATGTTATATGGCAGTGTTTGCCCTGATTGACCGCTGTAAGGAGGCGCCATCATGCCCCGCAAAACACGTCCTTTGGAGATGATTCTCCGAGACCCCTGGCTTGCTCCGCACGAAGCGGATATTCGATACCGTCTCGCCCGTCACGCCGCCATGCGCCGTCGCCTGTTGCCCGGCGGAGGCAGGCTCCGTGATTTCGCAAACGGGCATCTGTATTACGGCATTCATCGCACGCCGCAGGGCTGGGTGTACCGCGAATGGGCGCCCGCCGCCAAGGCGCTGCATTTCACCGGCGACTTCAACGGCTGGGACCGCTCCTCCCACCCGATGACCCGCAAGGACGATCATACGTGGGAGATTGTCCTGCCCGGCATCCGCTCCCTTTCGCACGGCCAGCGCGTGCTGGTGCAGGTCACCGGCGCGGACGGCTCCGTGCGCGACCGGATTCCGCTGTATATTCGCCGCGCGGTGCAGATGAAGGACAGCAACTCGTTCGTAGGCCAGATATGGCAGCCGGAAACGCCGTTTAAGTGGACGGACGCCATGTTCAGCCCGGTGCGGGCAAAACCGCCCTTCATCTATGAAGCGCATGTGGGCATGGCCCGTGAGGAGGGCGGAATCGGCACCTATAAGGAATTTACGCGCGACATGCTCCCGCGCATCCGGAAGGCCGGATACAACGCCATTCAGCTGATGGGCGTCATGGAGCATCCATATTATGCATCCTTCGGATATCAGGTCAGCAATTTCTTCGCCGCCAGCTCCTGGTACGGCGAGCCGGAGGACCTCAAAGAGCTCATCAACACGGCGCACGCCATGGATATCGCCGTGCTGCTGGACCTGGTGCATTCGCATGCCAGCGGCAATTACGCCGAGGGCATCGCGGACTTCGACGGCACGCCCACGCAGTTTTTCCATGTCGGCACGCGGGGATACCATTCCGCCTGGGGCAGCCGGGTCTTCGACTACGACCGTCCGCATGTGCTGCATTTCCTGCTGTCCAACATCAAGTTCTGGATGACGGAGTACCATTTTGACGGCTTCCGCTTCGACGGCGTAACGTCCATGCTCTATCAGGACCATGGCCTGGGCCGCGCGTTTACCAGCTACAAGCAGTATTTTGACGACAACATCGACTTGGGCGCGGCGGTGTATCTGATGCTGGCCAATGAGCTGACGCACAGCCTCAAGCACAACGCCCTGACCGTTGCCGAGGATGTCAGCGGCATGCCGGGCCTGTGCCTCCCGGTGCGCGAAGGCGGGTTTGGCTTCAGCTACCGTCTGGGCATGGGCGTGCCCGATTTCTGGATTCAGACGCTGGAAGTGCGGGATGAGGACTGGGATATGCACCGCATGTGGCATGAGCTGACGACCCGCCGTCCCGCCGAGCCCGTCATCGGATACAGCGAGTGCCACGACCAGGCGCTGGTGGGGGACAAAACGCTCATTTTCCGCCTGGCGGACGCCGCCATGTACACGGACATGGACAAGGCGACGCACACGCCCGTTATCGACCGCGCCATCGCGCTGATTAAGCTCATCCGCTTTGTCACGCTGTCGCTGGCGGGCGAGGGATATCTGAACTTCATGGGCAATGAATTCGGCCATCCGGAATGGATTGATTTCCCGCGCGAGGGCAACGGCTGGAGCTATCACTATGCGCGCCGCCAGTGGTCCCTGCAGGAAAACGGGTATCTGAAATACCAGTGGCTGTCGGATTTTGACCGCGCGATGATTGAACTGGCCAAGGAGCATAACCTGCTGGAAGCAAACGACCTGCAGAGCCTGTGGACGGACCAGGAAAAGAAGATTCTCTGCTTCCGCAAGGGCGGGCTGGTGTTCCTGTTCAACTTCCATCCGACGCAGTCGCAGACGGATTTCTTCGTGCCCATGCGCGGCCATGGAAAGTGGCGCGTCATCTTCTCCACGGACGAGACGCGTTTCGGCGGCGAGGCGCGTATCGACGAGCAGTACGTCTATCAGACCAGGCCGGACGAGCGCCTGGGAGAAGGCTTCAGCATTTATTCACCCTGCCGCACCGCGCTGGTGCTCGCGCAGCTGGAAGAAGCGTGACCCGCCGGCAAAAGCCGCAGGGGCTGGGCGCGCACGGCGTGCCGGCCGCCTCGGCGCCGGCTTCCCGACAGGGCCCGCAGCGCAACGCGGGCTGCCCGGTTTTCGTTTCCGGACAGCCCGCGTTTTCCTGTGTCATGCCTGACGGCGCAGCGGGAATCGCCGGCCCTCAGCCTTCCGCCTCCTCGCGCTCCGCGGCGACAATCGCCATTGCGCATTCCAGCCGCTTGCGCTCCATCTGGCATTCCAAATCATAGGGCCTGGAAATATCCCCGTTTTTCGCATGCGCGTTGGCGGCGCATCCGCCGCTGCAGTAAAAGCGCGCCCAGCACTGCGAGCAGGCTTCCTTGGCAAGGACGTGATTGGCGGCAAAGCGCTGCTGGAGGCGCTCGTCAAACGTTCCGTCCATCACGCTGCCCATCCGGAACCCCTCGCGCCCGACGAACTGATGGCAGGGATAAATGTCGCCCTGCGGCGTAACGGCCACATATTCGTTGCCCGCGCCACAGCCGGTCAGCCGCTTGCGCAGGCAGGGACCGTTGGCCAGGTCAATCATAAAATGAAAGAAATTGAACCATTTGCCCTCGCGGCGGCGGCGCAGATAGGCCGCGGCCAGGCGCTCATAGGTATCCAGAATGACCGGGAGGTCCTCCTCGCGCAGCGCGTAGTCGCACGAGGCGTCGGCCACCACGGGCTCGACGGAAATCTGCTCGAAGCCCGCATCCGCCAGCGCCAGCACGTCGCGGTCAAAGTCCAGGTTATGGCGCGTGAACGTCCCGCGCACATAATAGCGATCCTGACCGCGCGCATTGGCGAGCTTCAGCGCCCGCGGAAACGCCAGGTGGTATGAGCCCTGGCCGTTGGGTGTGGGGCGCATGCGGTCGTGCACCTCGGGCCGGCCGTCCAGGGAAAGGACGACATTGTCCATCTCGCGGTTGAGAAAACCGATGACCTCGTCCGTCAGGCCCAGCGCGTTGGTCGTCAGCGTGAACTTGAATCGTTTGTGGTGCGCCGCCTCCAGGGAACGGCCATAGGCGACGATTTCACGGACGGCGTCAAAGTTCATCAGCGGCTCGCCGCCAAAGAAATCGACTTCCAGGGAATGGCGTCCGCCGCTTTTGCGCACCAGCCAGTCCAGCGCCGCCTTGCCCACGGCGGGGGACATCAGGCTTCTGTCGCGGTCGTGATAGTCGCCCTGGGAGGCAAAGCAGTAACGGCAGCGGAGGTTGCAATCATGGGCGGCGTGCAGGCACATGGCCTTGACCACGCCGGGCGGCGAGGGCTCCAGGTCGTACCGGTCGTCCGCGCCGAGCTGCCCCTGCGCGGCCAGCTCGGAAAGCTCGTCCAGCACCTCTTCGACCTCCTCCCTGGGGAAAGAGGCGCAAAGAAGCGCCCCCAACGCCTCGCGCGGGAGCGTTTCCCATTGTTTGACCGCCTCGTAGGCCAAATCGTCCAGCGCGTGCACCGCGCCGCTGCCTACGTCCAATGCCATCCGCCGCCCACAGGCGGTGAACGCGTGAATCATGCCTTTTCGCTCTTGCGCGCGCAGGCCTGGTTCGCCACGGTGCAGCTGGTCTTGCAGGCCGACTGGCAGCTCGCTTGGCACTCGCCGCAGCCGCCGTGATGCAGGCTTTCACGCAGGCAGGATTTCTGTATGGTCTTGATATGCTTCATGACGGTTTCCTCCGTATTCTAAAATGCGTATACAGTATACACGCTTTTGCCCCGCCGCGCAATCCTTATTTTGCGCGCATGCCCGAAAGGAGCATTCCGCACAGCCCGCCGGCCGCCACGCCCATTGCCAGGTCCGCAAGATACGCCGAGGAGGACAGGGTCAGCCCGCTTAAGAACGCATAGCCGATAATCCCCAGCATCATATACGTCAGTCCCAGCAGCGCGCCCTTGAGCGTGCCGCCAGTCCCGCCGCGCCCGACGCATACCCATACGCCCAGGAAAATGGACGCCAGCTTGAGCGCCTGGTTCATCACGGAAATGACGGCGTCCGACGGGCTGAGCCACGAGATGAACAGCGCGAACACCACCACGCCCAATACCGTCGCCGCCGCCGAAGTCAAAAGCCCGCGCAGAAGGCGCATCACCGTGCCGGACGGCGCGGAGCGCTTCGTTCCGCGGCGTATCGAGGTAACCGCTTCCTTCGCCACAAAATCCCCCCTTGTCCGCGTCCTGTTGCATGGTATGC
>DVFI01000065.1 GCA_018713305.1 Candidatus Avichristensenella intestinipullorum
AAGGGCGCGCATGTTTTCCTCCAGCGCCGGGTCGATGCGCGTCTCGTCGCAGGCCGGGAAATCGGACAGGTGCACGCTGATGGGCGCGTCCGGATAGGGATGGCAGACCAGGTTGCGATAGATGGATTCCGCCAGGAACGGCGTAAACGGCGCCAGCAGGCGCGAGAGCGTGGCGAGCACGTGGTACAGCGTAGCGAACGCGGCCTCCTTATCGCCGGCCATGCCCTTGCCCCAGAAGCGCTCCCGGCAGCGGCGGACATACCAGTTGGACAGCTCGTCCACAAATGCGGCGATGGCGCGGCTGCTTTCGGTCACGCGGTATTGGCTCAGCCCTTCGTCCACGGTCCGAATCAGGGAATGCAGGCGGGAGAGCAGCCAACGGTCCATCAACGACAGCTGCGCGCGCTCCAGGGGGTGCGCCTTGGGGTCAAATTCGTCAATGTTGGCGTAGAGCACGAAGAAAGCGTAGGTGTTCCACAGCGTGCCCATAAACTTGCGCTGCACTTCGCTGACCGCGTCGCTGGAGAAACGGCTGGGGAGCCACGGCGCGCCGTTGACATAGAAGTACCAGCGCACCGCGTCCGCGCCCTGCTTTTCCAGCACGTCCGCAGGGGCGATGACGTTGCCCAGATGCTTGGACATCTTGCGCCCCTCCATGTCCTGCACATGGCCCAGCACCAGGCACGTCTCAAACGGCGCGCGGCCGAAAACCAGCGTGGAAATGGCCAGCAGCGTGTAGAACCAGCCGCGCGTCTGGTCGATGGCTTCGGAGATGAATTGCGCGGGGAAGCGCGCTTCAAATTCTTCCTTGTGCTCAAAGGGGTAATGCCACTGCGCGAAGGGCATGGAACCGGAATCGTACCAGCAGTCGATGACCTCCTTGACGCGGTGCATCTCCTGCCCGCACTGCGGACACGTCAGGACAATTTCGTCCACATAGGGCCGGTGCAGCTCAATATTCTCCGGCACATTCCGTCCCATCGCGCGCAGCTCCGCAATGGAGCCGACCACATGGATATGCCCCTGCGGACAGACCCAGACCGGCAGCGGCGTGCCCCAGTAGCGTTCGCGGGTCAGCGCCCAGTCGACGACGTTTTCCAGGAAATTGCCCATGCGGCCTTCCTTGATGTTTTCGGGAAGCCAGCGGATGGACCGGTTGTTGGCCAGCAGCTCGTCGCGCACGGCGGTCATGCGGATGAACCATCCGGCGCGGGCATAGTACAGCAGCGGCGTATCGCAGCGCCAGCAGAACGGATAGTCGTGCGCATACGGCACGGCCTTTACCAGCAGGCCGCGCTCGCGCAATTCGTCCAGGATGTCCGGGTCGCAGTCCTTGACGAAGCGGCCCTCCCAGCGCGTCCCGGGCGTAAAGCAGCCGCAGGGGTCCACCAGCTGCACAAAGGGCAGCCCGTTGTCGCGCCCCACGCGCGCGTCGTCCTCGCCGAACGCCGGCGCAATATGGACGATGCCCGTGCCGTCCGTCAGGGTTACATAGCCGTCCGCCACGACATAGTAGGCGTGTTCCTGCGGTTTGGCGTCCCAAAGCGGCACATACTCCATCCCGCACAGCGCCTCGCCCTTGACGGTTTCCAGCTTTTCATACTGCGCGTCCTCGCCCAGCACCGCAGGGATGAGCGCGTCGGCCATCACGGCGATTTCGCCCTGATACCGCAGGCGGGTATAGTCTTCCTTGGGGTTGACGCACAGCGCCACGTTGGACGGCAGCGTCCAGGGGGTCGTGGTCCAGGCCCACAGGTACGCGCCCTCCTCGCCCCGGATGGCAAAGCGCACGAACGCGGAAGTCTCCTTGACGTTCTTGTAGCCCTGCGCCACTTCGTGGCTGGACAGCGCGGTGCCGCAGCGCGGGCAGTAGGGCACGACCTTATGCCCCTTGTACAGCAGCCCCTTTTCATGCACCTTTTTCAGCGACCACCAGACGGACTCGATATAGTTGTTGTCGTAGGTGACATACGGGTGCTCCATGTCACACCAGAAGCCCACCGCGTCGCTCATGATTTCCCATTCGTGCAGGTATTTCCAAACGGATGTTTTGCACGCCTGGATGAACGGCTCGATGCCGTAGGCTTCAATCTGCTCCTTCCCGTCCAGCCCCAGCTGCTTTTCCACCTCCAGCTCCACGGGCAGGCCATGGGTATCCCAGCCCGCCTTGCGCAGGACGTCGTAGCCCTTCATGGTGCGGTAGCGCGGAATCAGGTCTTTCATGGCGCGCGTGAGCACATGCCCGATATGCGGTTTGCCGTTGGCCGTTGGCGGCCCGTCATAGAACGTAAAGGCAGGGCAGCCCTGGCGCAGAGGCAGCGACTTGCGAAATACGTCCTCCTCCTTCCAGAACTTGAGCACCTCGCGCTCCCGGGCGAGGAAATCCAGGCTTTGGCTTACCTTATCAAACATGTTCTCCGCTCCTTTTCCGCTTCCCGGCGAAAGAAAAAGCCCTCGTCCCTGCTTGGGACGAAAGGCTGCTTTCGCGGTACCACCCAATTTGGCGCGCTGCGCGCGCCCGCTTGTGCGCCCGATACCGGAGGCGACCCGTCCCGCTCGGGAGTGATGTCCGCGTGGAGCGGCAGCATCGGGCTTCCACCCTCCCCGATTCGCTTTGCCTGCCGGCCTCCCGGGCGCGTCTCCGTCACCGCAGGGGCTATGTTTTCTCTATTATACGGAAAAATCGCCGGTTGTAAAGCCCCTTTGTGCCCAAAGCCTGCAATTATGCCGGGGGAAAAGCGCGTTTTTCGGCGCGCTTCAGTTTGTCGACAAAGGCCGGCTGCGCGGGCCTTTGTCGCCAGGACACGTTTCCCCTGCGCCTGGAGGCGCGGCCGGGGAAACGCGCAGGGAAACCTTGCTGCGCAAGGCTTCCGAACCCGCCGCGCATGTCGCCGGGTTCGGATTGTCTTTGGAGGGCTTCGGCCCTCCAAGCCCCCCAATGGGCCTTTCGACAGTCTAACAGCGAGCCGGCGGCTCGCTTGCGCGTATCGACAAATGGAACACACTTTTGCGGGGATGCAGGAAGGGGCGGCAACCCCTTCCTATGCCATCCGCAGCGGCGGCATGTACGCCGCGAGGAGCGGCTGCAAGCCGCTTCCGCTATCATGTTCCGGCCGTGCGCTTTGCGCACAGGAACATGATGTTCCCTTCGCTGCAAGGCTGAGAAACAGCCTTGCAGCGACAAGCTGCGCACGGCGCGCCGGCCGGAAGATTTGCATTTCCGCCTGTTCACGTATATAATGGGGAGGATTCAGAAACTGCGCCTGAAAGGATGCCGGCATGTCCTCCAAGCAACGTTCGCTCTTGCATATATTGTCCCTGGTCTTTGTCGTGCTGCTGTGCGGCGTGACCGTTCGCGCCGCCGTACCGCAGGCGCCCGCCGCGCAGTCCGCGCTTGCTACCGCGCGCCCCAGGCAGACCGCCGCGCAGCCCGAGGCCACGGACATCCCCGCGGTCCCGTCCGCGACGGTATCCGCCGCAGCGACGCCCGCGCCCACGGCGTATGCGGTGAACGTTGTCTCGCACATCGAAATCGAGGACATTACGCCTCCGCCGGCCACCCCCTTTGCGCCGGCGGTGACGGCTGCCACGGTCCCGGCCACGGCTGCCGCGGCCACGGCTACGGCTACCACGGTCCCGGCCACGGCTACCGCCGCTCCGGTCACGCTGGGCCAGTCACCCGCGCCCGCGGCCACGCCGACCTGGTCGTATCAGACCGATACGCAGTCGGTGCAGATAGTCCGGCATGAAATTAAAAACGTCGTGTATTTTGCCGTGGATATCCGCCTGAGCGATCCCCGGCAGCTGCTTTCCGCCTTTTCCAGCGACCGGTTTGACGGCGCGACGGAATCCGTGGAAGACATCGCCACGCGCAATGGAGCGCTGCTGGCCGTCAACGGCGATTTCGCCACCTTCAACAACGGCGGCATCATCCTGCGCAACGGCAATTTGTACCGCGCCAACGACAGTTCGCGCCATCTGCTGGTCATGGACGCCGCGGGCGACCTCATCCCCTATACCGAGCCGCCGGAAAACCCCGAGGAAGCGGCGGCGCAGTTTATCGAGGAGGGCGTCTGGCAGACGATGGTGTTTGGACCGGTGCTGGTCGCTGACGGCGAAGCGGTGCCCCTGCCGGAGGACTTCTTTATCTCCACCGGGCTGACCACGGAACCGAGGACCGCCATCGGACAAATCGGGCCGCTGCATTACCTCATTTTGGTGGTGGACGGGCGGCAGGAGGGGTACTCTCAGGGCGTTTCCCTGCCCAGGCTGCAGGAGCTGTTCCTGATGCACGGCGTGGAAACGGCGTTTAATCTGGACGGCGGCGGCTCGACAACGCTCTTTTTCGACGGAAAAATCATCAACCGGCCCGGCAACGGCGGGCAGCGCCACGTATCCGACATCCTGTATCTGCTGCCGTAGACGCCTTCGGGGTATCGACGAAGACATTCCGGAATGTCCGAAAAAAGAAAGCGGACGCCTCTGCCGTCGGTATGGACGGGATAAAACGTCCGGTTTTGCCGGCGCTCCGCTCCGGAAGCGCTGAGCATATGCGGCATGCCCTTGCTTCCGACGGCAGCCGCCGTCGCGTCATGGCGTATCCCCGAGCATGCATGCCCTTTTTCTTTTGCGCCTGCATGACAGCCAAGAACGTGTCGTTGCGGCGAGCCGTGCGGACGAACATGGGCGGGCGGCGGGCGTATTCTCTTTGGTTTTCTTTTGATTTTCTATTGGTTTTTCCTCCGGTGATATCATACACATGAACTTCAATGACAGGAGGGGAAAACCAATGTTGATGCCTATCGTTTCCATGAACAAAATGTCCATGAATG
>DVFI01000066.1 GCA_018713305.1 Candidatus Avichristensenella intestinipullorum
CAAAGACGGCCTCGTCCAGGCAGTCCGGCCTGACGATGGCCACATTGTCGCGGATGGTCTTGCTGTACAGGAAGGGCTCCTGCAGCACCAGGCCCACATGGCTGCGCAGGTAATGCTTTTCAATGCGCGAAAGGGGCGTCCCGCCGATGGTAATGCGTCCCGAATTCGGCTCGTAGAGCCGTTGCAGCAGATGCACCAGCGTCGATTTTCCGCAGCCGGTCGCGCCCAGGATGGCGACGGTCTGCCCGGCCTTCGCGGTGAAGGAGACGTGCTCCAGCACCGGCCGGCCGGCTTCGTAGGCAAAGCTGACGTCGTCAAAGACGATGTCGCCGGACAGGTCCGGCCGCAGCGCGTCGGGCTCGTCCGCCTCGGGCGGCTGGCGCAGGATTTCGTCCACGCGCTCCAGCGAAATGAGCGCCTTGCCCGCGTCGGAGAGGATGCGTCCCAGCTGCCGCACGGGCCACAGGCACATGCTGATATAGCTGGCGAACAGCGTCAGCGTGCCCACGGTAATCTCTCCCGCCGCCGCAAAGGACACGCCCGCGATGAGCATCACGCCGGTCTGGGCCATAATCATCGCGTCCGAGGCGCTCCAATAGACGGCCAGCAGCCAGTACAGCTTGTCCGTCTTCTCCCGCAGGGAGGAAGACACCTCGTCAAACTTGTCCACCTCAAAGCGCTGGCGTCCAAACGCGCGCACCACCCGCACACCGGTCAGGTTTTCCTGCAAAACCGCGCTCATTTTGCCCTCCGCCTCGTCGGAGATGCGGAAATACTTGATAACCTTTTTGAAAAACAGGTACGCAAACAGGAACAGCGGGATGATGACCGCGGTGGAAATCAGCGTCAGCTTCACATGGCGGCTCATCATCACCGCCACGGAAACCGTCACGGTCAAAAAGGCGTTGGTCGCCTCCACCAGCTGCATGGCCAGGAAACGCCGCGTGGTCTCCACGTCGGATGTGCAGCGCTGGATGAGGTCGCCGGTTTCGGCCTTGACATGGTAGTTGTAGGTCAGGCGCTGCAGATGGCTGTAGAGCCTCTGGCGCAAATCGAGCACCGCGCGCTCGGACGCCTGCGCGGCCGACCGGCCGCGAATGTACATAAACGTGCTGCGAATGACGCTGAGAACCAGCAGCAGCAGCGCCACAATCCACAGGTTGTTGGCCACATAGTCCCGCCCGCCTATGGCCTCAAAGGCCCGCACGACGAAGTCCGGGGCGTTCAGCGGCCGCGTGCCGATGATGGCGTCGATGGTTTCCGCCATCACCAGCGGCGTCAGCAGCGCGATGGACAGCGCTACCATCACGCTGAAAAACGCGCGCACATAGTATTTGCCGTTGTCCAGGATGAGCGCGGCCATCAGCTTGGCCCTTCGGGTCTGCATACGGTTTCCCTTCCTTTCTGCGCCACGGCCCCCGTTCGCATGCCCGGCATGCGCAAAAAACCGCCGGCGCAATCGTCTCTGCGCCAGCGGTTTGAAACAAACCTGCTTCGGGTTCAGCCGAAACGGTATCCAAAACGAAGGCGCACCTGTACCACCCAATCCACGTTCCGCAAAAGATTCCTCATGGACGGCGCCTCCTTTCCGTTTCTCTGACATGTCGCTCATTATAACAGGCGCCCGACGTCTTGTCAACCCGCACCCGGGCATTTTTATCCGCTTTCTCCGCTTTCCCGTTACTTCTACCCTCAATGCCCAAATTATTTCCTTGAACTTGGCAGGAATATATGAATTTCTGTCGAAACGTTCTGTTTGTATGGGCTGATGCCGGCGTCGGCGTTTTTTCGCCCCGAAGGCGTCCGGCACGCCTGAAAAAGCAAAGGAGTGGGTTCCAATGAACATGAAAAAGCTGCTTTCGTTTGCCTTGGCTCTGGTGATGGCGCTGGGTATGGCTTCCTTCGGTATGGCGGAAGAACCGATTAAGGTTGGCGTTTGCATCTATCAGTTCAATGACAACTTCATGACGCTCTACCGCACCGAGCTGCAAAAGTATCTGGAAGAAACCTACGGCGCGCAGGTGACCGTGGTGGACGGCAAAAACGACCAGACCGAGCAGACCAACCAGGTTAACTCCTTCATCGCAGAGGGCGTGGATGTCCTGATTATCAACCTCGTGCAGTCCACCTCCGCCGCGACCGTCATCGACCTGGTGCAGGCCGCCGATATCCCCACCGTGTTCATCAACCGTGAACCGGCGGAAGAGGATATGACCAAGTGGGAAGGCAAGACCTGCTACGTCGGCGCCGACGCGCGTCAGTCCGGTACCTTCCAGGGCGAAATCGTGGCTGCGCTGGAGAACCAGGGCGACTACAACGGCAACGGCACCATCGATTACGTGATGATTATGGGCGACCCCGAGAACGTGGACACGCCGTACCGCACCGAGTTCTCCATCAAGGCCCTGACCGACGCCGGCCTGACCGTGAACAAGCTCTTTGAGCAGCGCGGCGACTGGATGCAGGAAAACGGCCAGCAGCTGGCCGCCAACGCGCTGGCGCAGTTCGGCGATGAAATCGACGTCATCTTCTGCAACAACGACGCCATGGCCCTGGGCGCCTATCAGGCGATTGTGGACGCCGGCCGCGTCGTGGGCGAGGACATCGCGCTGCTGGGCGTGGACGCGCTGGAAGAGTGCGTACTGATGGTCAGCGAAGGCACCATGACCGGCACCGTGCTCAACGACCATGTGGGCCAGAGCCACACCGCCGCCGACGTCGCCATCCAGGCGGCCAACGGCGAGGAAGTGGATTCCTACTACTGGGTCGACTATGTCAAGGTGACCGCTGAGAACGCCGCGGAATTCCTGCCCGCCGAGGAGTAATCCCCGACCCGGCCAGACGGCAACTGGCGCGTGTGCGTTTTGACGCACACGCGCCTTTTCCCAACGCAAGGGATTTTCATGTTTGTAGCAAGTCAAGTTCGGACCGGACGCTGTAAAAAGAGGCCTGTCCTCGGGTCAGGATATTTTTTCCCGCGTCCCCCGGCAATACGCAACGAAGGAGGCCTCTTTATGTCGGAATACCGGTTGGAGATGCGCGGCGTGTGCAAATCCTTCCCCGGCGTCAAGGCCCTTGATAATGCCCAGCTGAAGCTCAGGCCCGGAACCGTGCACGCGTTGATGGGCGAAAACGGCGCGGGGAAATCCACGCTGATGAAGTGTATGTTCGGCATTTATAAAATGGACGAGGGCGAAATTCTCTATGAGGGCGAGAAAGTCCGCATCTCCGATCCTTTCCAGGCGCTGCACATGGGCATCGCCATGGTGCATCAGGAATTGCAGCCGATTCCCGAGCGTTCCGTGGCGGAGAACGTGTTCGTGGGCCGGTATCCCACAAAGCGCGTCCTCGGTTTCCGGATTGTGGATCACGCGAAAATGTATCAGGAAACGGAGCGCGTCTTGAAAGAAGTGCGGATGAACTTCAACCCCAGGCAGCGCCTGGGCGAGCTGAGCGTGTCGCAGATGCAGTCGGTGGAAATCGCAAAGGCCGTCTCCGCGGACTGCAAGGTGCTCATTCTGGACGAGCCTACCTCTTCCCTGACCGCAGCGGAAGTGGAGGCTCTGTTTCGTATCATCGAAGACCTGAAAAAAAAGGACGTCTCCATCGTCTATATCAGCCATAAGATGGACGAAATCCTGCGCATCTCCGATGAAGTGACCATCATGCGCGACGGCAAGTACATCGGCACCTGGGACGCCAAAGACCTGACCACCGACAAAATCATTACCCAGATGGTGGGCCGCGAGCTGACCAACCTCTATCCGCCGCGGGAAAATACGCCCGGGGAGGTCGTCTTTGAGGTACGGGATTTTATCTCGATAAATCCCCGTTCCTTCCGCGACGTCTCCTTCACCCTGCGCAAAGGGGAAATCCTGGGCGTAGGCGGACTGGTCGGCGCCCAGCGCACCGAGCTGATGGAAGGCATATTCGGCGTTCGTTCGCACAGCCGCGGCAGCATCCTCTATCGCGGCAAGGAACTGCACATCAAACGCCCCCGGGACGCCATTCAGCGGTCCATCGCCATGCTGACGGAAGACCGCCGCGGCACCGGCATCCTGGGCGTGTTGTCTGTGGCGGACAATATTTCCATCGCCAGCCTCGATCGCTATCTGGAAGCGGGCATCATGCTCAACGACCGGAAAATCGAGGCCCTGGTTCAGGATAACGTCCAGAAGATGGCGATTAAAACCCCCTCCTCCAAGACGCAGATTCAATCCCTTTCCGGCGGCAACCAGCAGAAGGTGCTCATCGGCCGGTGGCTGGCCAACAACCCGGATATCCTCATCCTGGATGAACCCACCCGCGGCATCGACGTGGGCGCCAAATACGAAATCTACTGTATCATCGCAGAGCTGGCCAAACAGGGCAAGTCGATTATTATGATCTCCTCCGAAATGGGCGAATTGATTGGCATGTCTGACCGGATTATGGTCATGTGCGACGGCCGGGTCACCGGCTTCCTTGACGGCAAGGATGCGACGCAGGAAGATATCATGGCCCTGGCAACTCAGTTTGAAACAGCATAAGGAGGAGATTCCATGCGCAATCAGAAAGTAAGCAGCCTGCTCAAGCTCATAGGCGGTGCGCTGCTGGCCGTATCCCTGTTTTGCCTGCTGAGCCTGTCCGATGTCGTCCGGCTCCATGAAGCGCTGGAGGGCGTGCCCAACGGACAGCTGGCCGGGGCCGCCAAAGACGGCGTCATCGAGCAGGAAGTCGAAGTGCTGGTGTCCGACCTGACCGTTACCGAAGGGATGGAGACGGACTTTGCCGTCGAGGGCGCGCTTCCCGAGCTGCCCGCCGACGCGCAAACCATGGAAGTGGACGGCGCCACGTATTATGTGTACACCTTCGAGGAGTTCCAGGCGCTGGGCGGCGAGCTGGACACGGATAAATTCGGCGCCGTGGAATCCATGGAAGTCGACGGCGTGGCCTACGGCCTGGGCAACGTGGTCTTCGGCAAAAACATGTGGGAAAACATGAACGCCTGGAGCCGCTTCCTGGTCACCGTCGCCCCGGCGCTGTGGCCCGTGGTGATTGCCTCTGCCGCCGTGCTGCTGGTCGGCCTGGTTCGTTCCGTGGTGAACAAGGCCGCGTCGATGCAGATATCGCTCGGGGCGTATATCGCCGGCAAGTTCACGCCGAAAAAGATTCTGACCTTTGTCAGCAACAACGTCATCATCCTGCTGATTCTGGTCTTTGCCATCGTCGTTGCCTGTCTTAAGCCCAATTTCGCCGGCGAGGACAACTTCCGCAACCTCCTGGCCAATACGGCCGTCCGCTTCATCATCGCCCTGGGCGTGTCGGGCTGTCTGATTACCAAGGGGACCGACCTGTCCGCAGGCCGCGTAGCCGGCTTTGCCGCCTGCATTGCGGCCATCCTCATGCAGCGCGGCGATTATTCCGCCCGCTTCTATCCGAACATGCCGGAAATTCCCATCCTGGCTGCGCTGCTCATTATCCTGGCCATCTGCGCCGTTATCGGCGCCGTCAACGGCTCCGTCATCGCATTTTTCAAGGTCCCCCCGTTCATCGCCACGCTGGGCATGCAGACGCTGGTGTACGGCATTTGCCTGGTATATACCGGCGCCTCCCCCATCGGCGGCCTGCGCCAGGACTTTACGGGCCTGGCCACGGGCTATGTGGGCAATCGGATGTTCAGCTACATCCTCATCATCGCGGTCGTCATCGGCGCGCTGATGTGGTTCCTGTATAACAAAACCCGCCACGGCAAGTACATGTACGCCATCGGCGGCAACGAAGTGGCAGCCGAGGTGGCCGGCATCAACACCAGCAAAAGCAAAATCCTCATCTATATGCTGGCGGCCATTCTCTACGGCGTCATGGGGTTCCTGAGCGCGGCCAAGACCGGCGGCGCGTCCGTCAACACGGCGTACGGCTATGAGCTGGAGGCCATCGCCGGCTGCACCATCGGCGGCGTGTCCGTCAACGGCGGCGTCGGCAAAATCTCCGGCATCCTGGTCGGCGTGCTGGTCTTTGAGGTGTTGAAAATCGCGCTGCAGTTCCTGGGCGTGGAATCCTCCTACACCTACATCGTGCAGGGCCTGGTCATCATCATCGCCGTCGCGCTGGATTTGCGCAAGTATCTGGCCAAGAAGTAATCGCAGCGCGCGCGGGAAAGGAGCCTGTTCATGCCCGGACTACCCAAGGAAACCACGACCCTTTCGCGGGACGAAAACGAACCCCCCAAGGGGCCGCAGAACGCCAAGGAGCGCTTGTATGAAAAGCTTCGCTTTATTCCCGTGCCGGTTCTGGACGCCGTCCTGATTCTGCTGGGCATCGCGACTGTGGCGCTCGTCATCATCGGCGCCATCCGGGGCAACGCAGGCGCATAAAGACACATGAACGAGGAAAAAGCCCGGCGCCGCCGGGCTTTTTCGACCCGCTTCCGTCCCGCGGCCTCCGGGCGGCGGGGCGGGGAGGGCGTATTCTTTTGATTTTCGTTTGGTTTTCTCTTGATTTTCTTTTGATTTCTCCTCCGAAGACATCCTGCCCATGCCCTTCCATGACAGGAGGGGAAAACCAATGTTGATGCCTATCGTTTCCATGAACAAAATGTCCATGAATGAGTCCGTGGCTGCTTCCTGCTGCTGGCGTTATGTCCT
>DVFI01000067.1 GCA_018713305.1 Candidatus Avichristensenella intestinipullorum
TGCAAGCCGCTTCCGCTATCATGTTCCGGCCGTGCGCTTCGCGCACAGGAACATGATGTTCCCTTCGCTGCAAGGCTGAGAAACAGCCTTGCAGCGAAAGACCGTCGACAACACGTTGTCGACGGTCTGAAGCCGGCGGCGCCGGCCCGTTTCATCGGCCCCCGTTTCGCCGTCTCTTCGGCCGGTCGGAACGCGCCCGTACTGCCGGCGAAGCGCGGCGCGCCGCGCCTTAGAGCCCTCCCTGCAGAATCGTGGTGACAATGTTGCTGTGATACATGGCGCTGCCCAGCGTCGACGCCTCAATGAGCGCCTCGAATTCTTCAAACGGCAGCACGGTGACCAGAATGGGAACCAGGGCAAAGAGCACATAGGCCACAAACACGCCCCGGGCAATGCCGAATACGCCGCCCAGCAGCGCGTCCAGGTGCTTGAGCACCGGGAATTTGAACACATAGCCAATCAGCCCCGCCAGCAGGCTCAGCGCCAGGTACGAAGCCAGGAAGGTGACAATATAGCACAGAATGGTCACGATGGCCGTCACAATCGTCTGGTTGAGGTATTCGGATACGCTGATGCCGCCCAGCGAGGCGTATACCTGCTGCGCCAGGTTGCTTTGCAGCAGCGCGTCAAAGGGCGCGGGCAGATTGGCCCGCTCCACAATCTCCGCAATGGACGTGGCGTCCAGCCCCGCAACTGCGCGCGTGGACAGTTCCACATCGCCCAGCCGGGAGGAAGCGTCCGTGTAATGGATAAGCGTCTGTACGACCGTTTCGTTCTGGCAGATGGCGTCGGACAGCTGCGGCGCGAGCGCGTAGGCGGCAAACATGGCGGCCAGCACGGCGGCAAGCCCCAGCACCGAGGTGACGAAA
Source organism: Candidatus Avichristensenella intestinipullorum (assembly GCA_018713305.1). GTDB lineage: Bacteria > Bacillota > Clostridia > Christensenellales > Aristaeellaceae > Avichristensenella > Avichristensenella intestinipullorum. Next base: position 870 of record DVFI01000067.1, read on the forward strand.
CCGCGATACAGGCCAAACAGAAAGCTGATGCCCACAATGCCCAAAATGACATAGTCTACTACGTTCAAGGCCGCACCTCCTCGCTCTTCCCATGAAATAGACGCGCCGCGCGCGCTTTTTTTTCCCGCGTGCGGGGAATTCGGGCTTTTATGTCGGAAGCTTCAGAATAAACACGTCGTTTCCGGATACCAGCACCGCGCGTCCGCCTTCGAGCATGCAGATGTAATCGGTCAGCGTATAGGACAGATAGGTCGCCTGGAAGGTTTTCTGGCCATAGGCGGCGTGATAGATGACGTTGCTGCCAAACGCATAGACACCCCGGCTGTTCAGCCCGCTGGCAAAGCAGGGGGACAGCAGGCGCATGGAGATGGGCGTGTAGTTGTTGACCAGGCGCAGCTCCGAAAAGGTTGCGCCGCTGGGCGCGCTGGCCATGGGCTCCAGGAGCGCATAGGTGGTGGAACGGCCTACCTGGCGCGAGGACTCCACACGCCAGCCGTAAATCAGCACGTTCCCCAGGTCGGTCTGCTCCACGCACTGATAGTCGTACGCGCGGATGTTGCTGGTGTCCGCCAGCATGAGCAGATTGTTGTGCACATAAATGTTGTACACCAGCTTGTTGTTCAGGTCGACCGCGCCGGTAATCCGCTTGCCCGGCTCATAGGTGGTCAGGTTGCTGATGGGCGCCGTCCCCTCGATGTCCAGGCTGAGCACCCACATCAAAGGCCCGTTGGCGTGAAAAAAGCCGATGTCCAGCACATACAAATCGTCCACCGCCGTGTTTTCCAGCAGCGTGCCGTCATGGTCCATCACCCGCACCGTGGCCGTCGTTTCCGTCTCGCCCGCCAGGCACGCCGCCACATACGTATCCCCGATGCGCGCAAAGCGCACCGCGCTGTCCATGCGGTCGTTGAAGGAGGAAAGGCCGTTGCGGTCCAGCACATACAGCTGGTTGCCCACCCAGGCCACCACATGCTCCCCGTCCGTCGAATAGTCCGCGCCGGCCCCCAGCGTAAAGCGCCATTTGATTTGCCCGTTCGGCTCCACGCACGTCAGCGTGGTGCCGTCGTAGTACAGGACGTTCTCGCCAAACGCCTGAATGTTGTAGCTGGGCAGGGCGTTGATGCGCACCAGGCTCGGGCCGCCGCCCAGGAGGCTGACGATGCCGTAGACAAGCAGCGTCAGCATCGCCAGCGCGCCTGCCAGCAGCAGAAGCAGCCGTATGGCGCGCCGCGCGCCCCCCATGCGCCGCCCGCCGGGCGCGCGATGGCCCGGGATGCCGCTTTTGACGTAGGGATTCTTTCGTGAAATGCTGCGATTCCTCTGCATGCGCGCTCCTTACCGGCTGCGCACGGCCCTGCGCAAATCCTCCAGAAGGTTGGCCGTGGCTGCGTCGCTCCGCGCGTCCTCCGATACTTTTTCACAGGCGTGTATGACGGTGGTATGGTCGCGGTTGAACGCCGCGCCGATTTGCGTCAGGGACATTTCCGTCAATTCCCGCGTGAGGTACATGGCGATTTGGCGCGGGATGCTGATTTCCCGGCTGCGGCGTTTGGCCTTCATTTCCGCCATGGTAATGCTGTAATACTCCGCGACCGTCTGCTGAATCAGGTCGCAGGTAATCCGCCGCGTGTCCTTGAGGGACAGCACGTCCTTGAGCGCCTCGGCGGCCAGCTCCGGCGTGACGGGGCGTCCCGTCAGCGTGGCGTACGCGACCACCCGCGTGAGGGAGCCCTCCAGCTCGCGGATGTTGGAATCGATATGGCTGGCGATGAAGGTAAGCACTTCGTCGCCGACCTGTATCGCTTCGCTGGCGGCCTTCTTTCGCAGGATGGCAAAGCGGGTTTCAAAATCGGGCTTCTGGATATCCGCAATCAGGCCCCATTCAAAGCGGGATACCAGCCTTTCCTCCAGGCGCATGATTTCCTTGGGCGGCTTATCGCTGGAAATGACAATCTGCTTGCCCGCGGTGTGCAGGGTGTTAAACGTATGAAAAAACTCCTCCTGCGTCGAGTCGCGGCCGGCGATAAACTGAATATCGTCTACCATCAGCACGTCCACGTTGCGGAACCGCGCGCGGAATTCGGCGTTTTTGTTCTGCTGGATGGCGGAGATGAGCTCGTTGGTAAAGTTTTCGCTGCTGATGTACAGGAGCTTGGTTTCGGGAAACTGCTCGCGGATATGGTGGCCGATGGCGTGCATCAGGTGCGTCTTGCCCAGCCCCACGCCGCCGTAGATGAAAAGCGGGTTGTACGCCTCGGCCGGCGCTTCGGCGACCGCCAGGGAGGCGGCGTGCGCGAAGCGGTTGGAATTGCCCACCACAAACGTGCCGAAGGTATACTTCGGGTTCAACGAGGCAGGAGCGGGCGGCGCGCTTTTGCCGGCGCTTTCCGCCTGCTGCATGGCCTGCGCCTCCTGCACGCTGAGAAACTCTACCTTCAGCGAGCGCCCCGCCGCCTGCGCGACCGCGTTGGTAATCAGCACGGCATAGCGGCTGACGACCTGCGTTTTAATAAACTGGGTGGCTACCTCCAGATAGAGCACGTCGTTTTTCAGCGCTACGGGCTTGAGGGGCGAATCGATCCATGTCGTATAGGAAACCTCCGCCATGTCTTCGCGCAAAAGTTCGCAGGTCTTTTCCCAAATCGCCTGTTCGTTCATCCCGAGGGACCTCCTTGCCTGCGCGGCGAGCCATGCGAGGCGTGATGTTTATCCACAGAATTATCCACAGCCGCCCCGCCTGTGAAAATCGGGACAGCCCATTTATCATAGCAAATGATGCAAGATATTTCAAGGGTTTGCAGCCTTTTTGAAGTCCTTCGCACAGAACGGGAACGCGGATGCGAACAGCGCGAAATGTAGCGGTTCCCCGGAAAGTTATCCACAAGGCCTTGACATGGACAGGCAACGACGGCGCAAAAATCAGGGCAAAAAGCGCGAAAAGAGAAAAGTTTGTCGGGGATGTCCGCAAGCGCCTGCCGGCAGGGGCGACGGCACGCGAAGGAACGGGGGCTGATGCGCCGGGCCCACGCTACGCAGGGGCGCAAGAAGCATTCCCGCTCCGGCGTCATGACGTCCTTTGGGCCGGCGCGCGCAGGGGCGCGGCCCGAGGCGCACGCCGCGCAGGGGCGGGCAATTACGGGGAAGGAACTTCGTCGCAGAATGCCTCGACGTGCTCGCGGACATACCAAACCAGCCGTCCCTTGCCGTCCAGCGCGGAAAAGCTCTCCAGATACGCCTCCGCCGCCTGCGCGTCGCCGGCCTGCACGCTTTGCAGCAGCGCGGCGGTTTCGTCCATCTCCAGGGCGCGAAGCGCCTGCGCGCACTGGGGGAACCATTCGGCTTCGTCGCGGAGCGTTTGGGCGGCGCCGTGCTGGCGCAGGCTGCCGGTCACGGTGTAGACGGCGTACAGCGCCTGGCGCGGCAGGCTGAGCCCCCGCATCACTTCGGAGGCGTTTTCCAGCCCGGGCCGCATCTTGGCCCACAGGTTGGCCAGCACCGCTTCGAGCACCTGGCTGTCCGGGATTTGCGAAAGCAGCGCCGGCGTCATGACGGCGTAGGTTTCCTCCAGCGCGCGCAGATGGCGCAGGCCGTCGCCGATGCGGCGGCGGTGCATGCCGGCATCTTCCGCGGCGGGCCTGTGCCGGGTGGCGATAAAGAGAAGGAAGCCGATGACGACGATGAACAGCAGGACGATGGCGGGGTTCATGTTTTCACGCTCCGTCAGGGGACGATTGGGTCATTTTTCCATAAACAGAATGCCGATGCAGTTCGGCCCGCAATGGCTGGAAATGACGCAGCCCGCGCTGGTGGTCAGCACTTCTTCAAAATAGCCGCGGGCGCGCACATGCTCACAGATTTCCTCCAGCCAGTCCTGCGGCCAGCAGCAATGCGTGAGGAACACGCGCCGGGGGCGGATGCGTTCGATGTCGGCGAGCTGCTTGTCGACGTAGCGCTGGGTAACCCGGCGGATGTGGCCGCGGAATTTGTCGGTGGGGGCCATTTTGCCGTCGATGACGCTGATTTGCGGCTTGATGTTGAGCATGGCGGCGCCCAGGGCCGCCAGGCCCGAGCAGCGGCCGCCCCTGCGCAGATAGGTCAGGGTATCCAGCACAAAGCCGGCGTTGACTTTGGGACGCAGGGCTTCCACGGCGTCGGCGATTTCGTTGGCGCCCATGCCCGCCTGCGCGCGCTCCGCCGCCTCAATGACCAGCAGGCCGATGCCCGTGGAGAGGTTCTGCGAGTCCACGCAGCGGATGGTGCGCTCGGGAAACTCCTGCGCGGCCAGAAGCGCATTCTGGATTTGGACGGAGAAATGGCCGGAAATGCCCAGGAAGACGATGTCCTGCCCCGCCTCGCAAAAGGGGCGGAACGCCTCGATGAAATCGCTCACGCTGGAAGCGGCAGTTTTGGGCACCTCGTGCGTGCTGTCACAGTGGGCGAAGAGCTGGTCAACCGTCATGTCCACGCCGTCCCGGTAGCTTTGGCCGCCCAGCGTTACATACAGCGGCACGACCGCCACGTCGTAGCGCTCCAGCAGCTCCCGGCTCAAATCACAGGTGGAATCCGCTATAATCTTTACTTTCGGCATAGGATACATTCCTTTCCGCACTCAGAGTTTTATAATGCCGTACAGAAACCGTAAAGCACAGTATACCACAGCTTTGGCGCGATGAAAAGCCCTATTCGAGATACTCATAGGCCTGGGTAATGAGCGCGCGGGCGATGCGCGCGACGGAATTGAACGTCGAATCGTCGCAGCCGTTGGTCAACATGACCACGCCCGTCTGATCGGTCGGATCGCAATAGGCGGCGCTGATGGTGCCGTAGGCCTTGCCCTGGTGGCCGTAGAGCGTGCGCCCCTCCACGAGGGCGTCGGTGATGATGTTCAGGTTCAGCCCGCGTTCGGCGTTGCAGTGGACGGAACCGATGTTGTTCTGGACGGTGCGCATCTGCGCCACGGTCTGCGGCTGGAGAAGCTGCACGCCGTAAGAGGAGCCGTCCCCGGCGATGGCGATGAGCACCTTGGCTACGCCCTCGGCGGTCATGGTAAGGCCCCCGGCGCTGTGGGTGTAGGAGGTCTGGCCGTCCGCGTCCATGTCGCAGTCGGTCAGCGTGGCCGGGTCGAGCGTCATGCCGGTGGATTCCACGTTATACAGCCGCGCCAGCTTCGCGCCGGGAGGCAGGCACGGCGTATGGTAGCCGCCCGCCACGCCCAGGGGCGCAAAGACGCTGAACGTCATATACTCGTCAATCAGATAGCCCGTGGTCTGCTCGATGAGCGCGCCGAGCATGCCGCCGCCGAAGTTCGAGTACGACACCCGCGTGCCCGGCTCCCAGCGCTGGTAGTTCATGTCGGTATAATTGCCGTCAAAGACGAACTCCAGCCGCGTAATCTCTCCCTTGATGGCCATGTCGTAATGGTACCCGTCGCTGAGCGAGGAGGTGTGCGACATCAGATGGCGCAGCGTGATGGGCGTGTCGGGGAAGTAGGGGTTGCGAATCGGAAAGGGATAGTAGTCGCCCAAGTCCGCATCCAGCGACAGCACGCCCTGCTCCACCAGCTGCAGGACGCCCACGGCCGTAATCATCTTGGAAATGGAGGCCAGGCGGAAATACGTCTCGCTGTCCACGGGAATGTTGTCCGCGCGGTTGGCGCGGCCATACTGAAATGTGTCGATGATGCGCCCGTCCCGGATGAGCGCGATGGACGCGCCCATGGTGTCATAGTCCCGCAGAATGCGCTCCAGCGACTCCTGCCGCTCGGCGTGCGTCTGCGCGTCCGGGCATTCGCAATAGTCGGCCGCCAGCGCGGCGGCGGGCAGCAACACCAACACCAACAGCAAAGCAAACAGGCGTCTCATGATGGGCTCCTTCCGCATAAAAAAACTACATAGAATTGTAACACATCGAAACGGATTTGTAAAGAATCCCCCTTCCGCATTGCGCGGAAGGGGGAAAGAGAGGCAATGAGGCTTTACTGGGCCACATGCGCAGTTTCTGTGCAGCAATCATAGAATGGCCATGTGCACTTTGGCCTGTTGCAGTGTTTGCAAGAGGTGGTATGATCCGCGTCGGCTGCGCTGGGATAGCAAACATAGTGGTAATTGCACGGATACTTGCTGGTATGGTCGTTATCGTCGCAGTTGTAGTGTCCCGCCGTGCCGCAGGCGGCGGGCGTGTGGTCGCCGGCCTGACACTGATAGTGCGCGCCGCAGGCTGCGGGCGTGTGGTTGCCGGTCTGACACTGATAGTGCGTGCCGCAGGCGGCGAGCGTCGTGTGCGTGGCCTGAGTGCCGGCCGTAATCGCCTGCCCGCAGTGCGAGCAGGTAGTGGGCGGCGCAGTGGGCGGCGCTGTCGGCGACGCAGTGGGCCGCGGCGTGGTGCCCGGATACGGGCGGGCGGCGCTGCTGTAGAGCAGGGCCTGCGTGGTCGTGTCCGCGACGCCCGTCCTGTACAGGTCGTTGTTCTCCTGGAAAGCGTAGACCGCCTCGCGCGTGGCGGAACCGAAGTAGCCGTCAATATCGGCGGCGGGCAGGTAGTTGAGCCGGTACAGCCGCGTCTGAAGCCGGAGGACGGCCTCGCCCCGGTCGCCTTCGGAAAGCGAGCCGGAAGGAACCGTGCCGGCGGGGCAGGCGGCATCGCTATAAAGCAGGGAAAGGGTATCGCGGCCGGCGACGCCGTCCGCGGTCAGGCCGTGGACGCGCTGGAACCATAGCACCGCTTCCTGCGTGCTTTCCAGGAACCGGCCGGTCACGGAGCCGCTGTAATAGCCCAGCTCCTGAAGCCGCGCCTGCAGACTGGAAACATCCTGGCCGCTCATGCCGTAGGAAAGCGTGCGCCACTGCCAGCCGGTTTCGGGCACGGCGGCGCTGCTGACCAGGCGGCGAATGGTTTTCTCGCCGGCGATGCCGTCCGCGGTCAGGCCGTTGTTCTGCTGGAAGCGCAGGACGGCCTGGCGGGTCTGCTCGCCGAAATTGCCGTCCGCGGTGACGGAATAGCCGAGGTTGGCGAGCCAACGCTGCAGATACAGCACATCGTCGCCCGTGCAGCCCTTATACAGCTGGCGGGTGATGAACGTGCCGGTATTGATAGGCGCCCGCGTCGTCGTGGGCCTCGGGGTGGCGGTGGGCCTCGGGGTAGCGGTGGGCTGCGCCGTCGGCTGCACCGTGACCTGTATCTGCGGCTGCGGCATGACAATGGTCTGGCTGACGGAGAGGCCGTCCTGCGAGTAGGTCGGGCTGGTCGAGACCGAAGCGCCGATGAGCAGGGCCAATAGCATCAATCGAAGCGTATCCATGCGGGTTCACCTCCAGGTCGGGCATTTGCACCATAGGGAAGCCTTAGCGCAATGCGCGGAGCTGGCGCTGGGCGGCGAGCAGGTCTTCCATGCTGTTGACGCCCAGCATTTCCCGCTCATCCTCCAGCAGCACCACTTCCTGCCTGAGCCCCTGCCGGGCAAGCACGCCCACCAGGGAGGTCAGGTAGTATTCGCGCTTGGGGTTGTCGTTGCGCACCTGGCGCAGCCATCCCCACATGCCCTTGCCGTCCAGCACCTGAATGCCGATGTTCACCTCGTCAATCAGCTTCTGCTCGGGGGTACACGCGCTGTCCTCGACGATATCCAGCAGATTGCCTTCGCCGTCGCGAATCAGACGGCCGTAGGGCGGAATCGGATGGATGCGCCCGGCCAGCACCGTGTTGCACGACCCCGTTTCCTTATGTCGGCGAAACATGTTCAGGTACGTTTCCCGGCGCAGGAAGGGCATGTCACAATAACAGACGAGTACGGGCCCCGGAAAGTTCCCAAGAATCTCCTCCGCGCACAAGGTTGCCTTGGCCGTCCCGTTCAGTTCCGTCTGCTCCACATAATGATATCCGCCCCCGAGCTGCTCGATGACCTTGTCCTTGAGAAACCCTACGACAATGGTAATGTCCTGCGGCGCGAGAAAATCCAGATTGTCCAGCACATAGCGAATCAGCGGCTTGCCGTCCAGCAGGCGCAGCGCCTTGGGCAGGTCGGCCTGCTCGCACTGCAGCCGCGTGCCCTTGCCCGCGGCCAGCACGATGGCTTTCATGGATTCCATAGGGACGCCTCCTTCGCACTATTCTGCTTCCAGATAGGGAATCATATCGCTCAGCCGGTCAAAGACCAGATGCGGCTTGACCGGGGACGCTTCCATATCCGCGCGCGTCGCCTCGCCGGAAAGCACGAGAATGGCGGTCATGCCGAAGTTGACGCCCGTGGCGACGTCGGTATAGAGACGGTCGCCCACCATGGCGGATTCCGCGGCGGTGGCGCCGGCCATCTCCAGCGCCCCTTCGACGATGCCGCCGTAGGGCTTGCCGACGATAACGTCCGCCTTGCGGCCGGTGCTGGCTTCGATAAAGGCCATGATGGCGCCGATATCGGGGATAAAGCCGGTTTCGGTCGGGCAGTTAAAATCGGGATGCGTCGCCACGTAGGGCAGCCCCGCCCGCACCAAATCGCAGACCCGGGTCATCTTTGCATAGTCCAGCGTCGTGTCAAAGCCGACCAGCACATAGTCCGGGCGCTCGTTATCGACGCATACGCCCATGCTCTCCAGCTCGCCCCGCAGCAGCTCGTTGCCCAGCAGAAACGCGCGCTGCCCCGCAAAGCGCTTGCGCACATAGGCCCCCGTCGCCTGGCCGGACGTGTAAACGCGCAGAAAGGGGTCCGTAACGCCCATGCGCTGCAGTTTTTTTACATACGTCCCGGCGTTCTTGGAGGAATTGTTGGTCAAAAACAGGGCCTGACGCCCGGTGCGGCGCAGCGCCTCCAGAAAATCCAGCGAACCTTCAATGGGATTATCCCCCAAATAAAATGTACCGTCCATATCCAGCATAAAATTGCGCACTTTGCGAAGACGCGCACGCACCGTCTCGTCCAACGACACCCAACCTCCTCTTTCTTCCGTTCGCAGCTTTTCTCCATTATCATAGCAGACCCGCCGCCGCTTGACAAGGCGCTTGCAGAAAGCGGCCGGCGTGTGTATAATGAAAAAACGGAGGCAAAGGGGGCCTGACGATGGCGAAGAGAACAGGAAAAAGCGCGGCGCTGATGCTTGCGGCGCTGGTGCTGAGCGCGCTGCTGCTGCCCGCCATGGCCGTCGCCCTGCCGCTGACCGGCGGCGAAACCCGCATGCTGGTGCAGCCTACGGTGCCGCCCCCTCCGACCCCCACGCCCGCCCCCACGCCCACGCCCGCCCCGCCCGAAGCGCCCGAAACGCTGACGCCCGTGGCCGAGGCGGCCCCGGAGAACTTCAACCTGCGCAACAGCGTGGTGGGCGAAGGGCAGAACGACCTTGCCATGCCCGCGCAGGGCGGCTACGGCGAGGTGGACGGGGTGCTGACCTTTCGCGGCGGGCCCTGGCGGCAGAACGCGGCCTACGGCTACGCCTCCGCGCCGGAGGGGCGGCTGGAAATTGTCTGGGAAAAGAACATCGGAAGCATTGACAACTGGAGCGGCGTGGGCTGGAACGGGCAGTGCGCGCTGGTGCGCTGGCCGCAGGAAACGCTGCAGGTGATGAACGTATACGAAGAGAAAAAACAAAAGGAAAACCTGGTGGAGGTCATCTACGGCACCCTGGACGGCCATATCTATTTTCTGGACCTGGAGGACGGCTCTCCCACGCGCGACCCCATCGACGTGGGCTTCCCGCTCAAGGGCAGCGTCAGCGTCGACCCGCGGGGCGTCCCGCTCCTGTACAGCGGCCAGGGCATTTCCACCGCGGAGGGAAAATCCGGGAAAATCGGGCTGCATGTGTTCAGCCTGGTGACCGGCGAGGAACTCTACTTCCTCAACGGCCGCGACGACGACGCCTATCGCAACCATGGCGCCTTCGATTCCGTGGCGCTGGTGGACGCGCACAGCGATACCCTGCTGGCGCCGGGCGAGAACGGCCTGCTCTATACGGTCCGGCTCAACACCCAATACGACGCCGCGTCCGGCGCGCTGTCCATAGCTCCGGTCCAGAGCGCCTACCGGTACCGCAACAACCGGGGGCTGGGCATTGAAAACAGCCTGGCGGTGTGGGATCATTACGGCTACTTTACCGACAACGGCGCGCTGCTGCAATGCGTGGATTTGAATACCCTGACGCCCGTCTGGGCCGCGGACGTCACGGACGACAGCGACGCCTCCTGCGCGCTGGACGAGCGGCCGGACGGCTCGGTGCTGGTGTTCACCGGCTGCGAGGTGGACAAGCAGGGCCAGGGCGGCAGCGCGTACCTGCGCTGCTTTGACGCGCTGACGGGCGAGCTGGTCTGGGAATACAGCGAGGTCTGCACCTACGATGCGGACGTGAACGGCGGCGTGCTGGGCTCCCCCCTGGTCGGCGACGGACCGGTGGACAATCTGGTGTATTTCCATATCGCCAAGACCTACGAGGGGGGCGGCGCGCTCGTCGCGCTGGACAAGGATACGGGCGAGGTGGCATGGCGGCTGAAACTGCCGCGCTACGGATGGTCTTCGCCGGTGGCGGTATACGGGGCCGAAGGCGAGGCGAACATCCTGCTGGGGGATTCCGGCGGAAATCTCCGCCTGCTGGACGCGCGCACCGGCGAGGAACGCAGCCGCGTGGAGCTCTACGGCAACATCGAAGGGTCCCCGGCCGTCTTTGGGGATATGCTGGTCGTGGGCACGCGGGGCTGCAAGATATACGGCGTGCGCATTCGATAATCAGGCGTCGCGGTTATATATCGGGCGCACGGCGCGGCGGCCCGGCCAGAGAATGCCCAGCACCGCCAGCAGATTCAGCAGCATAAACGCCGCCAGCACCGGACGCTCGCCCACCGTATCGGCGACCGCCCCGGAAAGCAGCTGTCCGGAAATGGTGCCCAGCGTGCAAATCATCTGGAATACGCCGTTGAAGCGGCCGCGGTAGGCGTCGGGCACATAGCTCTGCGTGGAGGATACGCGAAGGTTGGCGCATATCACCGCGCTCAGGCCGGAGGCCAGGCACAGGGGCATCATGACGCCCACCGGGAAATACAGAAAGACGCCTTCCACGATCGCGCCCGCCGCGCCAATCAGAATGGCGACGGCAAACTTCCTGGAAGCGGGAAACCGGTAGCGATACTGTATCGCGCCGCCCAGCAGACGCCCCAGCACGCCGCCGCCCATCACAAAGCAGTACCAGAGCATGCCCAGGTCCTCATGCATCTTAAAATAGGGCAGCACCACGGTGCCGGACGCGCCGAAGGCGAACATGTAGACGAAGAAATAGGCCGTAATGATTTGCAGGCCGCGCTCTCCCCGCAGGTAGCGCAGCCCCGCGCGGAAGTCCTCCCGGAACTTGGCCGGCGTAAAGGGCGCGTCATGGTGAAGCGTCTGCGTCTCCGGCGCGCGTATCTGCGTTTCAAAGCAGGCGGCGACCAGAAACGACAGGGCGTTGAACAGGAACAGCGGATCCAGCCGCCCCATCACCTCGTACAGATATGCCGCAACCGGCACCATCACCATGGAAACGGGGGCAATCATGCTGGAGATGGAGTACGCGCGCATCAGGTTGCCGGGGCTGATGAGGGTGGGGTACAGGCTGTCGTAGGCGACCTGGTACACGCCGTCGATGGCCCCGATCAGAAAGGCCAGCGCCAGAAACGGCCCGTAGCTGAACAGGTCGAAGCGCAGCAGAAAATAGATGCCCAGGTACAGCGCGGAGGACAAAAAGTCCAGCGAATAGATGACCCGGGCACGGGAGAAATTGTCCAGGTAGGGGCCGGCCAGCATGGGCATGATGATTTTCGGCAGGTTATAGACCACCATGAACAGCGCGAACAGGAATGTGGAATCGGTATAATCCAGCACCAGCAGGCCGATGGCAAAGCCGCTGATGGCGTTGCCGAGCATGGAGACCACCGTGCCCAGCGTGATAATGGTAAAATTCTTTGTCCATAGCTTTTGCATGCTCATGTTTTCTATTATACGCAGCAAAAGCCGTTTTGCAATTAAAAAATGATTAGAAAGCCTGCATATCAGGGCCCGGCCGCCTGCCAGAAGGCTTTCGCGCGCTCGCAGACCCCGTCGGGCGTGGAAAGGATTTCGGGGTTGCCCCACCACGGCGGCATCAGCGCGGCATAGTCCGCGCCCGAAAAACGGTCGTCCAGCAGCAGCGCCACCCCCCGGTCGGTTTCGGTGCGAATGAGCCGGCCCACGGCCTGCAGCACCTTGTTCATGCCCGGGTAGCGATACGCATGGCCGAAGCCGTCGCCCAGCGCCTGCTGGTAATAGCTGCGGAGCAGTTCCCGCTCGGGGCATACCTGCGGCAGCCCCACGCCCACCACCGCCACGCCCGACAGGCGCTCGCCGGGCAGGTCCACGCCTTCGCCAAACACGCCGCCCAATACCGCCAGCGCGAGCATGGCCCCTTTGTCGCGCGGCCGAAACGCCGCCAGATATTCTGCCCGGGCCGCATTGTCCATGCGCGCGCGCTGCACATGCAGCACAACCTCCGGGCCGTCTGCCTCCAGCTTCCTGCGCACCTCCTCCAGATAGGCGTAGGACGGGAAACATGCCAGATAGTTCCCCGGCCTTGCCGATACCAGCGCGAGCAGGGCGCGCGCGACCTCCCCCGCCGTGCGGGCACGGGCCGCGTAGCGCGTGCTGACGCGGTAGCGCAGCACGCGCAGGTTTTCCGCCGGGAACGGAGAGGGCAGGGAGAGCAGGCCGTCCTCCGCCTCTCCGCCCAGGGCGTCGCGCCAGGCGGCAAGGGGCGCAAGCGTGGCGGAAAAGAACACGCAGCCGCGAAGACGGCGCGTGCTCTCGCGCAGATGCGGCGCCGCGTCCAGACAAAACAGCGTCAGGCGCGCGGTCCGGCCCTCTTTCGCGCACAGCGTTCGATAGCGCGCGTCCCAGCGCCTGAGCACCGACACCGCGGCCGCCGTTTCGCGCACGGGCAAAGGCGCGTGCGCGGCCGCGGAAAAGGCGTCCATGCACCCCTCCAGCGCGGCGGCCAGCGCGGCGGACGGCGCCTCCTGCACCCCTTCCGGAGCGGACTCCACCTCCCGGATGAGCGCCGTCAGCGCCCGGTACGCGGCGGACGTTCGCCCCAGCGCCCGCCCGGCCTGGCGGCGCGACTCCCGCAGCGCGGCGCTGTCCAGCGCGGCCGAGAGCATGTCCCGCGCCCGGTCGGGCAGATTGTGCGCTTCGTCCACCAGCAGCGTCACGCGCGGCGCGTCCAGGAAAACCCGCTGGAGGCGCACGCCCGGGTCGAAGGCGTAGTTGTAATCGCACACCACGGCGTCCGCCTCTTCGCAAAGCGCGAGCGAAAACTCAAACGGACACAGGGCGTGTTCGTCCGCCGCGGCCCGCACGGCCTCCTCCGACCAGTCGTCCTGCCGGCGCATCGCGGCCAGGCCCGCCTCCAGCCGGTCGAAAAAGCCGCGAGCCCGGGGGCAGTCCGGGGCCGCGCACCGCCAGGGCGCGCCGTCCCGCGCTGCCAGGGGACAGGTTTTCTCTTTGGCCGTCAGGGTCAGCGTGCGCAGGCGCAGGCCCTGCGCCCGCATGCGCGCAAACGCGGCCCCGGCATTCTGGCGCGCGGTGGTGCGGGCGGTCAGATAGAATACCTGCTCCGTCAGCCCTTCGCCCAGCGCCTTGAGCGCGGGAAAGAGGACGGCGGCGGTTTTGCCCGTGCCGGTAGGCGCCTGCGCAAACAGGCGGCGGCGCGACCGGACGGCCCAGTAGGCCTGCGCCGCCAGGGCGCGCTGGCCCTCGCGATAGGCGGGAAAGGGAAAGGCAAGCGTCCGCAGCGAGGCGTCGCGCACGCCGCGCCAGCGCAGGCGCGCTTCCAGGCGCGCCAGGTACGGCGCCGCCAGGGCGGAAAACTCGTCCGCCAGCGCGGGCGCGTCCAGCGTCTCCTCGAAGCAGGCGACCGCATCGCCCGCGCGCGTCACATACAGCACCCGCACGACGGCCCGCGCTTCGCCCAGCAGATGCGCGTAGCACACCGCCTGCGCGCGGTGTTCGGGCACGGCGGCGTCCGGCGCGCCCTGCGCGGGCGCGAGCTTGATTTCTTCCACCACGGCCAGCCCGTCCCGCCGCATCAGCGCGTCGATGCGGCCGGATACGTCCAGGGAGCACAGCGCGCCTTCCACGCGGCCGCGCACGCCGACCTCGGTGCGCGCGCCGTCGCCCAGCGCCGCCTGGCGTGCCCGGTGGCCCAGGCTGCCTTCGCGCACGCGGGACAGCTGCATGCCCGGCGTCAAATCGCCCCTTCGCAGCGCGTATTCCACCATCGCGCGCACGGAGACGGAAAAGGCGGGCCGGAAAGCGCCTGCGTCCGTCATGGCGCGTCTCCGGCCAGCAGCGCCAGAAACGCGGCCTCGTCCAGCACGGGAACGCCCAGCGCTTCCGCCTTGGCCCGCTTGCTGCCGGCGTTTTCGCCCGCCACCACCAGCGACGTCTTGCGGGATACGCTGGAAGCCGCCTTGCCCCCCGCCCGCTCGACGGCCTGCTCGGCCTGCTGGCGTGTCATGCCCGAAAGCGTGCCGGTGATTACCACGGTCTTGCCCGACAGGACGCCGGCCGCTTCCGCTTCGGCCGGCGCGGGCGATACGCCCAGCGCCAGCAGCCGGTCCACCTGTCCCCGCTGCTGCTCGTCCCGGAAAAACTCCGTGATATTCTGCGCGATGACGCCGCCGACGTCCGGCACCTCCGTCAGCGTCCCTTCGTCCGCCGCCCGCAGCGCGTCCAGCGAGCCGAAGCGGCGCGCCAGGTCGCGCGCGGTCTTGCGCCCCACGCCCGGGATGCCCAGCGCGAACAGGAACGCATCCAGCGGCCTGTGCCTGGCCTTGTCCAGCGCGTCCAGCAGGTTCTGCGCCTTCTTCTCGCCCATGCCCGGAAGCCCGACAAGCCTGTCCTTGTTCAGCGTGAACAAATCTGCCGGGTCGCGCACGCCCAGATGGTCGTACAGGAGCGCCGCGGTTTTTTCGCTGAAGGTTTCAATGTCCATGGCGTCGCGCGAGGCAAAATGGGCGATGGCCGCCACCTGGCGCGGCTTGCAGTCGCGCCCCGTGCAGAACAGGTGCGCGCCCCGCATCTCCAGCGGCGCGCCGCACGCGGGACAAGCCGTGGGCAGCGGGATGTCCTGCTCGTCCGGCTCCTGCGCGTCCACGCGGCCCAGAATTTCGGGGATGACGTCGTTGGAGCGCCGAATCCACACCCGGCAGCCGATGCGCACGCGCTTTTTCTGCACGTCGCCCCAGTTGTTCAGCGTCGCGCGCCGCACCGTGACCCCGGCCAGCTCCACCGGCTCCACATGCGCCAGCGGCGTGAGCTTGCCGGTGCGCCCCAATTCCCACGTCACGGCCTCCAGGCGCGTGGTGGTCTCCTCCGCTTCAAACTTGTACGCCACGGCCCAGCGGGGGAACTTGTCGGTGTATCCGAGCGCTTCCCGCGTGGCGAAATCCCGCACCTTGATGACCGCGCCGTCGATGAGAAAATCCAGCCGCTCCCGCTCCCGGCCGATGTCTTCCACGACGGAGAGCGCTTCCTGGATAGAGGCGGCGGCGCGCGCAAGGGGAATGACGGGAAAGCCCTGGGCGCGCAGGAAGTCCAGCATTTGCAGATGGTCGGAAAGCTCCGCGCCCTCCAGAAGGCTGACGTTGTAAAAAAAGGCGTCCAGCCTCCGGCGCGCGGTTTCCCGGGGGTCCAGGTTGCGCAGCGCGCCGGCGGCGGCGTTGCGGGCGTTTTTGAGGGGCTCCTGCGCGGTGCGGTTGTAAGCCGCCAGCGCGGACAGGCGCATGATGCCTTCACCCTGCACGATGAGCTTCCCCCGGAAAGGAATGGACAGCGGCACCGAGCGAATGGTTCTGACCTGCTCGAGAATGACCTCGCCCACCTCGCCGTTGCCGCGCGTGGCGGCCTGCGTGAGCGTCCCGCCCTCGTAGGTCAGGCTCAGCGTCAGCCCGTCCAGCTTGTATTCCACCACATACGAAAGCGGAGGCAGCGCCGCGCCGGCGTCCACCGCGGCCTGGCGCAGCTTCTGCGCCCGCGCTTCCCAGTCGGAAAGCGCCTGCGGGCTTTGGGCCTTGTCCATGCTCCACAGCCGCACCTCGTGCCGCCACGGCGCAAAGGCGGAAAGCGGCTCGCCGCCGACGCGGCGCGTGGGGCTGTCGGGCAGGCGGACGCCCGTCGACGCTTCCAGCCGGCACAGCTCGTCGTACATCGCGTCCCATTCCTTGTCCGACACAATGGGGTTATCCAGCACATAATACGCGTAAGAGGTCTCGTTGAGTTT
Organism: Candidatus Avichristensenella intestinipullorum; assembly: GCA_018713305.1. Taxonomy (GTDB): domain Bacteria; phylum Bacillota; class Clostridia; order Christensenellales; family Aristaeellaceae; genus Avichristensenella; species Avichristensenella intestinipullorum. The sequence continues at coordinate 17,126 of DVFI01000067.1, forward strand.
TCGGACGAGCTCTTCCATGCGGCCCATAGCGACCCTCCCGGCAAAGGATTGTTTTCTTGATGATAGGACCTGCGGGCGGTCCTGTCAAGCGCGCATTTGGGTAGTGCAAAAGCGTGCCCGCTGTGATATAATATCCTGTACGACTATGCGCGGGAGGACGGCAAATGGAACGGAAGAAGATATGGCTTGCCTCCGGCTCGCCCAGACGGCGCGAGCTGCTGGAGCGAATGGGCGTGTCCTTTGCGGTGGAAGCGGCGAATGTGGACGAGACTGCGGAAGGCGGGCCGAGGGAGACGGTGCTGGCCGTCTCGCGGCGCAAGGCGGAGGCCGTAGCCGCCCGCCATCCCGGCGAGACGGTGCTGGCCGCGGACACGGTGGTCTTTTGCGGCGGTATTCTGGGCAAGCCGCGCAGCGAAGCGGAGGCGCGCGACATGCTGAAACGGCTTTCCGGGAACTGGCATGAGGTCTATACCGGCGTGTGCGTCGTGCGGGACGGGCAGACGGACGTCCGCGTGGAGGTCACGCGCGTGCATTTTGTTTCGCTGTCGCAGGCGGATATCGAGGCGTATGTCGCCACGGGCGAGCCGATGGACAAGGCGGGCGCTTACGGCATACAGGGCCGGGCCGGCGTGTTTATCGACCGCATCGAGGGATGCCCCCACAACGTGATGGGGCTGCCGTTGGCGCTGACGCGGGAGATGCTGGGATAAAGGCCCGTTGCAGGGCGTGGAAGGAGCGGCGGGATGGGCTTTTTTTCGCCGGAAATCGGCATTGATTTGGGGACGAACAACGTTTTATTCTATGTAGCCGGGCGCGGCGTGGTGCTGCGCGAGCCAAGCCTGGTGGTCGTCAAGGGAGACGCAAGCCGCGAGGTTGTGGCGGTCGGCGAGGACGCGCGGCTGATGCTGGGCCGGATGCCGGTGGGCTATGTGACGGTGCACCCGGTGCGCCAGGGCGTTATCGCGGATTTTGAAATGACCGAGGTCATGCTGCGCTATTTTATCCGCCGCGCCATCGGGGTCAACTTTATCGGCCGGCCCAGGATGGTGCTGACCGTTCCTTCGGAGATTACCGCGATGGAACGGCGGGCCGTGGAGGAGGCCGTAACCCGCGCGGGCGGGCGGCTGGCCCATGTGGTGGACAGCCCCATCGCGGCGGCGCTGGGGTGCGGCCTGCCGGTATACGAACCGATGGGCAGCATGATTGTGGACATCGGCGGGGGCACCACGGAGGTGGGCGTCTGCTCGATGGGCAGCCTGGTGGTGAGCAAGTCGCTGCGCCTGGCGGGCAACGCCATGGACGACGCCATCAGCGCGTTCGTCAAGCGGGAGAAGAACCTGCTCATCGGCGACCGAACGGCGGAGGATATCAAGATTGACCTGGGCCGCGCCATGGCGCTGATGGAACCGCAGCGCGCGATGATGCGCGGCCGGGACCTGGTCACGGGCCTGCCCCAGGTGACGGAGCTGGACAGCGACCAGATTTATGAAGCCCTGCAGGAACCTCTGCGCGAGATTCTCTCGGCCATTATCTGGGTGCTGGAGCGCACGCCGCCGGAGCTGGGCGCGGACGTGATGCGCACGGGCATCCATCTGACGGGAGGCAGCGCGCAGCTGCCCGGCCTGGACCAGTTCATTGCCGCCGAAACGGGCATTCCCGTGCAGGTGGCGCGCAATCCGCTGGACTGCACCGTGCTGGGCGCGGGATATCTGGCGAGCAACCTGGAGCTGCTCGGGCGTATTGGCAAAAACCATCCGCTCACCGAGTGAGGGAACACCATCAATACGGAGGTAACGGATGCGCAAAAGGAAGCGCAAATGGCCGCGCATCATGGCGCTGGTGCTGGTGATGCTGGTGCTGACGGGTTCGGTGGCGCTGATGCTGGTGGACAGTTTCGCGCCCGACCAGACGCTCATTCCGCAGAGCCTTGTCAAACTCCCTTCCAACGTGGTCGCGGCGGTGCTCAAGCCGATGCAGAGCGCCGTCTCCTGGGTCAAAAACGGCATTTCCGGGTATCTGGAAAGCTGGAAACTGAGCCAGACGATTGAAATCGAATACAATCAGCTTCGCGCGCAGAACGAGGAGCTGATGTATAAATCGCTGCTGGCCGAGGAGCTGGAGGCGGAAAACGAGCGCCTGGAAAAGATGCTGGGCGTCTATGACGAATACGTCGCCATGGAGATGAACCCCATCAAGGCCAGCGTGACGGACAAGGAGACCGGCAACTGGTTCCAGCAGTTCACCATTGACAAGGGCGCGCAGCAGGGCATCAAGGAGTACATGGCCGTCGTCAACGGGGACGGCCTTATCGGCTATATCAGCGAGGTCTTTGAAACCTCCGCGCAGGTCATGTCCATTGTCGACAGCCGCGCCAGCATCGGCGCGATTATCCAGAGCTCGCGCGATCAGGGCACCATCAAGGGTACGCTGGGCCTGGAGGAGGAACCGACCTGCCGCATGTACTATCTGCCCGCCAACGTCGTTCCGCGCCCCGGCGATACCGTCGTGACCAGCGGCGTGGGCCAGCCCTTCCCCAAAGGCATCCGGATTGGCACCGTGCGCGAAAGCACGCGCTACCTGGACGAAAACAAGCATTATGTCGTGGTGGAGCCGTTTGTCGATTTTATGCATATCGAGGAAGTGCTGGTGCTCATCTATGAGGCCCCCGCGGAGGCGATGACCGAGGCGGACGACGGACAAATCGACTATGTTCCGCAGGTGCTGGACACCCCGCGGCCGCAGCCGTCCATCGGCAGCCAGATTGAAGACCCGAACCTGGGCGCCTAT
>DVFI01000068.1 GCA_018713305.1 Candidatus Avichristensenella intestinipullorum
TGCAAGCCGCTTCCGCTATCATGTTCCGGCCGTGCGCTTCGCGCACAGGAACATGATGTTCCCTTCGCTGCAAGGCTGAGAAACAGCCTTGCAGCGAAAGACCGTCGACAACACGTTGTCGACGGTCTGAACGGACGTATACGCCGCCCGTTTTGCTTTCGCCGGGTTTTTGCCCGGGCCTCGCCGGCCGTCCGAACGCGCGCTATTCTGCCGTTTCTTCTGATACACTGCATCCGGCGCATGTCGCCGCAGGGAGGGAACATCATGGCCAAAGCATATCTGGTCCCCGGCCGCGAAAAGCGCGTCCTGCACGGGCATCCCTGGGTATTTCGTTCCGACATCCAGCGCGTGGAAGGGGCCTTTACGCCGGGCGACGTGGTGGATGTTGTGGCAGCCCGGGGCCGTTTTCTGGGCCGCGCGATGTACAATCCCGCGTCGCAAATCGCGCTGCGCCTGTTTACCACGCACGACGAGCCGGTGGACGAGGCGTTCATCCGAAAGCGCGTGCATCGTGCGGTCGCCTACCGCCGTCTGTTCGCGGACCTGCGCAGCTGCCGCGTTGTGTTCGCCGAGTCGGACGGGCTGCCTGCGCTGGTGGCGGACAGCTTTGGCGACGTGGTGGTCATCCAGTCCCTGGCCCTGGGCATGGAGCGCTGGAAGGATACGGTGGTGGACGCGCTGATGGAAGAGCTTTCGCCGCGCGGCGTCTGGGAGCGCAGCGATGTGAAGGTGCGCGAGCTGGAGGGCATGGAGCAGACGCAGGGGCTCCTGCACGGCAGCGTGCCCGACGAAGTGGAGATGACGGAAAACGGGCTGCGCTTTCTGGTGGATGTCAAGCGGGGACAGAAGACCGGCTATTTCCTGGACCAGAAGGAAAACCGCGCCGCCATCGCCCCCTTTGTGCGCGGTGCGCGCGTGCTGGACTGCTTCACGCATACCGGCGCGTTTGCGCTGCACGCGGCGCACTACGGCGCTTCGGAGGTCACCGCCGTGGACATTTCCGACCTGGCCTGCCGCCAGGCCGCCCGCAACGCCGAGCGCAACGGGCTGAGCATCGCCCTGGAAGAGGCCAACGCCTTTGACCTGCTGCGCGCCCGTTACGACGCACGCGAGCAGTATGACGCGATTATCCTCGACCCTCCCGCCTTTACCAAAACGCGCGCGGCGGCCGAGGCTGCGCTGCGCGGATACAAGGAAATCAACCTGCGCGCCATGAAGCTGCTGCGCGACGGCGGTTTTCTGATTACCTGTTCCTGCTCTCACCACGTTTCGCCGCAGGCGTTTGCGGATATGCTCGTCTCCGCCGCATCCGACGCGCGCGTCACGCTGCGCCAGATGGAAGCGCGCACGCAGGGGCGGGATCATCCCATTCTGCCCGCCTCGCCGGAGACGCAATACCTCAAGTGCCATATCCTCCAGGTTTGGCGGTAACGCCGCCGAAGATGGAACAATTCCCCGCGGACCTGCGTTTATCTACTGGGAGGTGACCCGATGCAACAGGATGAGCTGTTGATTCGCCGGGCGCAAAAAGGCGATGCGGACGCCTTCGAAATGCTCATGGCGCCGCTGGAAAAGCGCATTTACGCGCTGTGCCTGCGCATGGCCGGCAATCGCGAGGACGCGCTGGACTGCTCGCAGGAAGCCATGCTGCGCGTCTGGCGCGCGATGCATTCCTACCGGCGCCAGGCCTCCTTTGCGACCTGGGCCTTTCGCGTGGCGGCCAACACCTGCGTGGACCTGCTGCGCAAAAAGAAAAACCGGCCTTCCGTTTCGCTGGACGCGCTGACGGAGAGCGGGTTTTCGCCCGTCAATCCCGTCGACAGTCCCGAACGTCACGTCGAAGCAGACGCGCGAAAGCAGGCCCTGGCCGAAGCCATCGCTTCCCTGCCGGAAGAGATGCGCGCGGCGCTTGTGCTGCGCGACGTGCAGGGATTTTCCTATGAAGAGGTGGCCGAAATGCTGGACGCCCCCCTGGGCACCGTCAAATCGCGCATCAACCGCGCCCGGGAAAAACTTCGTGGGATTCTTTCCCAAAATGCGGAACTATTTTTTACGGCAAACGTCTATGCAAGCGAGAGGAGGAAAGACGCATGACATGTCACGAATTTGAGGCGCTTCTCTCCTCCCTGCCCGATGCGCAGGCAGAAGCGCAGCTCAGGACGCATGCCGAACAATGCCCGCATTGCGCCGCCATACTGGCCGAGCATACGGCGCTTCTGCAGGCGCTGTCGTCCCTGGACGACGAGGTGGAAATGCCGGAAGCATTTTCCCGGGGGTGGCGGGAGGCGATACGCGCCGGGGAAAACGCTCCGCGCAAGGCCAAACCGGCCTGGATTCCATGGACGGCGGCAGCCGCCGCGGCGGTATTCCTGTTCGGCGGCACTGCGCTGATGCGCATGGCGCAACCGGCGGCGCAGTCCGTCTCCGAGGCCGGTCAGACCGGCTATACGGTATCCGAGAGCATGACCCGTTCCTATGGCTTGCCGGACACGCTCGCGGCGGAGCCGGAGTCGCGGTCCGCTGCCGGCGCCGCAAGCGACGGCAGCACGCTGAACAGCGCGGTCGTCCTGCGCACCGCCAGCATCTCGCTGGACAGCTCCCGCTACGAGGAGGACGTCGCGCAGATTCTTTCGCTCCTGGAGCAGGCGGGCGGCTGGGCGGAGTACCAGTCCACCACGGGCGAGGCCATCGCCGACAACCCCGAGGCGGGCCGCTATGCGCGCATGACGCTGCGCGTGCCGGTTGCCGCGCTGGACGACTTTGTGGAACAAATCAGCGCCATCGGCGTCCTGACGGCGCGCGAGGAAAGCGCGGAGGATATTTCCGACAGTTATTACGATGTGCAGGGGCGTCTGGAAATGTACCAGGCCCAGCGCGACCGTCTGGAAGAGCTGCTCGCTCAGGCGCAATCCATGACGGACGTCATCGAGATTGAAAGCCGTCTGAGCGAAGTGCAGTACAGCATTGAATCCCTGCAGGGCAGCCTCAATTCCTGGGATTCCCGCGCGCAAAACGCGACGG